>JANPHA010000428.1:0-14495 GCA_031424255.1 Burkholderiales bacterium | reverse complement strand
CTCACCAACACCACCGGCGTCCTCGACAAGCAAGGCAAGATCGTCACCGGGCTCACCGCCAAGTCGGTGAAGGAAATGATCGACGACGGCACCATCTCGGGCGGCATGCTGCCCAAGGTGGAGTGCGCCCTGGACGCGGTGCGCAACGGCGTGAAGAGCGCGCACATCATCGACGGGCGCGTCTCGCACGCGCTGCTGCTCGAAGTGCTGACCAGCGAGGGCGTCGGCACCCTGATCCGGGGTGCGTCCGCGAATCGAACCAACGGCCGCTAGGCGCGCGAGAGCTTCGCGGCGAGGGCGACGTGGTCCGACAGGCGCGACCACGGAGCGCCGGTCTGGCGCTGCACGCTGTCGATGTTGAGGTCGCGCACGTAGATCCGATCGAGCGTGAAGAACGGCATCTGCGCCGGATAGGTGCGCGCCACGCGCCCCTCGGTCTTCTCGAACACGTCGAACAGGCCCAGCTCCTTGCCGAGCGACTGGCTCGCCTTGCCCCGCCAGTCGTTGAAATCGCCCGCGACGATCAGCGGCCCTTTCTTCGGCACCGCGGCGCGGATGCGCTCGGTCAACCACTCGAGCTGGAAGCGCCGGCTGCGCGCCCATAGGCCGAGGTGCACGTTGATGCAATGCAGCCGCTCCTTCCAGCCCGGGATCTCGATCTCGCAATGCAGCAGCCCGCGGCTTTCGAGCGGGTGGTGCGAGACATCGATGTTCTCCCACGAGAAGATCGGGTTGCGGCTCACCACCGCGTTGCCGTGGTGGCCGTCCTGGTACACCGCATTCATCCCGTAGACGGAGTGCGAGCCTTCGTGGGTGAGGAATTCGGCCTGCGAGGTCGCCGGCCAGCTCACGTGGCGGCGGGCGTTTCCCTCGTGCTTGCCCTGGACTTCCTGGAGGAACGCGACGTCGGCGCCGAGTTGCGTGAGGCCGTCGCGAATGCCGTGCAGCACGAGCCGCCGGTTGAATTGCGACAGGCCCTTGTGGATGTTGTAGGTGACGACGGTCAGGTTGCGCTTGGAGGTCATTTCAGCCGCGCTTTCGTTCGGGAAGCATCAGGATGGCCTTGCGGTTGCTCCAGGAAAACACGCGCTCGGCCGCTTCCTGCCACGGCAGCCACAGGGCCGACAGGTGCTCGCCGGGCGCCAGTTTCACCGGCATCGCGCTTGGCACCCGCAGCCCGAACACATGCTCGGTGTTGTGGGTGACGCCGGGCGCATAGCGATGGCGCCATATCGGATAGATTTCGAAGACGTTGCGCAAGTTCCAGTCGGAGAGCTCGAATCGTGCGGCGTCAAGCCCGGTTTCCTCCGCAACCTCGCGCGCCGCCGTCCGGTCGAGCGTCTCGCCCGGCTCCTGGCTGCCGGTGACCGATTGCCAGTATCCGGGGCGGTCGGCGCGCTCGAGCAGCAGGACCTCGAGGGCGGGGGTATGGATCACGACGAGCGTCGAGACCGGGATCTTGGGGTTCACCCGGCGCGCATGCGAGAGACGATTTCGCCCGAGTCCGAGAAGAACGCGTGGGGCATGTCGCGCGTCCGATGCTGCGCTACCGCATTGCCGGCGCTGTCGACGGCGATCAGTCCTACGTCGGCGTCGTAATCGCGGCCGAGCCGGTCGAGCACCTCGAGCGTCGCCTTGGCGAGCGGCGCCCCACGCTCGACCGCTTCCGAGATCGAGCGCGCGGCGAGCGCGCGCATCACGTATTCGCCGGTGCCGGTCGCCGAGGCCGCGACGTGCGCGGAGGCGTAGTTGCCGGCGCCGGGAATCGGGGAATCGCCCACGCGGCCGACGAGCTTCATCGTGACGCCGCCGGTGGAGGTCGCCGCGGCGAGGATGCCGTTCACATCGACCGCCGCCGCGCCCACGGTGCCGCCGGCGTATTCGGGATGCTCCTTGAGGAAGCGGCGCATCTTGAGGCTGTGCTTGCCGAGGACCTCGTCGAGGCGCCGACGCTTGTCCTCCCAATCGGCCTTGCGCGCGGGCGTCACCGGGTCGTAGTCCGCAAAGCCCATGATGCGCGCGAAGCGTTGCGCTCCCTCGCCCGCGAGCATCACGTGGTCGGTCTCCTCCATCACCTTGCGCGCGACGAGGATCGGGTTCTTCACGCGCTGCAGCGCGGCGACCGCGCCCGCGCGCGCCGCGCGGCTTTCCATCACGCACGCATCGAGCTCGCAGAAGCCGTCGAAGTTGAGCACCGCACCGGTGCCCGCGTTGAAGATCGGATTGTCCTCGAGCACCACGACCGTGGCGCAGACCGCGTCGAGCGCGGAGCCGCCGGCGACGAGGATCGAGCGCCCCGCCTGCGCCGCGGTGCGCATCGCCGCGACCGCGTCCTCCTCGGAGCCCGGCCGCCAGTTGCCCGCGCCGCCGTGCGCGATCAGCGCGATCGGCATGTCATTCGGCCTTCGCGTTGCGCAGCTTCAAGTGCAGCTCGCGCAACTGCTTCTCGGTCACCGCGCTCGGCGCCTCGACCATCAGGTCCTGGCCGCGCTGCGTCTTGGGGAAGGCGATCACGTCGCGGATCTGGTCCACGCCCGCCATCATCGCGACCATGCGGTCGAGGCCGAAGGCGATGCCGCCGTGGGGCGGCGCCCCATAGGACAGCGCATCGAGCAGGAACCCGAACTTCGCGCGCTGGTCGGCCTCGCTGATGCCGAGCACCGCGAACTGCTTCGCCTGCACCTCGGCGCGGTGGATCCGCACCGACCCTCCGCCCAGCTCCCAGCCGTTCATCGCGACGTCGTAGGCCTTCGCGAGCACTTTGCCCGGGTCCTTGTCCATCCATTCGACGTGCTCGTCCTTGGGGCTGGTGAACGGATGGTGCGCCGCGCCCCAGCGGTTGTTCTCCTCGTCGAATTCGTACGCGGGGAAATCGAGCACCCACACCGGGCGCCATCCGGGCTGCGCGTGGCCCTTCTCGTGCCCCACCTTCATGCGCAATGCACCGAGCGCGTCGTTCACGACCTTGCGCCGGTCGGCGCCGAAGAAGAGCAAGTCGCCGGCGCGCGCGCCGGTGCGCTCGAGGATCGCGCCGAGGATCCCGGGCGAGAGGAACTTCACGATCGGCGACTGCAAGCCCTCCTCGGTAAGCTTCGTCGGGTCGTTCACGCGGATGTAGGCAAGGCCTTTGGCGCCGTAGATCGCGACGAAGGGCGCCAGGTCGTCGAGCTCCTTGCGCGTGAACTGCTCGTTGCCGCCGGGCACGCGCAGCGCCGCGACGCGCCCGTCCTTCAGCTCGGCGGCCGAGCGGAACACCTTGAAGCCGGCGTCCTTCACGATGTCGGTGAGCTCGGTGAGCTCGAGCTGCACGCGCAGGTCGGGCTTGTCGCTGCCGTAGCGCGACGTGGCCTCGGCGTAGCTCAGCCGCGGGAACGCTGGCAGGTCGACGTCGAGCACCTGCTTGAAAACGTGCCGCACCAGGCCCTCCATCAGGTCCTGGATCTCGCGCTCGGAGAGGAACGAGGTCTCGATGTCGATCTGCGTGAACTCGGGCTGGCGGTCGGCCCTGAGGTCCTCGTCGCGGAAGCACTTCACGATCTGGTAGTAGCGGTCGAAGCCCGCGACCATCAGCAGCTGCTTGAAGAGCTGCGGCGACTGCGGCAGCGCGTAGAACTGGCCCTCGTGCAGGCGCGAGGGCACGAGGAATTCGCGCGCGCCTTCCGGGGTGCTCTTGTAGAGCACCGGCGTCTCGACGTCGATGAAGCCGTTGTCGTCGAGGTAGTTGCGCACCGCGCGCGCGGTGGCGTGGCGCAGCCGGAGCGCCTTCTGCATCGGCTCGCGGCGCAGGTCCAGGTAGCGGTACTTGAGCCGCACCTCCTCGTTCAGGTGCTCCTCGTCCATCATGAACGGCGGCGTGAGCGCGGGATTCAGGATCTCGAGCCCGTGCGCCAGGACTTCCACCTCGCCGCTCCGGAGATTCGGGTTCACCGTGCCCTCGGGGCGGCGGCGCACCACGCCGGTGGCGCGCAGCACGTACTCGTTGCGCACGCGGTCGGCGGTGGCGAAGGTCGCGGCGCGATCGGGATCGCAGACCACTTGCACGAGGCCCTCGCGATCGCGCAGGTCGATGAAGATGACGCCGCCATGGTCGCGGCGGCGATGGGCCCATCCGTAGAGGGTGACGGTCTGCCCGAGGAAACGGGTGTCGGTGTTGCCGCAGTATTCGGTTCGCATTTTTTTCGGGTGTGTTCGTCGCTCGTCACCCCGTCGAAGGCCGGGGCCCCATTCTTCCGCCCGCTTGCCGTCGCCTACGTTCTCGGCGACGGCAGCGTATTGGGGTCGGTCCCGGAGGTTTCCCTCTCGGGCCGCGGAAAGCGATGCGGCGGCTCGGCCACGCCCATCGAGATGATGTACTTGAGCGCGGCATCCACGCTCATCTCGAGCGGAATGGTGTCCTCGCGCGGAACCACGAGGAAAAAGCCCGCGGTGATGTTCGGCGTCGTCGGCACGAACACCGAGACATGCTCGCGGCCGAGGATCTCGGCGAGCTCATGCTGCGGCGAGCCGGTGACGAGCGCCACGGTCCACGCGCCCTGGTGCGGATAGCGGATCAGGACGGTGCGCCGGAACGCCTTGCCCTCCGGCGAGAAGAGCGTGTCGCTGATCTGCTTCACGCCGCCATACACCGAGCGCACGATCGGGATGCGGCCGAGCGCGGAGTCGCCGAGTGCCAGCAGCTTGCGGCCGAAGAAATTCGCCGCGAGCGCCCCGGTGAAGAGCACGATCGCGACGGTGAGAATGATGCCCAGGCCCGGCACGTGGAAGCCGAACAACGCGTCGCTGCGGAAGTTCTCGGGAAGCAGCAGCAGCGACTGGTCCATGATGTCGACCAGCAGGTGCAGCACCCACAGCGTGATGCCGAGCGGGATCCAGACGAGCAGGCCCGCGACGAAGTAGCGTCTCAGGGTGAGCATCGGGGCCTCGTCATGCGGGCGGCGCGGAGTCCTTGCTGCTTCCGCCCTCGCTCTTGGATTCGCCCGCGGGCTTGGTCTCGCTCTTCGCGGCGCCCGCGGAATCGCTCTTGCTCTCGCTCTTGCCCTCGCTCTTGGCCTCGCCGGTGGTTTCGCCCCCAGACGCGGCCTTCGCGTCGCCCGGGGATGCATCGGCGGGTTTCGCTCGCGCGCCGCTGTTCTTGAAGTCGGTTGCATACCAGCCGCTGCCCTTCAGCTGGAATCCCGCCGCCGTCACCATCTTGTTGAAGGTCGGCTTGCCGCACCGGGTGCATACGGTGACCGGCGCGTCGCTCACCTTCTGCAGGAATTCCTGCTGGTGGCCGCAGCTCGCGCAGCGATACTCGTAGATGGGCATGACGCCGCTCCGAATCCAGAAAAAACAATTTTAACAGAAGCACTTGGCGCATTGTGCAGTGCGCCATGCCAAGGCTCAGGAAAGCGTCTCCGCGACGCGCTTGCGGTTCGCGAACCAGGCCCCGGAGGCGAGCGCCACGGCCATGGTCCAGAACACCGGGAACATGCCCAGCGCCGCACCTGCGGCGCCGAACAGGAGCGGCAGGAACGTGGCGCTCGCGTTCAGCACGACGGAGCGCAGGCCGACCGCTTCGCCGGCGCGGCCCGGAGGGGTCGCGGAATAGATCAGCGACATCACCGACGGCTGCGTGGCGCCGAGCCCGAGGCCGAGCAGGAATGCGATCGAGGTGAGCAGCGGCGCGGTGCTCACCACCGGCAGCAACAGGTAGGCCATGCAGGCGATGCACAGGGTGCCGGTGATCATGGTCCAGTCGCCCATGCGCTGCGACAGCCACGGAAGCACGAGGCGGATCAGGAAGGTCGCGAGCGCGAAGCTGCCGAGGATCGCGCCGATGGTGGACGCGCTGAGCCCGATGTGAGTCCCGTAGATCGGCGTCACGAAGACGAAGAAATCCCAGGCGCTCGCCAGCAGCGCGGTGACCACGAAGATGCGCCGCAGGTCGGGATTGCGCAGCAGCTCGAGCGCGCTGCGCGACTCGTCGCCGGCCTCGCGATGGGGCATGTGCGGAAAGCTCGCGCGGCGCACGGCGAGCACCGCGAACGAGGCGAGGGCCAGCAGCGACAGCAGCAGGAACGCGCGCGCGTGTCCCACGCTATCGATCGCGAATCCCGCCACCAGCGGCCCGAGGAAATTCGAGCTCGAGAAGCCGAGCGACAGCCAGCCGAAGTTCGCCCTGCGCTCGGCATCGCTGCTGCCTTCGCCCACGGCGTGCTGCACGCCGATGTGGAACATCATGAAGCTCGTGCCGATCGCGGCCGCGGCGACGTGCAGCGCGATGAGCCCCGGAAAGAGGCCCGGAAGCGTCACCGAGAACGCGAGGCAGGCGACCGCGACGAGCAGCGGCCGGCGCACGCCGATACGGTCCACGAGGCGGCCCGCGGGCACCGCCAGGGCCATCGGCAGCGCGGCGAAAAGCGATATCAGCACGCCCACCGTGAGGGGAGAAGCGTCCAGCGCGAGCGCGGCAAGCGAGATGGCGAGGCGGCTACCGTTGAATGCGGCGTGTGCGAGAACGGTAGTGACGAGGATCAGCGCTAGCGGCACCCTCAGGGTCGCTGTCTTTCGAGAGCCGCGATGCGCTGGGGGATCGGCGGGTGGCTGGCGAAGAGCCCGAGGAACTTGTTGTGCCCCTCGGCGATGCCGAAGGCCTGCAGCGCCTGCGGCAGCGGGCCCGGCTCCAGGCCGCCGAGCCGGCGCAGCGCGGAGACCATCGGGCGCGGCGTGCCGAGCAGCCCCGCGGAGCCCGCATCGGCGCGGAACTCGCGCTGCCGCGAGAACCACGCGACGATGATCGAGGCGAGGATGCCGAACAGGATCTCGCAGATGAACACGGTGGCGTAGTACCCCATGCCGACGCCGCGCTCGGTCTTGAACACCGCGCGATCGACGACGTAGCCGACCACGCGCGCGAGGAACACGACGAACGTGTTGACCACGCCCTGGATCAACGCGAGCGTGACCATGTCGCCGTTGGCGATATGCGCGACCTCATGCCCGAGCACCGCCTCGACTTCCTCGCGCGTCATCGACTCGAGGAGGCCGGTCGATACCGCCACCAGCGCCGAATTGCGCAAGGCGCCGGTCGCGAACGCGTTGGGAGCGCCCTCGAAGATCGCGACCTCGGGCATGCCGATGCCCGCCCTCTTGGAGAGGTTCTCCACCGTGCCCACGAGCCACTGCTCGTCGGCGGTGGCCGGTGGGGCGAGCACGCGCGCGCCGGTGGACCACTTTGCCATCGGCTTGGAGATCAGCAGCGAGATGAACGAGCCCGTGAATCCCACGATCACCGAGAACACGAGCAGCATGCCCAGGTTCAGTCCATTCGCCGCGAGGAAGCGGTTCACGCCAAGGATCGACAGCGTGATGGACAGCACCACCATCACGGCGAGGTTGGTGACAATGAAGAGAACGATGCGCTTCATTCGATGATTATTCCTCTATCGCGAAACCCTGTCCCACGTTTGGCCCCTCTCCCCTGGGAGAGGGTTCGGGTGAGGGTCACGCATCTAGAACGGGATATCGTCTTCGAAGTCGTCGAACTTGCCGCCGGCCGCCTTGGCCGCCGGCTTCGCCGTCGCCTTCGAGGCGCCCCCTTCGCGGTCCGCGGGAGGCTCGCGCTCCGCCGCTCCCGAGCCCCCGCCCATGCCGGCGCGCGAGCCGAGCATCTGCATGCGATCGGCGACGATCTCGGTGGTGTACTTGTCCACGCCCTCCTTGTCCTGCCACTTGCGCGTCTGCAGGCGTCCCTCGACGTAGACCTGGCTGCCCTTCTTCAGGTATTCGCCGGCGATCTCGGCGAGCTTTCCGAAGAACGCCACGCGGTGCCACTCGGTCTTTTCCTGTTTCTCGCCATTCTTGTCCTTCCACACGTCGGTCGTCGCGATCGAGATGTTGGTGATCGCGCCGCCGTCGGGCATGTAGCGCGTCTCGGGATCGCGCCCGAGGTTGCCGATGAGGATGACCTTGTTGACCGATGCCATGTGAATTTCCCTTTCCCCGATACGATGGACCCTCTCCCCCATCAAGAACGCCCAACCCGAAAGGGGGATGACGCCCGGCTCGCGGGGACGCATGCGGGCCGAGGAATTCGCCGGATTTCGGGGTTGGAACAGGGAGAGGTTGCTCCTGTATATTAGCAGATTGCCCTATGGAAACGATCCGGATCCGCGGCGCGCGCACGCACAATCTCAGGAATGTCAGCCTTGACATTCCACGCAACCGGCTCGTGGTGATCACCGGGCTTTCGGGCTCGGGCAAATCGTCCCTCGCATTCGACACGCTGTATGCCGAGGGCCAGCGGCGCTACGTCGAATCGCTCTCCGCCTACGCGCGGCAATTCCTGCAGCTGATGGAGAAGCCCGACGTCGACCTGATCGAGGGCCTGTCGCCGGCGATCGCGATCGAGCAGAAGGCGACCTCGCACAACCCGCGCTCCACGGTGGGCACGGTCACCGAGATCCACGACTACCTGCGCCTGCTGTTCGCGCGCGTGGGCGATCCGTACTGCCCCGACCACGACATCCCACTCTCGGCGCAGAGCGTCTCGCAGATGGTCGACCACGTGCTCGCTCTCACCGAGGGTACGCGCGTGATGATCGTCGCCCCGCTCGTCGTCGGGCGCAAGGGCGAGCAGGCCGACCTGATCGACGAGCTGCGCGCCCAGGGGTTCGTGCGCTTGCGCATCGATGGCGAAGTCCACGAGATCGACCAGCTGCCGAAGCTCGACCGCAACAAGAAGCACACGATCGAGATCGTGATCGACCGCCTGAAGGTCGTCCCCGCCATCGGCCAGCGCCTGGCCGAGTCGTTCGAGACGGCGCTGCGCCACGCCGACGGGCGCGCGATCGCGGTGGAGATGGACAGCGGCAAGGAGCACCTCTTCTCGGCCAAGTTCGCGTGCCCGATCTGCAGCTTCTCGATCCCCGAGCTCGAGCCGCGGCTCTTCTCGTTCAACAACCCGATGGGCGCCTGCCCGAAGTGCGACGGGCTGGGGGAAGTCACGTTCTTCGATCCGAAGCGCGTCGTCGCCTTCCCGCACCTGTCGCTCGCCGGGGGCGCCATCCGCGGGTGGGACCGGCGCAACCAGTTCTACTTCTCGATGCTGGTGTCGCTCGCGCAGCACTATGGATTCGACGTCGAGGCGGCGTTCGAGTCGTTGCCGCAGAAGGCCCAGGATGTCGTGCTGCACGGCTCGGGCGACGAGAAGATCGCGTTCCGCTACCCGGGCGAGAAGGGCCGCAGCGCGGTGAAGGAGCACGCGTTCGAGGGCATCCTGCCGAACCTCGAGCGGCGCCATCGCGAGACCGATTCGGTCGCGGTGAAGGAGGAGCTCGCCAAGTACCTCAACACGCGCGCCTGCCCCGAATGCGCGGGCACCCGATTGAGACGTGAGGCCCGCTACGTGAAGGTCGCCGGGCGCACGATCCACGAGCTCTCGGCCCTGCCGCTGCGCCAGGCGCAACCGTTCTTCGAGCACCTCGAGTTGAGCGGCTCGAAGAAGGCGGTGGCGGAGAAGATCGTGCGCGAGATCGCCAACCGCGTGCAGTTCCTGAACAACGTCGGCCTGGACTATCTTTCCCTCACGCGCTCCGCCGACACCCTCTCGGGCGGGGAAGCGCAGCGGATTCGACTGGCGAGCCAGATCGGCTCGGGCCTCACCGGCGTGATGTACGTGCTCGACGAGCCCTCGATCGGGCTGCACCAGCGCGACAATGCGCGCCTGATCGAGACGCTCAAGCACCTGCGCGACCTCGGCAACTCCGTGATCGTGGTCGAGCACGACGAGGAGGCCATCGTCGCCGCCGATCACGTGATCGACATGGGCCCGGGCGCGGGGGTGCACGGCGGCGAGATCGTCGCGTTCGGCACGCCGCAGGAGATCCTGCGCCACCCCGCGTCCCTCACCGGCCAGTACATCTCGGGGCGCAAGTCGATTGCGATCCCGGCGCGGCGGCGCAAGCCCGACAACAAGAGGCAGCTGCGCATCAGCGGCGCGCGCGGCAACAATCTGAAAAACGTATCGGTCGACCTGCCGGTGGGACTCTTCGTGGCGATCACCGGGGTCTCGGGCTCGGGCAAGTCCACGCTCATCAACGACACGCTCTACAACGCGGTCGCCCACCACCTCTACGGCTCCGCGGCGGAGCCCGCCGACCACGACGGCATCGAGGGCCTGGATTTCTTCGACAAGGTGATCAACGTCGACCAGAGCCCGATCGGGCGCACGCCGCGCTCGAACCCGGCCCCGTACACCGGGCTCGTCACGCCGATCCGCGATCTCTTCGCCGGCGTTCCCGAATCGCGCGCGCGCGGCTACGGGCCGGGGCGCTTCTCGTTCAACGTGAAGGGCGGGCGTTGCGAGGCGTGCCAGGGCGACGGCATGATCAAGGTCGAGATGCACTTCCTGCCCGACATCTACGTGCCCTGCGATGTCTGCCACGGCAAGCGCTACAACCGCGAGACGCTCGAGATCCTCTACAAGGGCAAGCCCATCCACGAGGTGCTCGACATGACGGTGGAGGCGGCGCACGAGTTCTTCGCCTCGGTGCCGACCATCGCGCGCAAGCTCGCGACACTTCTCGAGGTGGGCCTCGGATACATCAAGCTCGGGCAGAGCGCCACCACTCTGTCCGGCGGCGAGGCGCAGCGCGTGAAGCTCTCGCTCGAGCTCTCCAAGCGCGACACCGGGCGCACGCTCTTCATCCTCGACGAGCCGACCACGGGGCTGCACTTCGCCGACATCGACCTGCTGCTGAAAGTCCTGCACCGCCTGCGCGACCACGGCAACACGGTCGTGGTGATCGAGCACAACCTCGACGTGATCAAGACCGCCGACTGGGTCGTGGACCTGGGTCCCGAGGGCGGAGACGGCGGCGGGCAGATCGTCGCACAGGGGACTCCCGAGGAAGTGGCGCAGTCTGCCGAGAGCTTCACCGGCCGATTCCTCAAGCCGATCCTCGAGCCCACGCCGCGGCGCAAAGCGGCGGCCGGATAGGAGATGGATCCGCGCGACCTCCTCGTCGGCAGCTTCCGCACCGCGGTCTCCGCAGCCGATCCGCTGCAGATCGTTCCGCGCCATCTCCCCTCGCCTCCCAAGGGGCGTACCGTCGTCGTGGGCGCGGGCAAGGCGGCGGGCGCGATGGCGCTCGCGGTCGAGAGCCACTGGCCCGCCGAGGCATCCCTGGAAGGCGTCGTGATCACGCGCTACGATCACGGGCTTCCGACACGGCGCATCCGTGTGGTCGAGGCCGGCCACCCGGTGCCCGACGAACAGGGAGAAGCGGCGGCGCGCGAGATCCTCACGCTCGCATCCTCGCTCGGCGAAGACGACCTGCTGCTGCTGCTCGTATCGGGTGGCGGATCGTCGCTGCTCTCGCTTCCGGTCGCGGGCATCGCGATGGCCGACCTGAAAGCGGTGACGCGCAGCCTGCTCGCGAGCGGCGCGCCGATCCAGGACATGAACACGGTGCGCAAGCACCTGTCCGCGATCCAGGGCGGGCGCCTCGCGCTGGCCACGCGCGCCACGGTGCTGGCGCTCGTGATCTCGGATGTGACCGGCGACGATCCGACGCATATCGCCTCCGGCCCCGCCGCGCCCGATCCCTCCACGTTCGCCGACGCGATCGAGGTCCTCGCGCGCTTCGGCGTGACGCCGCCCGCCTCGATCGCGGCGCACCTGCAGGATGGCGTCGCGGGACGAGCGCGCGAGACGCCCAAGCCCGGCGATGCGGCCTTCGCGCGCGTCGAGAATCGCGTCATCGCCACCGCCCATGGCAGCCTCACGATGGCGGCCGCGTTCCTGCAGCATCGCGGCGTCACGCCGATGGTGCTGGGCGATAGCGTGACCGGCGAGGCCGCGGAAGTCGCCAAGGTGTATGGAGCGCTCGCGCGCCAGGTCCGCCAGCATTCCCATCCGTTCAAGCCGCCGGTGGCGCTGATCTCCGGCGGCGAGACCACCGTCACGCTGCGTGGCGACGGCCGCGGCGGGCGTTGCAGCGAATTCCTCCTGTCGCTCGCGGTGGACCTCGACGGCCTCGAGCGCACCTGGGCACTCGCCTGCGATACCGACGGCATCGACGGCAGCGAGAGCAACGCGGGCGCGGTGCTGGCTCCCGATTCGCTCGCGCGCGCGCTCGCGCAGGGCCTCAATCCGAAGAAGATGCTCGCCAACAACGACGGCTACGGTTTCTTCTCGGCGCTCGGCGACCTCGTGGTCACCGGGCCCACGCGCACCAACGTGAACGACTTCCGCGTGATCCTGCTCACGTGAAACTCTCCGTCGTCATCCCCTGCTACAACGAGGTCGCGACGATCGATCGCATACTCGACGCGGTGCGCTCCGCCCCCTATCCCGACATCGAGATCATCGTCGTCGACGACTGCTCGACCGACGGCACGCGCAAGCGCCTGGTCGGAGAGCTGCGCGGCGGCATCGACCAGCTCGTGCTGCACGAGGTGAACCGCGGCAAGGGAGCGGCCCTGAGGAGCGGCATCAAGGTCGCCACCGGCGAGTTGCTGATCATCCAGGACGCGGACCTCGAGTACGACCCGAACGAGTATCCGCGCCTGCTGGCACCGATCATCGCCGGGAGGGCCGACGTGGTCTACGGCTCGCGCTTCATGGGCGCCGATGCGCACCGCGTGCTGTTCTTCTGGCACCGCGTCGGCAATGGGCTGCTCACGCTGCTGTCGAACATGTTCACCAACCTGAACCTGACCGACATGGAGACCTGCTACAAGGCATTCCGCCGCGAGCTGATCCAGTCGATCACGATCGAGGAAGAGCGCTTCGGATTCGAGCCCGAGATCACCGCCAAGATCGCCAAGCGCGGCGCGCGCATCTACGAGGTCGGTATCTCGTACTACGGCCGCACCTACGCCGAGGGCAAGAAGATCAATTACAAGGATGGCATCCGTGCGATCTACTGCATCGTCAAGTACAACCTTTTCCGCTGAACGCCGCGGCCTCGCGCGCTACCTCGTGGTCGGGGGGCTGTGCGCCTGCATCGACATCGGGCTGTTCATGCTGTTCGCGAAGGTCCTCGGCCTGCCCTACATGCCGGTGGCCACGGCGACCTTCGTGGTCGCGACACTCGCCAACTATTTCTTGAGCGTGCGCTTCGTGTTCGTGAGCGGGCACCGCTTCGTGCAGAAGCACGAGATCGCGCTCGTGTTTCTGGTAAGCGGCGTGGGGCTCGCGTTGAACGCCCTGATCCTGTGGTTGAGCGTCGAGGTCGGGCACTTCGAGCTGCTTGTCGGCAAGCTTGCGGCGACCGGGACGCTCTTCTTCTGGAACTTTCTCGCCCGGCGCCTGTTCGTCTTCGGCAAGCTGCGCCACTGAAGCCTCAGCCCGGCGCCTCGAGGAAGGCCGCGAGCGCCGCCGGATCCACCTCCATCAGATAGAACTCGGTCGCGCCGTTGTGCGGATTGGGGACCGCGAACACCGGGTGGCTGTACTTCTCGATGCCCCTCAGCGTGCGGTTCGGATCGCCCGCGCGCACCGTGATGTCCGCCTTGAAGACCGACGCGGCGACGATATAGTCGGTGCCGGAACGCGCGACTTCGCGCGCGAGCGTGAGCGGATCCCAGGCGTATTCGAACGGTACCGCCGCGCGCTTGCCGAGGATCGCCACATACTCGGGGCGCATCCACATCACGCGCGCACCGGGCGGCGTCACCTCGGAAATCGCCCCGAGGCCCACGAGCACCGCCATCTGCTTGCCGGCGAGCTCGCGGCCGAGCGGAATGCTGACGATGCGGTAGTTGTCGGTCATGTCCGCGTACGAATAGCTCTTGCCCGGAATCGCCGGCGCGCGATCCGCGGCCTTCTGCAACATGAGCACCATGGCGGGCGCGCACAGCGCCGCGGGAAACGCCGCGACGATGAAGAGGGCCAACGCGCGATAGCGCTCGATGCCGAGCTTGCGGCAGCCGGCCAGCACGATCTGCCCGGCGTGGATCAACAGCAGCGGCACGAGCGGGTAGAGCAGCCGCCGGATCGTGTCCTCGGGAAACGCCCATACGACCGTGACCGCGAGCGAGACCACGACGTACCAGCCGTCGAGGCGGTTCAACCACGCGCGCCGCAGCGCGCCCGCGATGCCGAGCACGCCCAGCAACGCGAAGACAAGGATCGGCAGCGTCGCACTGACCGTATACGCGTTGAACGACGCGATCCAGCCTTCCAGCAGCAGATGGCTCGAATGCGCGATCATCTCGCCCGGGGTGCTGATCCAGAGCGACACCATGTCGCTCGCCGCCTTGCCGTAGCTGTCGGAGACCTCGACCGGGCGCACGATGCGCCAGATGCCGGCGAGGACGATGACGGGAACGGCCGGAAGCAGGAGCGGCCATGCGGGGCGTTCCTTCGCGAACAGGATCCGGCGGCCGGCATGCAGCGCGTACGCGAGGATCAGCGCCACGCCGGCCGCGCGCGTGAGGGAGACGCAGCCGAGGAGCAACCCGAAGGCCACCCAGTCCGCGGCCGAGGGCTTCACGGCGGACTGCGC
>JANPHA010000427.1:0-1978 GCA_031424255.1 Burkholderiales bacterium | reverse complement strand
CGACGCTCTTCGCCGTGCACCTGGGCCTCATGACCAGCGCGGGCCTGTGGCTGCAGCTGATGCTGCCCGCCACGCTCCTCATCGTCGGGCACGCGCTCCTCACCACCAAGCGCTACCTGATGACCGAGCGCGGCAAGGAAGCCGCCGACCTGGCGGGCGCCGAATCGAACCGCATGCTCGGCCTCGCCTTCCAGCAGCAGGGCCAGCTCGACATGGCGTTCGACAAGTTCCGCAAGGCGCCGCTGAACGACGAGGTGATGGAGAACATGTACGCGCTGGCCCTCGACTTCGAGCGCCGCCGCCAGTTCAACAAGGCGGAGAGCGTCTTCCGCTACATGTCCACCTACAACCCGAAGTTCCGCGACATCGAGGAGCGCCTCGGGAGGAACAAGCAGCTCTCCGAGACCATCATCCTGGGCGGCTCCGCGGCCGCGCGCACCAACGCGAGCACGATGGTGCTGCAGGGCGGCGCGCAGGAAAAGCCGATGCTCGGCCGCTACCAGGTGGAGAAGGAGCTCGGCAAGGGCGCGATGGGCGTCGTCTACGGCGGCAAGGACCCGAAGATCGGCCGCGTGGTCGCGATCAAGACCATGGCACTGTCGGCGGAGTTCGAGGCCGAGGAGCTCACCGAGGCCAAGGAGCGCTTCTTCCGCGAGGCGGAAACCGCGGGGCGCCTCAACCACCCCAACATCGTCACCATCTTCGACGCGGGCGAGGAGCACGACCTGTGCTACATCGCCATGGAGTTCCTCAAGGGCAAGGACCTTGTGGCGTACACCAAGCAGCCGAACCTCTTCCCGCCCGACAAGGTGCTCTCGATCTGCGAGCGCGTCGGTGACGCGCTCGGCTACGCGCATTCGATGGGCGTGGTGCATCGCGACATCAAGCCCGCCAACATCATGTACGAGCCCGAGAGCGACACCGTGAAGGTGACCGACTTCGGCATCGCACGCATCACCGACTCGTCCCGGACCAAGACCGGCATGGTGCTGGGAACGCCGTCCTACATGTCGCCCGAGCAGCTCGCGGGCAAGAAGATCGACGGGCGCAGCGACCTCTTCTCGCTCGGCGTGACGCTCTACCAGATGCTCGCCGGGCGGCTGCCGTTCGAGGGCGAGTCGATGACGCAGCTGATGTTCGCCATCGCCAATACGGCGCATCCGCCGATTCGCGACTACAACCCCGCGCTGCCCGAGTGGGTGGTGCCGCTGATCGACAAGGCCCTCGCCAAGGACGAGACGGTGCGCTTCCAGAACGGCGCCGAGTTCGCCGCAGCCATCCGCGCGGCGCGCCAGGCGGCTAAGGTCGCGACGGCCTGATGGCGGGCCTGCCGCCGGCCACCGCGCGCGAGCCGTTGCACCGCCGCTCGATCGAGATCAACGGCTACCGGCGCGCCGACGGCCTCTTCGACATCGAGGGCCACCTGGTCGACACCAAGCCCGTGGATTTCAAGCTCGCCGCGGGCGTGCGGCGCGCGGGCGATCCGATCCACGGCATGTGGCTGCGCATCACCGTCGACAAGGCGCTCGTCATCGTCGACGCCGCCGCCGCGATGGACGCGATGCCCTACGTGGACGAGTGCGACAAGATCGTCCCCGCCTATCGCAAGCTCGTGGGGCTCGCGATCCGCCCCGGCTACCACCAGCGCCTCAAGGAGCTGCTCGGCGGCGTGCGCGGATGCACCCACATCACCGAGCTCGCCGGCGCGCTCGCCACCGCGGCGTTCCAGACCATGGCGGGCCAGCGCGCGCAGGATCCCGCCAAGCTTCCTTTCCAGCTCGATCGCTGCCACGCCCTGGCGCTGACCAGCCCGGTCGTGGGCCGCTTCTATCCGCAGTGGTACAAGGGCGACGCGCCGGTGAAGCCCGCCGACGAGGCAGACAACCACTAGCTGTCGCGCTGTTAGAATCGCAGCCGATCACTCCCCTCGGCGCCATCCCGGCGCGCCTCCCGGACCCCCCATGAACATCCACGAGTA
>JANPHA010000426.1:0-15143 GCA_031424255.1 Burkholderiales bacterium | reverse complement strand
TATGAATCCGCTCCCGGCGAATCTAGTGGCGCGAACGACGAGCAATTATCTTGCGTGGGCCTTCAGCAAGGCATCGGCGTTCATCGGCGTTCATCGGCGTTTTCAACGCTTTATTGTCGGCAGCGCGCCATGAACGTCCGCCTCCTCCAGCTCGCCAGCCCCGCGCTGCCGGTGGGCGCGTACAGCTACTCGCAGGGACTCGAGGCGGCGGTGGAGTCGGGCATCGTTCGCGATGCGCAGAGCGCCGCGCGCTGGATCGCGGACGTGCTGGCGCTGTCGATCGCGTCGATGGAGGCGCCGGTCTTCCTGCGGCTCGCCGGCGCATGGCGCGACGAGGACACGAGCGGCGCGCTGCGCTGGAACGGCGAATTCGTCGCGAGCCGCGAGAGCGCGCAGCTGCGCGCCGAGACGCTGCAGATGGGGTATTCGCTGCGCAGCCTGCTGCGCGATCTCGGCGTCGATACCGCGCCGCTCGAATCGATCGACGATCTCGCCTATCCCACCGCGTTCGCATTCGCGATCGCCGCGTGGCACATCGATGCGCAGGAGGCGCTCGCGGCGTATCTCTTCGCGTGGATCGAGAACCAGGTGCTCGCCGCGATGAAGACGGTGCCGCTCGGGCAGACCGATGGCCAGCGCATGTTGCTCGCCCTCGGGGAGCGCATCCCCGCCATCGTCGAGCGCGCGTCGACGCTCGGCGACGACGGCCTCGCCAACCTGGCGCCGGGCCTGGCGCTCGCCGCGTCGCGCCACGAGACGCAGTACAGCCGTCTCTTCCGCTCATGAGCCGCGACGACATGGGGCCGCTGCGCGTGGGCATCGGCGGCCCGGTGGGCTCCGGCAAGACCGCGCTCACCCTCGCGCTGTGCAAGGCGCTGCGCGACAAGTACGACATCGCCGCGGTCACCAACGACATCTACACCGAGGAGGACGCCCAGTTCCTGGTGCGCAACGAGGCGCTCGTGCCCGAGCGCATCATCGGAGTCGAGACCGGCGGCTGCCCGCACACCGCGATCCGCGAGGACGCCTCGATCAACCTCGAGGCGGTGGCGCGCCTGGCGCGGCGCTTTCCCGCGCTCGAGATGATTTTCATCGAATCCGGCGGCGACAACCTCGCGGCCACCTTCAGCCCGGAGCTCTCCGATCTCACGCTCTACGTGATCGACGTGGCCGCCGGCGACAAGATCCCGCGCAAGGGCGGCCCCGGCATCACCAAGTCCGACCTCCTGGTGATCAACAAGATCGACCTGGCGCCGATGGTCGGGGCGTCGCTCGACGTGATGGAGCGCGATTCGCGCCGCATGCGCGGCGATCGGCCGTTCGTGTTCACCAACCTGAAGACCGGGCAGGGACTCGAGACGGTGATTCGTTTCATCGAGACCCAGGGCCTGCTGGGGAGCCCGCGGGCCACCGCTTGACCGGGCGCGGCGCGCGCGGCGTTACACTCGACTCCTCGCATTGCGAAAATTTCAGGCGGCCGATGCATATCGTGGGATTGAGCACCGCGGTTCCCCCGCGCAGCTTCACGCAGTCCGATTGCTGGGATGCGCTGCAGCGCGCCGACCGCCCCGAGCTGAACGCGCGCACCCGGGCGATCCTGCAGGGCATCCTGCTGCACGACAACGGCATCGAGCGGCGCTCGCTCGCGCTCGAGTCGCTGGACGAGGGCTTCGTGATCGACCCGGACACGCTGCACCAGCGCTTCGTTCGCCATGCGCCGGCGCTCGCCTCGGAAGCGGCGCGCAAGGCGCTTGCCGATGCCGGCCTGCGCGCGGGCGACGTCGATGCGGTCGTGATCAGCACCTGCACCGGGTATCTCTGCCCGGGCCTCACCAGCTACGTGGCCGAGGCCCTCGGACTGCGGCCCGACGCGGTGCACCTCGATCTCGTCGGGCAGGGGTGCGGCGCCGCGCTGCCGAACCTGCGCACCGCGGAAGCGCTGGTCGCGTCGGGGCGAAGCGACACGGTGCTGTGCATTTGCGTGGAGGTCTGCAGCGCCGCGTTCTATCTCGACGGCGATCTCGGCGTGCTGGTGAGCGCATGCCTCTTCGGCGATGGTGCGGCCGCCGCGGTGGTCAGCTCGCGTCCCCGGAAGGAAGGCCGCACGGTCGAATGGAAAGCCACCGCCTCGCTCACCGATCCGGCGCGGCGCGATGCGCTGCGCTTCGAGCAGCGCGGCGGCATGTTGCGCAACATCCTCACGCTGCCGGTGCCGAAGCTCGCCGCCGACTACGCTGGGCGGGTGCTCGACCAGGTGCTCGAGAGCGAGGCGCTTTCGCGCGGTTCGATCGACGCGTGGATCATGCATGCCGGCGGCCGCAAGGTGCTCGAAGAGCTGCAGTCGAGCCTGTCGCTCAGCGATGACGACGTCCGCTTCAGCAGCGCGATGCTGCGCCAGTACGGCAACCTGAGCAGCCCGTTCGTGTTCTTCGTGCTCGAGGCGGCGCTCAAGGGCCAGGCCCCGCCGGGCTGGTGGTGGATGTCCTCGTTCGGCGCGGGCTTCAGCTGCCACGGCGCGCTGCTGCGCGTGGCGTGAGTCATGGGAGCGATGGGGATGATGCGCCGCGTCGAGCCCGAATGGCTTGACCAGCTGAGCGCCCTGGATCCGCGCGCCGTGCGCTCGCGCCGCGACCTGCATCGCATCAACGCCATCATGAACAACGCGCGCATCGTCGCCTCCGAGCTGCGCAAGGCCTGTCCCGGCGGCATCGCCTCGCTCGCCGAGATCGGCGCGGGCGATGGCGGGCTCGCCTCCACGTTGCCGCGCCGCCTGCGTTTCGGGGGCCCGGTCGAACTCACGCTGGTGGACCAGCAGGCCGTGGTGCCGGCGCGCACGCTCGAGGAGCTCGCCGCGCACGGATGGCGCGCGACGAGCGTGCGCGCCGATGTGTTCGAATGGCTGCGGCGGCCCGCGAGCGGCAGGCTCGATGCGATGGTGGCGAATCTCTTCCTGCACCACTTCGATCCGGCGCGGCTGGGCGCGTTGCTGGCGCTCGTGGCGCAACGCACGCGCGTCTTCGTCGCCAGCGAGCCGCGGCGCTCGGCGTTTGCGCTCGCCGGCGCGCGCCTTTCGGGCCTGATCGGCTGCAACGACGTGAGCCGTCACGACGCGGTGGTGAGCGTACGTGCCGGCTTCCGCGAGTTCGAGCTGAGCGCGCTCTGGCCGAAGGGGGGCGGCTGGACGCTGCGCGAGGGCGCGCGCGGTCCCTTCAGCCATTGTTTCGTCGCGGTGCGCGCGCGGTGAGCTCCTGCGACGCGCTCGTCGTCGGCGCGGGCCCCGCGGGCAGCAGCGCCGCGATCCTGCTCGCGCGCCGCGGATGGAACGTGGCCATCGTCGAGAAGGCCGCGTTCCCGCGCCGCAAGGTGTGCGGCGAGTTCATCTCGGCCACGACCTGGCCGGTGCTGCGCGGCCTCGGGGTCGATGCGTTGCTCGCCGATCGCGCCGGCCCCGCGGTGCGGCGCGTCGGCTGGTTCGCGGGCGAGTCGATCCTCTCGTGCCCGATGCCTGCACCGGGGCTCGATGCCGATGCGTGGGGCAGGGCCCTCGAGCGCGAGCACCTCGACGCCGCGCTGCTGGCGAGTGCGGCACGCTGCGGCGCGCAGGTGTGGCAACCGTGGAGCCTCGAGACGCTGGAAGGCCGGCGGGGCAATTACCGCGCGATGCTTGCGAACGCGCGCGGCGAATCGCAGCGTCTCGAGGCGCGCATCGTGATCGCGGCGCACGGCTCCTGGGAGAGAGGGGCGATGGCGACCCACCTGCCGCGCCCGTCTGCGCGGGCATCGGACCTGCTCGGATTCAAGGCGCACTACCGCGGCGCGCGGTTGCCCCCCGGCCTGATGCCGCTCGTGCTCTTCCCGGGGGGATACGGCGGCATGGTGCATACGGGCGACGGGCTCGTGAGCTTCTCCTGCTGCATCCGGCGCAATGCGCTCGCCGCCTGCCGCCGCGCGCGCCCGGGGATGGACGCTGGAGAAGCGGTGATCGATCACGTGCTCGCCTCGTGCCGCGGCGTGCGCGAGGCGATCGCTCCCGCCACCCGGGAAGGCCCATGGCTCTCCGCCGGACCGATCCGCCCCGGCATTCGCGCGCGCGCGCTCGATGGGATCTTCGCCGTCGGCAACGCGGCGGGCGAGGCGCACCCGCTCGTCGCCGAGGGCATCAGCATGGCGATCCAGTCGGCGTGGCTGTTGTGCGGGCGGCTCGGAGCGCCGCGCGGCGATTGGGGCGACAATGAGATCGACGCGGTAGGCCGCGCCTACGCGCGCGATTGGCGGCGCCAGTTCGCGGGGCGAGTGCACGCCGCGGCGCTCTTCGCGTTCCTCGCCACGTCGCCGTGGACCGCGGGCGCGAGCGCCGCGACGGTGCGCAGGATCCCGGCCCTGCTTTCCTGGGGCGCGCGCTGGAGCGGCAAGGCGCGAACGCTGCGCGGATTGCAGTCCCGCGATGCCTGACGAGTTTCCTGGAAAAGGCACCACACCATGACCACGCTGGAGAAACTGCAATCGCTGCTCACGCGCGACTTCGCGCTGCCGCTCGAGCGCCTCGATGCCGCGGCGCGGCTCGAGGACCTCGACATCGATTCGCTGCGGATGATCGAGATCCTGTTCTGCGTGGAAGACGCTTTCAAGATCACGGTGCCCGCCGACCAGGCGGAATTGAAAGCGCGGCTGCACACGCTCGGCGATCTCGCGACCTACATCGACTCGCTCGTCGCCGCGCAGGCCCCGGCCCGGGCGGCGGGAGCGGCGGGCACGTGAGGCGAGTCGCCGTCACCGGCCTCGGTGTCGTCTCGCCGCTCGGCAATGACGCGGCGAGCTTCTACGGCGCGCTTTGCAATGGGAGATCCGGCGTGCGCCGGCTCGAGGGCCGCTTCCACGCGCGCCTCACGACGCGCATCGGCGCGCCGGTCGAGCTCGATTGCGCGCGGCTCTTCGAGCCGCCGAAGCTGCGCATGCTCGATCGCGTGAGCCAGTTCGCGCTCGCGGCCACGGCGCAGGCGATCGCGCAGGCGGGCGAGGTCTTCCACGGCCTCGACCTGCGCCGTGCCGGGGTCTTCGTCGGCACCGGCATGGGCGGCGCCGAGACGACCGACGACGGCTACTACACGATCTACGGCGAATCCTCGGACCGCGTGAAGCCGTTCAGCGTGCTGATGGCGATGAACAACGCCGCCGCCGCATGGATCGGCCTCGAGCACGGCATCACCGGGCCCAATCTCACTTACTCGACCGCGTGCTCGTCCTCGTCGGTCGCGATCGGCGAGGCGATGCGGCGCATCGCGAGCGGCGAGGCCGACGTGATGCTCGCCGGCGGCGCCGAGGCCCCGCTCAATTTCGGGACGCTCAAGGCGTGGGACGCGTTGAAGACGATGGCCGCGGAGGACCGCGACGATCCCGCGGCGTCGTGCAAGCCGTTCTCGAAGGACCGCAGCGGTCTCGTGCTGGGCGAGGGCGCGGCGATGCTGGTGCTCGAATCGTGGGAACGCGCCGCCGGGCGCGGCGCCGCGATCCTCGCGGAGCTCGCCGGCTACGGGCTCGCCACCGACGCGGTGCACATCACGCGCCCGTCGGTCGAGGGGCAGGCGCGCGCGATGGCGCTGGCGCTCGCGGATGCCGCTCTCGGGCCCGCGGATATCGACTACATCAACGCCCACGGCACCGGCACGCAGGCGAACGACGCGGTCGAGACCGCGGCGATCAAGCAGGTCTTCGGCGCGGAGTCGCGCCGCATCCCGGTAAGCTCGACCAAGTCGATGCACGCCCACTTGCTGGGCGCGGCCGGAGCGCTGGAGCTCGCCGCCGCCATCCTCGCGATGCGCGGCGCCGTCCTTCCGCCGACCCTTCACCTGCGCCAGCCGGATCCGGAATGCGACCTCGACTACGTTCCCTATGTCGCGCGGCCGGTGCCTTCCCCGCGTGCCGTGATGTCGAATTCCTTCGCGTTCGGCGGTACCAACGCGGTGCTTGTAGCGCGCGTCGCCGGGGCCTGATCCAAACGGACTAGTCCCGCATCAGAAGGCGCATCATGGGTGGAACGGAAAATTCCTCCACACCCATGGACTCGAAGACCCAGGCCGCTCCGCACCCCGCCCGCCGCTGGCGCACATTCGCGCTGGTGGTGGTCGCCGTGATCGCGATCTACGCGCTCGTCGGCGGCGTGCTGCTGCCGATGCTGGTGAAGAAGCTCGTCGCCGACCACGGCAAGGAAGACCTCGGCCGCGTGGTCGTGGTGGACGATGTCTCGGTCAATCCGTTCACGCTCGATGCGACCGCGAAGGGCGTGCGCATCCTCGAAGCCGACGGCAAGGCGACGTTCGCATCGTTCGACACGCTCGAGCTCGAGGGCAGCGCAACCTCGATCTATCGGCTGGCACCCGTCGCGGATTCGGTGACTCTCACCGGCCTCAAGGTGAACCTGGTGCGCGACGGCGAGACGCACTACAACCTGAGCGACATCCTCGCTCGCCTCGCGGCCAGGCCCGCGCAGAAGCCGGCAGGCGGGAAGGACGAATCGAAGGCGCAGCGGTTCTCGGTCAGCAACATCCGGCTGGTGAACGCGCGCGTGGATTTCGACGACCGCCCGAAAGGCAAGAAGCACCAGGTCACCGACATCAACATCGCGGTGCCGTTCGTCTCCAACCTTCCCGCGCACCTGAAGGAATATGTCCAGCCGTCGTTCGCCGCCAGCGTGAACGGCGCGCCGCTCCTGCTCACCGGCGAGACGCTGCCGTTCGAGAACACCATGCGCACCCACATGGCGATCGACCTCGGGGCGGTCGATATCCGCCGCTACCTCGAGTACTCGCCGTCTCCGCTTCCGGTGAAAGTGGATTCGGGAACGCTCGATGCGAAGCTCTCGGTGCGTTTCACGCAAGTGCCCGGCAAGGATCCGTCGGTGGATGTCGCCGGCACACTGTCGTTGCGCGACCTGTCGCTCGCGACCGTGGACAGCGCCAAGCTGGTGCAGGTGAAGCGCATCGACGCGAGCATCGCTTCGTTCGATCCGATCCTCGGCGTGCTGCGCGCGAGCTCGGTGCGCCTCGACGGCGCCGACGGCCTCGGCGGCGAGTGGCAGGTGCCCTCGGCCGAAGCCACCGGCATCGACGTCGACCTGCACAGGAAGACCGCGCGCGTGCAGGCGATCGCTTCGAGCAACGGGGTGGGCCGCATCCAGCGCAAGGCCGATGGCTCCATCGAGGTGCCGTCGCTCGGTTCGCCGGGGGCGGCCCCGGCAACGCCCGCCGCGCAGTCCAGCGCCTCGCCGTGGGATTTCACTCTCGGCAAGCTCACTCTCGCGGGCTACAAGGTGACCGTGGCCGACTCGGCGGTGAAGCCCGCGATCACGCATCACGTCGCGATCGACAATCTCGAGGCGAGCGAGATCACCACCGCGGGCGGCGTGAAGGGCGCGCTCGCGGCGAAGCTCGGGCTCGACAAGGGCGGCAGCGTCGACGTCGCTTCGACCTTCACGCTCGAGCCGCTGCTCGTGAACGCGCGCATCGACGCGCGCCGCGTCGACCTCGTGGCGCTGCGCGCGTACTCGACGCAATTCTCCACGGTCGCGTTGAAGGGCGGAGCCGCGTCGGCCAAGGGCACGCTCACGCTGCAGGATCGGCGCGACGGCATGCAGATCGCCTACGCGGGAACGGCGGAGATCGCGAACCTCGCGACCGTCGAAACCGCGAGCAAGGAGGACTTGCTTAACTGGAAATCGGTCCGCGCCACCGGCATCCAGCTCGAGGTGGCGCCGGGCGCGCCGTTCACGCTCGCGGTGGCGGAGGTGGTCGTCGACAAGGCGTACTCGCGCCTCATCGTGAATCCCGACGGCAAGCTCAACGTGCAGCAGCTGCGCACCGCCACTCCCGAGGATCCGGCCGCGCCCCCGGCGAAGGAGCCGCCGCCGCGCAACGTGCGCATCGAGCGCATCACCTTCGTCGATAGCCGCCTCAACTTCACCGATCACTTCATCCGGCCGAACTACAGCGCCGACGTGGGCGAGCTGCAGGGCAGCGTCACCGGGCTGTCGTCCGATCCGGCGAGCCGCGCAGTGGTGGACCTCAAGGGACGATACGACAAGGTCTCGCCGGTGTTGATCGCCGGCACCGTGAACCCGCTGCGCGGCGATCTCTTCCTCGACATCGGGGCCAAGGGGGTGGGCATCGAGCTGCCCACGCTCACCGCGTATTCGCAGCGCTACGCCGGCTACGGCATCACCGAGGGCAAGCTCACGCTCGACGTGAAGTACCACCTGGAAAACGGCAAGCTCGAGGGTCGAAACAACATCCTGATCGAGCGCCTCACGTTCGGCGACAAGGTCGAGAGTCCCGACGCGACCAAGCTTCCGGTGCTCTTCGCGGTGAACCTGCTCAAGGATTCGAACGGCGAGATCAAGCTCGAGCTGCCGATCAGCGGCTCGCTCGAGGACCCGCAATTCAACATCGGCGCGCTGATCACCCAGGTTCTCGGCAACCTTCTCAAGAAGGCCGTGACTGCGCCCTTCTCGTTGATCGCCGCGGCGTTCGGCGGCGGCGGGGGCGACAAATCCTCCGCGACGGCGGCGGGCTCGAAGGACGCCGCAGGAGCCGACGACCTCGGCTACGTCGAATTCGCCGCGGGCCGCTCGGACCTCGCGCCCGCGAGCCAGAAGAAGCTCGAGACCCTCACCCGCGCGTTGCAGGGTCGCCCCGGGCTGACACTCACGATGGCCGCGCACATGGACGAGCAGAACGACCTGAGAGCGCTGCGCTTCATCGCGCTGCAACGCAAGGTGGCCGAGGCCAAGGGCGGCACGGAGGTCACCGAGGCCGAGTACCCGGCGTTGGTGCGGCAGGCCTACGCGAAGGCGAAGCTGCCGTTGCCCGAAGGCGTCAAGTCAGCGCAGGAGATGTCGGTCGCGGCGATGGAGGCTCAACTGATGGAGGCGACCCCGATAGGGGATGACGACCTGCGCGCCCTCGGCTTGAAGCGCATGGATGAGGTTCGCGGCTTCCTGATCACCAAGGGCCAGTTGGGCGCTGAGCGCTTGCAGACGGCCGACGCGGCCGCGGATGCGCAAGCGCCGGCGGGCGGCCTCGCCAGCCGGGTGGATTTTTCGCTGCGCTAGTCGTCGTCCTTCCATTTGCGCATCTTGCTCGGATCGATCTGCTTGTCGAGATCCTTGCTCTGTTTGAAGAACACCCGCATGACGAGCAGGTAGCCGACGACGAGCACGGCGCCGATCACGGCGAACAGGATGATCGGATTGTCCATGGCGCAACCTTTCTGCCCGCAAAGAAGTTAGACAAGCTCCGAGCGGACTAGTGCCGCGCCCGCGCCGAGGGCGGCGAGCTTGCCCGCGGCCACGTCCCGGGAGAGCGGCACCATGCCGCAATTGGTGCACGGGAACAGCCGCTCGCGCGGGACGTGGCGCAGCGCTTCGCGGATCACCTTCGCCACGTCCTCGGGCGTTTCCACCCGCGAAGTCGCGACGTCGATCGACCCCACCAGCACGTCCTTGCCCTCGAGCAGCGCGATCAGCTCGATCGGCACGTGCGAGTTGGCGCATTCGAGCGACACCTGGTCGATGCCCGATTTCGCGAGCAGTGGGAAGGTCCGCTCGTACTGGCGCCACTCGCTGCCGAGCGTCTTCTTCCACGCGATGTTGGCCTCGATGCCGTATCCATAGCAGATGTGCACCGCCGTCTTGCAGGCGAGGCCCTGGCGCGCGCGCTCGAGCGCGGCGACGCCCCAGTCGCGCACCTCGTCGAAGTACACGTTGAACGCGGGCTCGTCGAACTGGATCACGTCGACTCCGAGTGCCGCGAGCTCGCGCGCCTCCTGGTTCAGGATCTGCGCGAACGCGAACGCGAGCTTCTCGCGGCTGCCGTAGTACTCGTCATGGACGGTATCGACCATGGTCATCGGGCCGGGCAACGTGAACTTGATGCGCTTCGCGGTGGCGGAGCGCAGGAAGCGCACGTCGTCCGAGTGCACCGGCGCCGGGCGCACGACCGGGCCGACGATGCGCGGCACGTTCGCGTCGTAGCGGTTGCGGATGCGCACGGTCTTCAGGTTCACGAAGTCGATGCCCTCGAGCTTCTCCATGTAGCCGTTGACGAAATGCCGGCGCGTCTGCTCGCCGTCGGTCACGATGTCGATCCCGGCCTTCTCCTGCATCGCGAGCACCAGGCGCACGGCGTCGCGCTTGCCTTCGGCGAGGGCGGCGCCCTCGAGCTTCCACGGGGCCCAGAGCTTCTGCGGCTCGGCGAGCCAGGAAGGTTTCGGCAGGCTGCCGGCGAGCGTGGTGGCGAGCAGGGTGGTTTCCATGGTGCCTTTCGGTACGCGGCGAATTGGCAGGTAGAATTTCTCCGGCGCAATTGTGCGCCGTTTCGGTCGAGCGACGCATGCGCCTGCGCAGGAGGATCGGGGGAGTCTTTCTGGCGGCCCTGTGCGTCGCGGGGGCGGCCACGCCGGCCGATGCGCAGCGCGCCCTCGTGCAGGAGCATGGCTTCATGCCGATGCCCGCGCTCGCCGAGGATTCGCTGGCCCCCGCGCAGTACCGCGAGATCTGGGACGCGATCGGGAAATCGCGCGCTCGTCTCGCGCTTGCCAAGGCCGGCGCGCGCCCGAGCTTCGGCTGGCCGCTGCGCCCGGCGCGCGGATATTCGGATCCGGGCTTCTACCGCATCGCGAGCTACGTCGACCACGATCCCGCATTCCCCGGCCACGTGCGCGATTTCACGTGCGGCGCGCGCAGCTACGATCGCGACAACGGCTACAACCACCAGGGCACCGACATCTCGCCCTGGCCCGACGGCTGGAACCTGATGGCCCGGCGCCAGGTGGAGATCGTCGCCGCCGCACCCGGGACGGTCGTGCTCAAGTCCGACGGCAACTTCGACCAGAGCTGCGACTTCAACACCGGCACATGGAACGCGGTCTACGTCCAGCACGACGACGGCTCGATCGCGTGGTATGGCCACATGAAGAACGGCTCGCTCACCGCGAAGGCGATCGGCGAGCGCGTCGTGGCGGGCGAATACCTCGGCAACGTCGGCAGCTCGGGAAATTCCACCGGGCCGCACCTGCATTTCGAGGTCTACGATTCGGCGCAGCGCCTGGTCGATCCGTTCCAGGGGCAGTGCAACACCTTCAACAGCGACTCGTGGTGGGCGGCGCAGCAGCCCTACGTGGTCACGCGCGTGAACCGCGTGTTCGCGGCGGGCGGCATCCCGGTGTTCTCGACCTGCGGGGCCGACGGGCACATGCAGGATCCCGGCACGACGCGGGAGAAGACCGCGTTCGCCCCGAACGAGCTCGCCTATTTCGTCGCCGCGGTGCGCGACATCGAGGCCGGACAGTCGCCGTCGTTCACGCTGCGCCGGCCCGACGGCACCGTGTGGCGCACCTATGTCGCCGAGCCCTCGGGCCAATTCTATTCGGCGGCGTACTGGTTCACGTCGTTCTTCCTCGATCCGCAGGAGCCATCCGGCGTCTGGATGCTCGAGGTCGAAGTGAACGGCTCGATCGCGAAGGCGCCGTTCACGGTGACGCCCGAGGCCGCGCCGATCGTGAACTACACCGACCTGTGGTGGAACCCGGGCGAGTCGGGCTGGGGCGTGAACCTGAACCACCAGGGCGATACGCTCTTCGCCACGTGGTTCACCTACGATACCGATCGCGGCGGGCTCTGGCTGGTGATGTCCGATGCGCAATTGCAGGCCGACGGCAGCTTCGCGGGCGCGATCTATCGCACCACCGGCACCCCGCTCGCGCAGATCAACGCGCAGCCGGCGGCGAATTCCCCGCCCGCCACCGTCGGCGATGGCTCGTTCCGGTTCGCCTCCGCGCAGCGCGGCACGTTCAGCTACAGCGTGAACGGCATCACGCAGCAGAAGCCGATCGAGCGGCAGGTGTTCTCGACGCCGGCCGCATGCCGCCCCACCGCCGGCGATCGCGCGAGCCTCACCAACTACCAGGACCTGTGGTGGAACCCGGCCGAGCCGGGCTGGGGCATCAACCTCGCGCACCAGGGCGAGACGATCTTCGCGACCTGGTTCACCTACGGCGCGGGCGGCCGCGGCCAGTGGCTCGTCGCCTCCGACGTGCGCCGCCGGCCGACCGGAGAATTCCGCGGGCGCCTCTATCGCACCACCGGCACGCCGTTCCACCAGATCGCCGGGGCCAGCGCCGTCTCCGGCACGCCCGCCGACGTGGGCGAGGTCACGTTCACGTTCGTCGACGGCGCGAACGGCCGCCTCGACTACATCGTCGACGGCGTCGCGCAATCGAAGTCCATCGAACGCCAGGTGTTCGGCGTCACCACGCCGTTGTGTAAGTAGAAAACCGGGGACAGACCACGGTTTTCTGGCGGGCGGAAAACCGTGGTCTGTCCCCGGTTTTCTACGCCGCGATCTTCGCCAGCCGCACTCCCGACTTCTCCTCCGACATCGTGTGCGCGAGGCCGGTGAGCAGCGCGTAGACGGCCTGGCAGGCGGGCGCGGGGGTGGCGGTGAGGTGCGCGAGTTCGATCACCGCGCCGAGCAGCGCCTCCGTCTCGATCTCGCGACCGGCTTCCACATCCTGCAGCGTCGAGGTCTTGTGCTTGCCGACCTTCTCGGCGCCGGCGATGCGCTTCTCGAGCGGCAGGCGGAACTCGATGCCGAGCGCGCCCGCGATCGCCTGCGCTTCGCGCATCATCGCCGCGGCGAGCTCGCGCGTCGCCGGAAACTGGCAGATGTCCACGAGGGTCGCGTGGGTGAGGGCGCTGATGGGATTGAACGACATGTTGCCCCAGAGCTTGAGCCATACCTCGGAGCGGATGTTCGGCGACACGAATCCCTTGAAGCCGGCGCGTGTGAGCGTGGCCGCCACCCGCTGCGCGCGTTGCGTCTCGCGCCCGTCGAGCTCGCCCAGCGTGAGGCGATCGCCCTCGACGTGGTGGATCACGCCCGGCGCGCTCACCTCGGCCGCGGGATAGACGACGCAGCCGAGGATGCGCTCCGGCTCGATCGATCGCGCGATCGTGCCGTCCGGGTCGAGACGGCGCAGCGGCGTGCCGTCGTAGGGGCCGCCGTGGCGCTGGAAGTACCACCACGAGAGCCCATTCTGCGCGGTGAGCACCATCGTGTCGGGATTGAAGAGCGCGCGCATCGAGGCGGCGACGCTCGCCACGACATGCGCCTTCACCGAGAGCACGACGAGATCGTGCCTGCCCGCCGCGGCGAAATCGTCGGTCGCGACCAGATCCTTCGCGATGAGCACGCTGCCATCGCCCATCACGAGCTTCAATCCGTTGGCGCGGATCGCGTCGAGGTGAGCTCCACGGTCGATCAGCGTGACCTCTTCGCCCGCGAGCGAGAGCTTCGCGCCGATCAATCCGCCGATCGCCCCGGCGCCCACGATGCAGATGCGCATACCGACCTCCTACTCGTAGCGGTTGGCGAGCGTGCCGATGCCCTCGATCGTGACCTCGACCGTGCTGCCGGGCTTCATCGAGCCCACGCCGATCGAGGTGCCGCAACAGATGACGTCGCCGGGCTCGAGCGTCATGTCGTGCGACAGGAGGCTCACGATCTGTGCCGGCGCGAAGATCATGTCCGCGACCGCGTAGTTCTGCCGTTCCTGGCCGTTCAGCGTGAGCTTCACCGTGAGCGTCGCGGGATCGAGGCCGGTCGCGACCACGGGCCCGAACACGCCGAAGGTGTCGTAGCTCTTCGCGCGCACCCACTGCGCGAACGTCGAGTCCTTCGAGATGATCTCCGCGGCGGTCACGTCGTTGATGCAGGTATAGCCGAGGATGTGGGCGGGCGCCTCGGCGGCGGAAATCGATTTGCAGCGCGTGCCGATCACGATGCCGAGCTCGCCTTCGTAGACCACCTTGCCGTCGTACGAAGCGGGCTTGCGGATCGTCTCGCCGTGCGCGAGGAACGAGTTCGGCGCTTTCAGCAGGTACAGCGGCTCGGGCGGTATCGCCTGGTTCAGCTTCGCGGCGAGCGCGCGAAAGTTGTTCCAGAGCGCGATCATCTTGGTGGGCGTGGTCGGCGTGAGCACCTGGACCGAGGCGAGCGCGACCTTCTCGCCGGTGGCCGTCGGGGAGCCGAAGAGATCGCCCGAGAACACCGCGATCGAGTCCCCCTGCAGCTTGCCGAATGCCGTGCGTCCGTTCGTTTCGAAACGGATCCAATGGTCCATCTGTTTTCTCCTCCAGCCGACCCAGTGTAGGCCGTGGAAGGAGGCGGGTCACGTCACAGCGGCTGTTACAAAAACGCTCATTTCTTCGCGGGGCATTCGCTTTCCCCCTTTGCTCCATAATGCGTCCATGAAAGTGGGACTGTTCGTGACCTGCCTGGTGGATCTCGTGCGCCCGAGCATCGGCTTCGCGACGCTCAAGCTGCTCGAGGATGCGGGCTGCGAGGTCGTCGTTCCCGCGACCCAGACCTGCTGCGGGCAGCCGGGCTACAACTCCGGCGCGCGCGCCACCTCCAAGGCGCTCGCGCGCAAGGTGCTCGCCGAGTTCCGCGACTGCGATTACGTGGTCGCGCCCTCGGGGTCATGCTCCGGCCAGGTGAAGCGCCACTACGTCGAGGACCTGTTTCGCGACGCGCCCGAGCGCGCCGAGTTCGAGGCGCTCGCCGCGAAGTGGTACGAGCTCTCCGAATTCCTCGTCGACGTGCTCAAGGTGGAGCAGGTGCCGGGGCGCTTCCGCGGCGAGGTCACCTACCACGACAGCTGCGCGGGGCTGCGCGAGATCGGCGTGAAGAAGCAGCCACGCGCGCTGGTGGCGAAGGCGGGCGCCACGCTGCGCGAGATGGACGACTGCGAGAAATGCTGCGGGTTCGGCGGGACGTTCTCGGTGAAGCTCGGCGACATCTCCACGCGCATGGCCGAGAACAAGTGCGAGAACATCCATCGCTCGGGCGCGAAGGCCGTGGTCGGCGGCGACCTCGGGTGCCTGCTCAACATCGAGGGGCGTTTGCGTCGCGAGGGTGACCACGAGACTCGCGTGCTTCACTTCGCCGAGATTTTGGCGGGTAGCGGCTGACGGATGGAAAAATCTTTGGAAACGCGGATGAACGCAGATGATGCGCAGATGAACGCAGATGATCATCGAAATGCGACGACCGTTGATTGTGAATTCCAGAACGATACGATTGCACTGCGAC
>JANPHA010000425.1:0-5380 GCA_031424255.1 Burkholderiales bacterium | reverse complement strand
GTGGCGCGAGATCGCCGGTTGGCTCATGGCGAAGGGCTCGGCGAGCTCGGTGACCGAGGCGTCCCCGGACGCGAGGCGGGCGAGGATGGCGCGGCGCGTGGGATCGGCGAGCGCGGCGAACGTGGCATCGAGTCTCTGGGTGTTCATGTTCTTCCATAACCGTGTTGTTGCATAACTGATACGTTATATAAAAACGGTTTCGCCGTCAAGCCCGAACTCTGCCGGCGTCGGGCCTGTCGTACCGGGCGATCCGCAACCCCCCCGAAAGGCAACGACCATGAAGAAGCCCGCCACCAGGAAATCCTCGCCCAAGGCACCCGACGCCATCGCCCTTCTGCGCGACGACCACGCCGCGGTCTCGAAGCTCTTCGAGCAGTACGACAAGCTCGGTGACCGGGCGCTGGCGAAGAAGGAAAAGCTCGCGCGCACCATCTGCAAGGAGCTCAAGGTGCACGCCCAGATCGAGGAGGAGATCTTCTATCCCGCGGTCGAGGCGGTGCTGCCGAAGGAGCAGGACCTGCTGGACGAGGCCCAGGTCGAGCACGACGGCGCCAAGGGGCTCATCGCCCAGCTGGACGCGATGAAGCCGGGCGACGACCTCTTCGACGCCAAGGTCACGGTGCTGGGCGAATACATCAAGCACCACGTGAAGGAGGAACACGAGGAGATGTTCCCCAAGGTGCGCAAGACCAGGCTCGACCTGAACGAGCTCGGCATGCGCCTCGCCTTCCGCAAGGCGGAGCTCAAGAAGCAGATCGGTTAGGTGCGAGGGGCGTTTGTTAGACTGAGTCCGTTGCTTTCGACCCCGATAGCCTTGTGCGCCTGCTGATCGCCGAAGACGATCCGATCCTTGCCGATGGCCTGCTGCACTCGCTGCGGCGCTCGGGCTACGCGGTCGATTGCGTCAACGACGGCGTCGCGGCCGATGCGGCTCTCGCTGCCTCCACCTTCGACGTCCTGATCCTCGATCTCGGCTTGCCGCGCATGCCGGGCATCGAGGTGCTGCGCCGGCTGCGCGCGCGCAAGTCGACGGTGCCGGTGCTGATCCTCACGGCGCGCGATTCGACCGAGGATCGCGTACGTGGCCTCGACCAGGGCGCCGACGATTACCTCACCAAGCCCTTCGACCTGCCGGAGCTGGAAGCGCGGGTGCGCGCCCTCACGCGGCGCGCGGGCCACGGTGGGCGCGCGCTGGTCGAGCTGGGCGACCTCACCTTCGACACCGTGGGCCGCGTGGCGCGCCTGAAAGGCGAGTCGCTCGATCTCTCGGCGCGCGAGCTGAGCCTGCTCGAGCTGCTGCTCGCGCGCGCCGGACGCATGGTGAGCAAGGAGCAGATCGTCGACCACCTCTGCCAGTGGGGCGAGGAGGTCAGCGCCAACGCGGTCGAGGTCTACGTGCATCGCCTGCGCAAGAAACTCGAGTCCGGCGGCGTGCGCATCTCCACGCTGCGCGGCCTGGGTTACTGCCTGGCCGACGGCCCCGGCCCCGGTAACTAAGCGGCCTTCGCCGCCTGAAGTCCGGCGTCAGGTTGCCGTCATGTTGCTCGGGCAGAATCCTTTCCTGTCTCTCCCGGTTGTACAGTTCCTCCGGGACTTCTGGGCCCGCCTTGCGCGGGCCCATTTCTTTTCCGGGCCTAGTCGAACTTCGCGCCCGACTCCTTCACGACTTTCGCCCAGCGGTCGCGCTCGCCGCGGATGAACTGCCCGAATTGCGCCGGCGTCTGCGGGCGCACTTCCGCGCCGGCCTTGTCGAGGCGGTCCTTGACCTCGGAGGTGGCGAGGATTTTGGTGATCGTCGCATGCAGCTTGTTGACGATCTCGGCGGGCGTGTTGGCCGGTGCCACGATGCCCTGGAACGACCCGGTCTCGAAGCCGGGGTAGCCGCTCTCGGCCACCGTCGGGATGTCGGGCGCCGCGGAGAAGCGCTTGGCGCTCGAGATCGCGACCGCGCGCAGCTGGTTCTCCTTCACGAACGGATAGGTCGCGAGCATGCCGTTGAACATCACCTGCGCCTGGCCGCCCACCATGTCGGTGAGCGCCTGCGAGCCGCCCTTGTAGGGGATGTAGGTCCACTTGATGCCGGCGCGCTGCTCGAAATCGATGCCCGCGAGGTGGTTCGCGCCGCCGACGCCCGAGACCGCGAAGTTGAGCGCATCGGGCTTCGCCTTGGCGAGCGCCACGAGCTGCTTCAGGTCCTTCGCGGGCACCGAGGGATGCACGACCAGCAGGTGCGGCGAGTACGCCACCATGATCACCGGCGCGAAATCCTTGACCGGATCGAACGGCAGCGCGGTCGCCACGCTCGGCGCGATCGCGAGCGAGCCGATGTCGGCCAGCAGCAGCGTGTAGCCGTCGGGCGGCGACTTGGCGACGAAGTCCGCGCCCACGTTGCCGGTGGCGCCGGGCTTGTTCTCGATGATCACCGGCTGCCCGAGGGCCGTGGTGAGCCCCGGGCCGATGGCGCGCGCGAGGATGTCCGAGGTGCCACCCGGCGGGTACGGCACGATGAGCTTGATGGCCTTCTGCGGCCAGGGTTGCGCGAAAGCAGCCGTGGCGGCGAGCGCGGCAAGGCCGAGCGCGATGCGTTGAATGGTGTTTTTCATGGTCTCTCCCTTGGTTCGTTGTTCGATGGCGGGGTGGTTCCTTACTCGGCGTTGATGTTGCGCTCGCGAATGATCTGCCCGTAGCGCTTGCGATCCGCGTCGACGAGCGCGGCGAATTCCGCGGGCGAGCCGCCAACCGGGATCGCGCCCTGGTCGAGGAGGGTCTGGCGCACTTCCGGCGAGTTCACGACTTCGCGCACGTCGCGCGCGATCTTGTCGACCACCTCGCGCGGCACGCCCGCGGGAGCGACCAGCCCGATCCACGAGCCGGTGTTGAACCCCGCGAGGCCGCTCTCGGCGAGCGTCGGCACTTCGGGCAGCGTGGGCGCGCGCTTGTCGCTCGTCACCGCGAGCGGGCGCAGCCGGCCGCTCTTGATGTGCCCGGTGGATTCCAGGATCGTCGCGAAGGAGAAATCCACGTGCCCCGCGATGAGGTCGGCGATCGCGGGGCCGCCACCCTTGTAGGGGACGTGCAGCAGGTCGGTGCCGCTCGCCTTCTCGAAGAGCGCGCCCGCGAGGTGCATCGAGCCGCCGGGCCCGGAGCTCGAGTAGGTGAGCTTGCCCGGCTGCGATTTCGCGAGCGCGATCGCCTCCTTCGCCGTCTTCACCTGCGTCGCGGGGCCGGCCAGCATCACCAGCGGAAGCTCCGCCACCAGCGTCACCGGGACGAACGCGGTGTCGTGGTTGTACGTGATCTTCTTGCCGTAGAGCGTGGGGTTGATCGACTGCGTGCCGACGTTGCCCATCATCAGCGTGTAGCCGTCGGCCTTCGCCTTCGAGACGTAGTCGGCGCCCAGCAGGCCCGCGGCGCCCGCCTTGTTCTCGACGATCACCGGCTGTGCCCACTTCTGCGAGAGCTTTTGGGCGATCACGCGCGTGCCGGTGTCGGTCCCCCCGCCGGGCGGAAATGGCACCACGATGGTGACCGTGCGCTCGGGATAGGCCGCGTGCGCGAATGCGCTCGCGGCGAGGAGAGCCGCGCCGAAAAATCTCGAATCAGGTCGCACCGTGACTCTCCACGTAGTAGGCATAGAGGGAATGGCAGGACGCCATGTAAAGGCGGTTGTTCTTCGGCCCGCCGAAGGTGAGGTTGGCGCAGCGCTCCGGCAGGCGGATGAAGGCGAGAGGCTTGCCCTGCGGGTTGAACACCATCACGCCGTCGAGGTCCTCCGAGCGACCGCGCAAGGGGTAGACCTTGCGGCCCCCGGCCTCGACCGGCTCGGCGGCGAGCGCGCCGTTGCTGCCCCAGCCGCACCAGAGGTTGCCGTCGCGGTCGACGCGGAAGCCGTCGAGCGCGCCCTGGTCGGCGGCGTCGACGAGCTTCGCCTTGTTTGAGACGCTGCCGTCGGCGGCCACGTCGTAGCTCCAGATGCTGCGGTTGGGCGTGCCCTTCCACTCGATCACATAGAGCTTCTTCTCGTCGGGCGAGAAGGCGAGGCCGTTGGGATTCACCAGGTCGGTGATCATGGCGGCGATCTTGCCGTCGGAGCCGATGCGGTAGACGTTGGTCGTCGCCTGCTCGGGCTTGGCGCGCGAGCCTTCCCATTCGCCGTTGATGCCGAAGATCGGGTCGGTGAACCAGATGCTGTCGTCGGACTTCACCACGATGTCGTTGGGAGCGTTCAGGCGCTTGCCCTCGAAATTGTCGGCGAGCACGGTGATCTTGCCGTCCTTCTCGGTGCGCGTGATGCGGCGCGTGACCGAGTGCTCGCAGGTCACGAGGCGGCCCTGGCGGTCGCGGGTGTTGCCGTTGGCGTAGTTCGCCGGGCTGCGGAAGACCGTGAAAGCGCCGGTCTTCTCGTCGTACTTCATGATGCGGTTGTTGGGGATGTCGCTCACGAGGACGTAGCCGCCCTCGGGGAAGTACACCGGGCCCTCGGCCCAGCGCATGCCGGTGCCGACCTGCTCGACGGTGCTGCTGTAGATGCGGTACTTGGCGAAGCCCGGGTCGAGGATCACCAGCGACGGATCGGGATAGCGCTGGTTTGGCGTGAAGGGAAAGCTTTGCGCGAGCGCGTTCCCCGCCCATCCGGCGAGGCTCGTTGCGGCGGCGGCCTTGAGGAATTCGCGGCGTTTCCGGTTGCTGGTTTCCATGATTTCTCCTCCTTCTGTCGTTGTTGTCAGCGGACCATGCAGGGCTTCTTGGGGTCGAACTTCCATCCGGGAATCAGGAACTGCATCGCCTGCGCGTCGTCGCGCGCGCCCAGGCCGTGCTCCTTGTAGAGCGCGTGCGCCGCCATGAGCTGCGCCTCGTCGATCTCGACGCCGAGGCCCGGCTTCTTCGGCACGTCCACCATGCCGCCCACGATCCTGAAGGGCTCCTTGGTGATCCGTTGCCCGTCCTGCCAGATCCAGTGCGTGTCGATCGCGGTCACCTTGCCCGGCACGGCGGCGGCCACGTGCGTGAACATCGCGAGCGAGATGTCGAAGTGGTTGTTGGAGTGCGAGCCCCAGGTGAGGCCCCAGTCGTTGCAGGTCTGGCCCACGCGCACCGAGCCCTGCATGGTCCAGAAGTGCGGGTCGGCGAGCGGGATGTCCACGGACTGCAGCTGGATCGCGTGCGCGAGCTGGCGCCAGTCGGTCGCGATCATGTTGGTCGCCGTCGGCAGCCCCGTGGCGCGGCGGAATTCGGCCATCACCTCGCGTCCCGAGAAGCCGTCCTCGGCGCCGCAGGGATCCTCCGCGTACGCCATCACATTCTTCAGGTCGCGGCAGATGCGTATCGCGTCCTTGAGGAGCCAGCCGCCGTTCGGATCGAGCGTCACGCGCGCGCTGGG
>JANPHA010000424.1:0-6344 GCA_031424255.1 Burkholderiales bacterium | reverse complement strand
GTCATCGGCGCGTTGTGGCTGAAGTCGAAGCGCGTCTTGTCCTCGTCGACCAGCGATCCCTTCTGCTGCACGTGCGTTCCGAGCACTTCGCGCAGCGCCTTGTGCATCAGGTGGGTGGCGGAATGGTGGCGCATGGTGCGCATGCGCTTGTCGAGATCGACCTGCGCGGCGACCGTATCGCCCAGCGCGAGCTCGCCGGTCTTCATGACGCCGTGGTGCCCGAACACGTCGGGCTGGATCTTCTGCGTGTCCTGCACCTCGAAGAGGGTGAGGCAGCTGCCGCCCTTGGTAAGCTCGCCGCGGTCGCCGACCTGCCCGCCGGATTCCGCGTAGAACGGCGTGCGGTCCAGGACGACGAGGCCTTCCTCGAGAGGACCGAGGCGCTCGACCGGGGAGCCTTCGCGATACAGCGCCACGACCCGGCCTTCTTCCGACAGCGTGTCGTAGCCGCGGAACCCGGTCTTGGCGCCGCTGTATTCGAGCCGGCCTCCGGCCTTGAATTTGGAAGCCGAGCGCGAGCGCTCCTGCTGCGCGGCCATCGCCGAGCCGAAGCTTTCCATGTCGATCTCGAAGCCACGCTCGCGGCCGATATCGGCGGTCAAGTCGATCGGGAATCCGAACGTGTCGTAGAGCTTGAACGCGGTCTCGCCGTCGAGGCGCCTGGGGTTCTTGGCAAGCGCCGCCTCGAGGATCGCCATGCCGGTCTCGAGCGTCTCCGCGAAGCGCTCTTCCTCCTGCTTGAGCGTCGCCGTGATGCGCGCCTGGCCGCTCTTCAGCTCCGCAGAGGCGTCGCTCATCTCGGCGACCAGGTCGGGCACCAGCTTGTAGAAGAACGGCTGCTTCTGGCCGAGCTTGTAGCCGTGGCGCATGGCGCGCCGCGCGATGCGGCGCAGCACGTAGCCGCGCCCCTCGTTGCTCGGGATGACGCCGTCGCACACCAGGAAGGCGCAGGCGCGAATGTGATCGGCGATGACGCGCAGCGACGGCGACTCCAGGTCCGCGTTGGATATCGGACGCGCCGCGCCAAGCGTCTCTCTCGCGGCGGCCTTGATCAGCGCCTGGAAGAGGTCGATCTCGTAGTTCGAATGCACGCCCTGCAGCACCGCGGTGAGGCGCTCCAATCCCATCCCGGTGTCGACCGAGGGCTTGGGCAGCGGATGCATGGTCCCCGCCGCGTCGCGGTTGAACTGCATGAAGACCAGGTTCCAGATCTCGATGTAGCGATCGCCATCCTCGCCGGCGGATCCGGGCGGACCGCCCTCCACTTCCGGGCCGTGGTCGTAGAAGATCTCGGAGCACGGGCCGCACGGGCCGGTGTCGGCCATCTGCCAGAAGTTGTCGCTCTCGAATTTGCGCCCGCCGGGTTTGTCGCCGATGCGGATGCAGCGCTCCGGGGGAATGCCGATCTCCTTCGTCCAGATGTCGAAGGCCTCGTCATCGGTCTCGTAGACCGTGGTCCAGAGCTTGTCCTTGTCCAGGCCGAAGCCGTCGGTGAGCAGCTCGTAGGCGAAGCGGATGCCGTCGCGCTTGAAGTAGTCGCCGAAGCTGAAGTTGCCGAGCATCTCGAAGAACGTGTGATGGCGCGCGGTGTAGCCGACGTTCTCCAGGTCGTTGTGCTTGCCCCCTGCGCGCAGGCAGCGCTGCGCGGTCACGGCGCGGTTGTAGGGGCGTTTGTCCATGCCCAGGAACACGTCCTTGAACTGCACCATGCCCGCGTTGGTGAAGAGCAGCGTCGGATCGTTGGCCGGCACGAGCGGGCTCGAGGGCACGTGCGTGTGCCCCTTCGAGACGAAGTAGTCGATGAACTTCTTTCGAATCTCTTTGGTTTTCATTGCCTTGCGGTTCGCGCCTCGCGCCCGGCGCCGCGCGCGGGGCAATCCGTAAGGATACCAAAGCAGGAGGCGGAATTACCTGCCGTCCATGAAGCGCCCCAGGTTGCCCGAAGCCGCGGAACGCTCGAGGTAGCCGAAGGTGCCCTTCTCGCGGATCTCCCGCGTGGCTTCGACGAGCCCTGTCATCGCGGCGTAGTAGAGCGAGGTGGCGAGGCTGATACGGCGCACGCCGGCCTGCTCCAACTCCTCCACGCTGAACGACTTGCCGCGCAGGCCGACCATGAAGTTCACCGGCTTGCCGACGGCGGCGCAGACTGACTTCACGGCGGCGAGGTCGGGCAGGCCGGGCGCGAACAACACATCGGCCCCGGCCTTCTCGAAGGCCTGCAGGCGGCGGATGGTGTCGTCGAGATCCGGCCGGCCGCGCAGGTAGTTCTCCGTGCGGGCGGTGAGCGTGAACGGGAAAGGCAGCGATCGTGCCGCCGCAACGGCCGACGCGACGCGCTCGATGGCGTGATCCAGGTCGTAGAGAGGCTTTTCAGCGCGGCCGGTGGCATCCTCGATCGAGCCGCCGACGAGACCCGCTTCGGCCGCGCGCCGGATCGTTTCCGCGGCGTCCTCGGGCGCATCTCCGAAGCCGTTCTCGAGGTCGGCGGAAACCGGCAGATCGACCGCCGCCGAGAGCGCCGCCCCGTGGGCCAGGGCCTCTTCGCGCGAGATGTTGCCGTCGAGACGCCCGAGCGCGTTGGCGCAGGCACCGCTCGACGTCGCGAGGGCCTCGAAGCCCAGCCCCGCCAGGATGCGCGCGGACCCCGCATCCCACGCATTGGCGATCACGAAAGCGCGCGGGCCCTGGTGCAGCTCGCGAAAGCGAAGCGCCTTGTCGCGCTGGCTCGGCTTCACGCGTGCACCTCGAGCTCGCGCAGGAAGCGCAGGATCTCGTCGAGCGGGAAGCCGCGGCCCTGCAGGAAGCGCACGTGGCGCGTGCGCTCGCGCTCGTCGGCAGGGGGCGCGTGGAAGCGGCTCTTCCACACCGCCTCCAAGTTGGAGACACCCTCGGCGGCCGCGCTGCGAAAGCCGGCCGCGATCGTCGCCTCATCCACGCCGCGGCTGCGCAGCTGCTGTGCCACCTTGAGCGGACCGAAGCGGCGCGCGCGCGCGCGGATCGTGAGCTCCGCGAAGCGCGCATCCGAAAGCCACCCGCGCTGGGTGAGGTCGTCGAGAAGTGCGGCGACATCGTCGCCCTCGACCGCGATCGCGGCGAGCTTGCGCTGCAGCTCGGCGCGCGAATGCTCCCTGCGGGCGAGCATTCGCAACGCCCGGGATCGCAGCGACGGCTCAGGTTTCTTCATGGCGAGATACGCCCAGGCCATGGGCTTGGCGAGCGAGCCAGCGCGATCAGTCGGCTTCGGCCGCTTCGCTTTCCTTCGCGAGCGGCATGCCGCCGGCGACACCGACCGCCTCGCGGATCTTCTGCTCGATCTCCTGCGCGATCTGCGGGTTTTCCTTCAGGTACTCGCGCGAGTTGTCCTTGCCCTGGCCGATCTTCTCGTTGTTGTAGGCGTACCAGGCGCCGGACTTCTCGACGATACGATGGATCACGCCCAGCTCGATGATCTCGCCCTCGCGCGAGATGCCCTCGTTGTAGAGGATGTCGAACTCGGCCGTCTTGAACGGAGGCGCCACCTTGTTCTTCACGACCTTCACGCGCGTCTCGCTGCCGATCACCTCTTCGCCCTTCTTGATCGAGCCGATGCGGCGGATGTCGATGCGCACCGAGGCGTAGAACTTGAGCGCATTGCCGCCCGTGGTGGTCTCGGGGTTGCCGAACATCACGCCGATCTTCATGCGGATCTGGTTGATGAAGATCACCAGCGTGTTGGAGCGCTTGATGTTGGCTGTCAACTTGCGCAATGCCTGGCTCATGAGGCGCGCCTGCAGGCCCATCTGCGGCTCGCCCATCTCGCCCTCGATCACGGCCTTGGGCGTGAGGGCGGCGACCGAATCGATCACCACGCAGTCGACGGAGGCCGAGCGCACCAGCATGTCGGCGATCTCGAGCGCCTGCTCGCCGTTGTCGGGCTGCGAGAGCAGCAGCTCGGAAGTGACCACGCCCAGGCGCTGCGCGTATTGCGGATCGAGCGCGTGCTCCGCGTCGATGAAGGCGGCGGTGCCGCCGAGCTTCTGGATGTTGGCGATGACCTGCAGCGTGAGCGTGGTCTTGCCCGACGATTCCGGGCCGTAGATCTCGACCACGCGGCCGCGCGGCAGCCCGCCCACGCCGAGCGCCATGTCGAGGCCGAGGGAGCCGGTGGAGACGACCTGGATGCCTTTCTCGACGTCCTTGTCGCCCATCTTCATGATGGCGCCCTTGCCGAACTGCTTCTCGATCTGCGAAAGCGCGGCCTGCAGGGCTTTCGCCTTGTTCTCGTCCATTTTGGGAGGTTCGGAGTTGGTGCTGGAGATGACTTTGAGCATTGGAATTATCCCATATCGTTGAGGTTGATTTTTTCCGCCCAGGCCTAGCGAGTACGCCTCACCAGGCCCGCCATCACACCGAAAATCTCCAGGCGCCCTCGGGGGCGAATGACCGGGAAGGCTTTGTTCGCGGGCTTCAGGACGAAACCGCCTTTTTCTCGGTCCAGGTACTTCACGGTGAATTCGTTGTCGACGATCGCCACGACGATGTCGCCGATGTTTGCATTCGGTTGCTGCTCGACCACCAGCAGGTCGCCTTCATGGATGCCGGCGTCGATCATGGAATCGCCCTTCACGCGCACCAGCGAAGTCCTCGAAGGGACCTTGACGAGATAGTCGTCGATCGTGATCAGGTCGTAGCCGTCCGAGATCGCCGGATTCGGCAGGCCCGCCTGGACCGTGGAATCGGCGAGCCTGCGCTCGAAGAAGCGCGCGCCCGGCTTCAGCTGCTTGTCCGGCGTCCAGTCGAGATAGCCCGCCTCCTCGAAGCGCTTCACGCATTCCGAGACCCACGACTTGGCCGAGATCCCCCACAGGGTCGCGAGGACCGAATACGACGGGATCACCTTGTGCTCGGCGTAGTAGTCCTGGAGCTTCTCCAGGTCCGCGGGCTCGAGCTGCGGCTTCTGGGAATTCAACGCCACCGGGGGCTTTCGGATGACAGAACGATTGTTCGGTAACTTACCGAACGATTGTTCTGTTGTCAACTCCCCTCTTCCCAACCCTCTCCCACGGCAGAGCGCGCCCTCAGCGAAGCAGGTCGATGAGCCCCTGCAAAGCCACCGCGACAGCCTGCCGGCGCACATGCAGCCGGTCTCCCTTGAAGAGAAAGGACCGGGTCTGGATGGCGCCGCCGCGCACCCCCCAGCCGAACCACACGAGCCCCACCGGCTTCGAGCGCGAGCCCCCGGTGGGCCCGGCGATCCCGGTGATAGAGACACTCACGTCCGCGTGGCTGTGCTTCAGGGCCCCGGCCGCCATCTCGCGCGCCACCTCCTCACTCACGGCGCCGTAGTTCCCGAGAGTGCGCGCGGAAACACCGAGCATCTCCTTCTTCGCGACGTTGGTATAGGTCACGAAGCCGCGCTCGAAGTACTTGGCGCTGCCCGAGATGCGGGTGATGGCCGAGGCCGCGCCCCCGCCGGTGCACGACTCGGCGGTGACGATGTCGAGCTTCCTTTTCAGCGCCGCCTTGCCGAGGCGCGCCGCGATGCGCGTGACTTCGTCTTCGGTGATGCGCGAATTCATTGCTGCTCCCCGGGACGTCCCCGATACCAGTACGTGTAGCGCTCGGCAAACCCGAACTGCGCATAGAGCCGCCGCGCGGCGACGTTGTCGCCCTGTACCTGCAGATATGCGTCGCGCGCCCCGAGTTCCCAGCCCTGGCGCAGCAGTCCCTGCACGATCCGGCGCGCGTAGCCGCGTTGGCGTGCCTCCTCGTGGGTGATGATGTCGAACAGGCCCGCGTGGTCGTCCTCCACGATGGTGAGCCCGGTCGCGACGACGCGCGCGCCGTCGCGGATCGCCACCGCGCGCACCGCGAGCGGCATGCCCTGCAGGCGCGCGAGGTGGGCCGCGCGGTGCTCCCGCGGCGAGCCCCGCAGGCTCCCCACCGCATCGACCCACGCCGCGAGCTCCAGCGTCTCCACGCTCGCCTCCCGCAGGTGCGCGGGATCGATCGGCGCCGATTCCACCGCGGTCGAGTCGAACCGCCCGTAGCCCCGGGTCTCGAGCATCGCATCGAGGTTTCCCGGCTGGGAAAACGGCGTGATGCGGAAAATCGCCGGCAGGCTCGCTGCGCGGTAGAGGCGCTCGCAATAGGCGAGCTTGGTGTCGAGCTCCATCGTCGAGGCGTACACCGCGTTCACCGAGCGCGCGCGCTTGGCCTTGCCGGGGAGCAGGCGAAGGAGCCAGCCGTCATAGAGCAGTTGCCCCGGGGGCGCGGAGGAATTGAGGCCCAGCTCCTCCAGCCGCCGGGTGTCGGCCGTCATGGCCGCAAGCGCTTGCCGCTCGCGGTGTCGAAGAAATAAAGCT
>JANPHA010000423.1:0-9106 GCA_031424255.1 Burkholderiales bacterium | reverse complement strand
CCCGCGCCCACGACGACGATGGTCTCGTCGCTGTATTCGTCCGGGTCGTCGAGCTGGTATTGCACGCCCTGGAGGTCTTCGCCGGGAACGCCGAGCGGGCGCAGGTTTCCCTGCAGGCCGATCGCGAGGATCAGCTTGCGGCAGAAAAACACTTCGCCCGAGCGCGTCTTCACCTCGAAGTTCTCGTCGCTGCCGCCGATGCCGGTGACCTCGCAGCCATAGCGGATGTGCAAGCCGAGCTTCGCGATCTCGCGGTCCCAGAGGTCGAGCACGGTCTCGCGCTTGCCGGCGCCGAACGTGAGCGGGCTCCTGAGCGGCAGGATCTGCGGCTCCGCCATCACGTGCTTGCCCTTCTGGTACTTGAAGATCGTGTTCGAGGCGTGGTCCTCGGCCTCGAGCAGGACGTGGGAGACGCCAAGCTCCGCGGCATGCGCCGCGGCCGAGAGCCCGGCCGGGCCCGAGCCGATGATGCCCAGCTTGTGCCAGCGGAACTCGGTGCGTTGGTCGAATACGCTTGCCATCTATCGGATCACCGTATCGCGCAGCTCGCCGAGCGCCGCCCTGAAGCGCTCCGGCCGGAACTTCTCGTCGTCCTTCACCGCTTCGTAGAGCCGGTCGAGCGCGGCGTTGGCGGCGCGCATCTCCTTCAGCTCGCCGCGCTTGCCGAGGAAGTTGAGCAGGCTCGCGATGGCCATCGTAGCCTGTTCCGCGCCCGCGTAGTCGCGATACTGTCCATTCAGCCCGTCTTCGGCGAGGCCGGCCAGGATCGCACGCAGGTCCGCGGGCCGGAACGTTCGACCCGCGAGCCGCTTCACCACGCCGTCGAGCGCACCGCGCAGCGCCAGGGCCGCCTCGTGCGGGTCGCCGCCATCGCCCGCCACCGCTTTGTGCAGCTCGGTGATGCGCTGCGCGAACGCGTTGGCGTCGTCCGCGGGCAACGCCTGGCGCACGATCTGGCGCAGCATCAGCAGGTTCGCATCATTCAGGCGAATGCGCCCGGGGCTGGTTCCGGTGCGCGGCGACCAGCGCACGTCCGACATGGGATGGTGGCAGGCGTGGCAGTCGAACACGACGAGCTCGGGAAAGAGGCCATCGCGGCTGCGCTTCGCGTCGAGCAACACGGCGAGCAGCTCCGAGGCCGCGAGCGCCTGGCCGATCGCCCAGACGCGGATCGGATCCCAGCTTCCCTTGCGCTTCTCCCAGTCGGCGTCGATCACGAAGTGCGGCGGCTGGGTCTGCGAGAACGTGTCGAGTTCGAAGCTCATGCGCGGGTGTCCCGCGCCCATCATCCGGTGCGTGACGAACTGGTCCTCGTTGCCGAAGTGGCACGACAGGCACAGGCGCGCCTGCGCCACGGGCTCGTTGGCCGGATACAGGCCGTGCGCGACGTTGTCCGCGTGCGTGGCGCCGGACTCGACGTGCGACTTGATCCAGCTTTCCGCGGGACCATGGCACGCCTCGCAGCCGATCCCGTCGGTCATCTTGAAGCGCTCGCCACGCTGCGACAGCGGCGGATTCTCGGCGTGGCAGTCGAGGCAGAGCTTCGCCTGATGCGCGGGCTGTTTCAGGCCCAGGTTCGCCGCGATCCGCCGCGACCGCTCGTTCAGCAGCACGGGGTAGGCGCGCGTCGCGTGCTTGTCGACGCGCGACCAGGTCACGTATTCGTTCTGCAGGATGTTCGAATCCTTCCAGCTCGATACCGACCCGTGGCAGAGGCTGCTCGCGCAGTTCACCACGCCGATGTGTTCACCCTTCGCCTGGTAAGGAAGCGCCGGAGAGGGTTCAGGCGCGGCATTCACCACAGAGGACATGAGGATCACAGAGGTGGCACAGAGAAAGAGCAACCCCTTCAGGTCATTCGCGATACTGGATCCACTGGCGCGAATGAATGGCATTGGCCTTTCCTCTGTGCCACCTCTGTGATCCTCCTGTCCTCTGTGGTGAACCATCAGTCTTTCACTTTCCACACTGCCCCCTCCGGCGTGAGGTAGAACTTGCGCTGCTCCTCGAGCGTGAACGGGCGCGAGCCGATGCGCCCGAAGACCGCGATCTGCCCGCCAGTCTCGTCGACCGCGCGGTCGCGATCGAGGCCCTTGGCGAGCGCGGTCGCGCTCGAGCGCGTCTCGCGCCACGCGACGAGCTGCGGGCGTGGCTCGGGGCTGAAGCCGTAGAAGCGCGGCTGGGTGTCGGGCGCGGTGAGCTGGATCACCTTCAGACCGTTCCTGCCGTCGGCGACATAGGCGAAGAGCGATGCGTTGGTCGAGCCGACGATCACGTCGCGGGCATCGTCGAGCTTGCCGCCCGCGGTGAACGTCGTGAAGAGCCGCGGCTCTTCGGGACGCTCCACGTCGACGATCGCGAGACCCTGGCGCCCCGCGGCCACGTAGGCATAGGTGCGCGCCACATAAACGCGACGCGCATCGGCGAGGGGCACTCTCGCGCCCGCGACCACGCGCGCATTGCCGGGCACGCCGACATCGAGCACCTCGAGCCCCGCCGACGTCGCGACGAAGAGATAGCGGAACTGCAAGGCACTCGCGCGCGCGCCGCCGAGCGGCACGCGCGCCGCGATCTTCGGCGCGAGCGGCTCGTCGAGATCGACGATCACGATACCCGCCTCGGTGGCGAAGTAGGCATAGTGCCCGCCGAGGGTCACGTGGCGCGCGCCGGTGAGGACGCCGTCGGGATTCCAGGTGAGCGCGCGCTTGAGGAAGTTGTTGCGCGGCTCGCCGTCGGCGAGCGTGTCGACATCGACCAGGATCAACCCTTCCGCGGCATCCGCGATCACCGCGTAGTGGTAGATCGGATGGAACGCCTGCTCCTGGTTGTCGGTGCGCATCAGCTCGCCCGCGTTGCGCCGCGGGTTGATCGGCTGGTTCGTGGGCAACGCCACGCAGGTCGTCCATCGACGCGATATGCGTGTCCTGGCCGAGCGGCGAGAACGGCGCCGTCACGATGCGCTGCGAGACACCCTTGTTGGCGATCGAGGCGACGTCATAGACGCGCATTCCGCCGGCGCCTTCCGCCGCATAGAGATATTCCCCGCGCAGCGCCAGGCAGCCGACGGCCCCTTTCGTGGGATGGTCGTGGGCCTCGGGCAGGCGCAACGAGCGCTTCTCGTGGCGCGCGAACCAGTCCGGATAGGCGTAGCGGTGCAGGTAGCTGCCGATCACCGCCTGGGGCTCGTCCCATTCGGTGACCTGCACCGCCTCCACGTGCCGCTCCTCACCCAGCCACGCGTTGAAGCCCACGAAGTTCACGAAGTTGGTTCCCTGCAGCAGCAGTTGCGCCATGATCGCATTGTTGTCGTTGGCTGCGGAGACGTGGCAGTCGCTGCAGGTCTTGGTCTCGGTCTTGCGCTCGGTGTGCGGATAGTGGGGCGCGAACGCCTGCGACGAGAAGCCGCTCGCCGCGACTGGCGGCTGCTGGATGTAGATGCGCTCGCGGTTGATGTTGGTCGACGACAGCACCAGCGCCGAGGACGATCGCACCGGAGCGATCCGGCCGCCCTTCACCGGCCCATGCCTGCCGAGCTGGAAGATGTCGTCGCGCGCGACCTGCGGGTTGTAGGTCGCGTAGTTGCGCGTCTCGCCGCCCTCGTAGTGCAAGCGCTCGGTCTTCCAGTTGGCCTGGATCGGCAGGTGGCAGCCCGAGCAGCTCGTGGTCCACGAGAGATGGCACGAGAAGCACGTCATTTTTTCATTGGAATGCGCGTAAGCGCCGGCGGATGCGCCTGCGCCCCACTGGCCCGCGCGGCCCTCGGCGCCGGAATGCATCAGCTTCGCGCGCGCCGCCTTCTCGTTGTACCTCGGGTTGCCGGGCGTGACCGTGTCCTTCACCAGCGTCATGTCCCACTCGAGGTCCGGGTCGAGCGCCGAGCGCTGGTAGAGCTTGCCGCCGCGCCACTCGAAGCGCTTGCGCCCGTCCTGCGTGCGCAGCAGCGACATGTCCATGCCGCCCGGGCGCGACGCCGGTCCCGAGGTGCGCAGCGTCGGGTACTTGTCCGCGGTGCCATGGCAATCGGCGCAATCGATCTCCACCGCGGCGGCCACCTCGCCGTAGATATGGCCGTTGCCGTGCATGTCCTGCGCGAAGTGGCAATCGACGCAGTGGAATCCGAGGTCGAGATGGATCGAGGTGAGGTGCACGCCCTTGCTGAATTTCTCCGGATCGTCGTCGCGCACCACGCCGCCGTCCTTGTCGAGCAACGCCCCCTTGCGGTCGCGCTTGTACACCGCGCGGAAATTCCACCCGTGGCCGTGATAGTCGGCGAACTGCGTGTCCTTGAGGGTCGGGTTGAGCTTCGCGACATCTTTCAGGAAAGCGGGATCGCCCCAGTTGCCGCGGATCGCGGCCTCCTCGGGATTGCGATCGAGGATGCGCCGTGCCTCGTCGCTCGTCGGATACTTCTGCGCCTTCGGCCACATCGACGGCGCGTCGGATTCGTAGTCCCACATGATCGTGCCGTAGAAGCTGTTCACGAACACGTTGGGCTGGTGCATGTGGCAGACCATGCACTGCGACGACGGGATCGCGCGCGTGAACTCGTGCCGGATCGGGTGTCCCGGCTCGTTCCTGCGGATGGTCGGATCCCGCGTCGCGCTCTCGCCGGCGTGCCCGAAGCGGGCGTAGATCCCGGAGTGCCGTTCGTCGCGGTCGTTCGCGTAGACCGAATGACAGGCGCTGCACCCGGACGAGCGGTAGTCGCCGGGCTGCTCGTTGGTGCCGAGGAACCACAGGTGCGGATCGTTCAGGCGCGTCTTGGTGATATTGATCACCGGCACCGCGATGCGGCTGCCGGTGCCGGGGCCGCGGTTCGACTGTCGGAAGTCGGGGCGCCCGGGCTCGTCGAGCTTCTGCAGCGCGCCGCTGCTGTTGGGCAACCCGATCTCGGGGAACTGGCTCGAGATCACGCGCCCGCCGCGCTCGAACACGCGGAAGACGTCCGCCGGCGGGATCGTCTCCCACGACGGCAGCGCGGTGAGCGCGGGCAGGATTCCCTTCGAGACGAGGAAGGCATCGGGCTTCACCGGGTTCACGATCGAAGCACCCTGCCCTTCGCGCGTGTATGCCTCGCCGAGCAGGTAGCGTTTGTACGGGAGGATGCCGTTGTTGTACGCGGCACCTCCCCAGAGCATCGCGGAGGTCGCCATCAGGCTCCTCTCGCTCGCCTGGATGATCGGCAGGTGGCAGGCGCCACAGGCCTCGCGCGCGGCGCGCAGGTCGCCCGGGTTGATGAAGCGGATGAACTGCGGGCTCTCGCGATTGAGCAGCGTATAGGTGCGTTCCGGTGTCGCGCTCGAGGGCCAGCTCCACGCACGCTCGTTGCGCGGCAGCACGTGGGCCTGGCGCAGCGTCGCGACATACGGCGCGTCCTCGCGCCTGGCGCCGTCCGGCCTGAACACGCGCGCATCGCCGCCGTGGCAATCGCTGCAGCCGAGGATCACCGCGGGATTCTGGTGCATCGTGTGGCGATCGGTCGCGGTGTGGCAGCTCATGCAGCCGAGTGTCTTGGTGTCGGCTTCCTTCACGGTTTGGGCGGCGGGCGCGGGGAGATACGCCGCATCAACCACAGAGGACGCAGAGGACCCAGCGGTGGCACAGAGGAAAAACAGAACCCTGATGGTATTCGCAACACGGGACCCATGGGCACGAATGAATGGCACTTTTCTTTCCTCTGCGCCACCTCTGTGCCCTCTGCGTCCTCTGTGGTGAATTCCGCGTTTCATCTCAGAAGGTCGCCAATAAGTTGATAAGTACGGAATACTGCGGGCCGCGCTGTCCCTCTTCGTAGAGCTGCTTCAGACCCTTGCCCGGAAAGAGCACCGCGGCCGAAGCATTGAACACGACGTTCTGGGTCATGAACGGCCGCCATTGCACTGCGCCCGAGACATCCCACCCGATCTCGCGCGACGGTGGCGCCTGGTTGCGCAGCACGCCGAGCACCGTCGTGTTCACGAAGCGCAGGTACGAAAGGTTGGTGATCACGCGAACCTGCGGCGTCACGTCGGCATCGGCCCCGGCCCCGAGCAGCGTGAGTCCGGGGTTCACGAAATTCGACTGCCCCTGGTCCTTCGATGAGCGCAGGCTCGCGAGCACGCCGTTGCGTCCCGAAAGCGCCACGCCGCCGCCGCCCACGAGCGGCACCGCCTGGCGGATCCAGAAGCTGGTATCCGCGCCGGCGAACTGCGGATTCTCGAGGATCGCATCGAAGCCGGTCGCCTTGCCGTCGAACGGATCGCGGTCGGCGCTCTGGAAGAGCGCGTTCAGGCGCATGCGCACCCAGCTGAAGTCGCGCGACAGCTCCACGGCCGCGAAGCCCGCGCGGATCGACTGCGCCTTCTGCGCGATCGGATTGCGATCGTCGCGCCCGAGCACCGCGTAGACCGAGGTCGAGAGATTCCAGCGCCCGAGGTGTCCGTCGCCGCTATAGCCGAGGTAGGCGACCTGGTAGTCGTGCGGGCGCGCATCGCCCTGCACGGCGGGCCGTACGAGGAAGCCGTTCGCATCGTAGAACTCGCCCTTCGCCTCGCGATTGACGTTGACGATCAGCGTCGCCTGCGAGGTGAAGCCCGGCCGCGGCAGGTCCTGGCGATAGATGTTCGCCACCAGCACGTCGTCGCGGCGCGGCCGCGTCGTCACGTCGTTCAATCCCGAGTTCGTGTCCTTCTCGAGGCGCCGGAACCAGCCGAGGTTGTATTGCCACTGGTTGTCGTCGCGCGTGCCGAAGAGCCGCACGCCCACCGGCACGTCCTGGAACACGAAGCCGCGAAAGTCCGAGGTGAAAGGCTGGATGCCGACGCGGATCGAGTCGAAGTCGTAGCGCGCGGAGACGTTGCGCAGGTGCACGTCCGCGAATGCTTCCTGCAGGCCCACATGGTTGTCGGTGCGCCGAACGCCCTGGCGCGGGTCGACGCGCAGCGCGCGGCTTTCCTCGACCTGCGTGCGGTTCACGTTGAAGGCGGGCACGAGGCGAAACTCGTAATCGGGCGGCCTGAAGGTCGTATCTCCCTTGAGGAGCGCCAGCGACACGATCAGCGTCTGCGAAAGCGTCGACTGCTTGCCGTATCCGAACACGTCGACGCTTCCCGGGCGCACGGAGGTCTGCGGCGCGACCGGCGTGGGCAGGCGGCGCAGCTCCACGAGGGAGTCGGAGACCGCCCCGAGGTTCACGAACCAGTCGGGCGAGAGGCGCTGCGCGAGCGCCGGGAAGCGATCACGAAACCACGGCTCGCTGGCGATCGGCAAGTCGCCCTTCAGCACGTTCTGGTTGTACGGATCGAGCCACTGCGACCTGACGCCGAGCGCCTGCAGGATGCGCCAGCGGTCGGGCACGGGCAGCGTCTCGCGCCGCACGGAGGCCGCGGGCGCCGGCACCTGCAGCGGATCGACCGGCGGCGGGAAATACTTCTCCGGCACGCTCGGCCCCGGGCGCCTCGCTGCCACCTCGCGCTCGGAATCGCGATCCGGCGGAAACTTCTCCTCGGCGTGCGCCATGAACGGGATCGCGAGAACGATCCAGAAGCTCGATCTAGAGGCCCGCGCAGACATTCTGTTCGGTCGAGTCGTTGAACGGCGCCTGCGGGCATTGCGCATAGCGCAGCCGCACGCCCTGCGGCGCGAGGGTATCGGCGCGCATCGAGGCGGGTGCATTGCCGATCGCGTTGCCGAGCGTGCGTGCGGCATTCGCGAGGCCGAGGAACGCGATCATGTCGTCCTGGTCGACGCCGTCGCCGGAGACTCCGATCGCCCCGACGAGCTCCTTGCCGCGATAGATCGGCACCCCACCTGGAAAGATCTGCGCCCCGTTGCGAAGCCGCGGGAAGACGAACTCCGGGGGAACCGGAGGCGTCACGCCCAACGGGAAGCGCGTGGCACACCCCACCGAGGTGTCACCGAGCGCACCGCGAATGAACTGGTTGTAGACGAGATCGAGCTGGAAGCCCACGTTGAACGGGCTCCAGCGCTCGATCGGCGTCGAGAACGGCCCGGGCCGCGTGCCCTCGATGCCATCGGGAAAGAAGGGCCGATGCAGGTTGCCGATGGCGCGCGCGGTCCACGCGGTGCCGCCGGTGAATTGAAACGGATCGTCGAGAAACTTGCGCGCGTCGAGCACATACTGCGCGACCGACACGTCGTGCGCGCCTCCCGGCAGGTGCCGCGCGGGCACGAACGAAAGGATGTTGCTGGTCGCCGCCGGATGCGAAAAGAACATCGCGGTGCGCGCCTTCTGCACCGCGACGTCGATCCCGAACACCGGCGCGTCGGCGGTGCGCACCAGCCCGAGGACATCGCCGACGAGATCGACCACCGCGATCGTCACGTGCGCGGAGGAGCCGAGCGGGCGGCGGATCTGGCCGCGCGCGCGCCGCGCGATCGCAAGCGCCTCGGCGAGCACCCCCTGCGCCTCGGCGGCGCGCAGCGTTCCGCCCTCGACCGGGTTGGCATCGCGCGGCGCGAAGCGGTTCGTGTTGGCGGCGTCGACCAGCACCCATCCACCGGCCGCGGCGAATGCACCCGTGTCCGCGCGCACGCCCGACGCCGCGGTCCCGAACGCGGTGCCGCCGCCGACCGCCGCACCGACATATCCCTCGACCGCGACGAGCGCTCCGGGCAACGATGCGAAGGGCGGCGCGCGCGCCGGATCGGAGGCGGTCGATGTCGAATCGACATAGCGCAGCGTGCGCCCGTCGGCGGTGATGCGATTCGCGCGGATGTCGTCGGGCGCCGTGAACCCGCTCGCGCCGGCGACCGCGGCGATCTCCTCGTCGTCCTGGTCGATGTCCCGGATGTCGCGATCGAAGCTGTAGATCCCGTTGGCCTCGATGCCGATGCCGCCCACGAGCACGCCATCCTTGTAGAGCGGCAAGCCGCCCGGATCGGCGGACAGCCCGAGCGGAGAGCGCTTCGGGCCCACGCTTCCATTCGCGGTATTGCGGTTCACGTCGGAGCACGAGAGCTGCGTGAACTGCACGCCGTACAACGGCCCGGAAGGCTGCTGCGATTCGCCCGGGTTGAAATGCTCCTGGATGATCTGGCCCGCGGTGCGCGTCGAGAACGCGTTGCCCTGGGAGGAGAGATAGGCCCCGGTGAGCGCCTTGGCGAT
>JANPHA010000422.1:0-4694 GCA_031424255.1 Burkholderiales bacterium | reverse complement strand
CTTCACCGGCGCGGACAACGACAAGCTGGGCTACCTGCAGGCCGCGGGCAAGGGCACGCTCTTCCTGGACGAGGTCGGCGACCTGCCGCTCGCGATGCAGGTGAAGCTGCTGCGCGTGATCCAGGAGAAGAAGGTGCGCCGCGTGGGCGACACGCAGGAAGAGCCGATCGACGTGCGCATCATCTCCGCGACCCACCGCAACTTGTCCGACCAGGTCGATGCCGGGGCGTTTCGGCAGGATCTCTTCTATCGGCTGAACGTGATCGAGTTGAAGATGCCGAGCCTGCGCGAGATTCCCGAAGACATCCCGCTGATGGTCGAGCAGGTGGTCGATCGGCTCGCCAGGCAAAGCGGCAATCCGCCGCCGAAGATCGCCGAGCAGGCGATGCTCGCGCTGCGCCGCTACGATTTCCCCGGCAACGTGCGCGAGCTGGAGAACATCCTCGAGCGGGCGCTCGCGTTGTGCAGCGACAACACGATCCTCGAGAACGACCTCTATCTCACGCAGGCCGCCTCGAAGGAGAAGATGGTGCCGCTCGATGGCGCCCTCGGCACGCGCGGGCTGCCGCTGCACGACTTCCTCGATTCGGTCGAGCGCGAGGCGATCACCAAGGCGCTCGAGGCCACGCGCTTCAACAAGACCGCCGCCGCGAAGCTCCTCGGCATCACGTTCCGGTCGCTGCGCTACCGGCTCGACCGGCTCGGCATCGATTGAATTGCGGAGTCTGACCCCCGAATTGGATTTTTTTCTCGATATCGCGGGGATGTGCGCGGGGGCGACGTGGGTGCCCTCGCCGCACTACGATGAGCGCCCCGAGGACGCGCGCATCGAGCTGATCGTGATCCACAACATCTCGCTGCCGCCGGGAGAGTTCGGCGGGGCGTGGATTGACGACCTCTTTCTCGGCCGGCTCGATCCCGACGCGCATCCCTATTTCCGCGAGATCGCTGCACTGCGCGTCTCATCACACTTCCTCGTTCGCCGCGACGGCTCCCTCATCCAGTACGTCCCGTGCGAGCTGCGTGCCTGGCACGCGGGGGCCTCAAGCTGGAAGGGGCGCGAACGCTGCAACGACTTCTCCATCGGCATTGAGCTCGAGGGAACGGACGAGCTCGCGTTCGAGGATGCGCAATACGAAACCCTCGAGAAGCTCGTCGGGGCGCTCTTCGATCGCTATGGAAGGATCGACATCGCGGGCCACAGCGACATCGCCCCGGGACGCAAGACCGATCCGGGCCCGTGCTTCGACTGGAGCCGCCTGCAGGGCCCGGAAACGTAATTCCTGCTGCTCGATTCTTGAGCAAGTCCCCCCTCCAAGGGCATGAATTTGCAAGCGAAAAAAGTCGCTTGCGAAACCCCCGGACGCGACCTAGACTTTGTGCCCACGCCTTGCCTGATCCACAATATGTTGTGGAAAGCTGGGGGAAGAAGCTGTTGGTAAGTCGGGGATATTTGCCCGATACGCAAACGAAATCCGGCAGTTAGCAGGTCCATAGAAGCCTGACAGCCGAGCAATCCGAGGGACGCGCGCCGCTCCCGAGGCCCGTAAAACAGAATCCAGGAGACGATCCATGCGCTTGGCATCCGATATCAATCCCGCGGCCCCGCTTCAGAATCCGATTCTCGGGGAGGAAGGCAGTACGCCGCCGGAGCGGTACGCGGATTACAAGATCATCCGCCGCAACGGCGCGGTCGTCGGCTTCGAGCCCGACAAGATCGCGGTCGCCATGACCAAGGCGTTCCTCGCGGTGTCCGGCAACACTGCCGCGGCGAGCGCGGGCGTGCGAGACAAGGTGCAAGCGCTCACCGAGGCCGTGGTGCAGTCGCTGATGCGCCGCCATCCCGCGGGCGGCACGTTCCATATCGAAGACGTGCAGGACCAGGTCGAGCTCGCGATGATGCGCGCCGGCGAGCACCAGGTCGCGCGCTCGTACGTGCTCTACCGCGAAGAGCGGGCGCGCGAGCGCTCCAAGCGCGTGCAGGAAGCCGCCGAATCGCGCCACCCCATTCTGCACGTGATGGTGGGCGGCGCCAAGGAGCCGCTGGATATCGCGAAGCTCGAGGCGCTGATCACCTCCGCGTGCGTGGGCCTGGGCGCCGACGTCGATCCGAAGAAGATCCTCGATGCGACGCTGCGCGATCTCTACGACGGCGTGCCGCTCGAGGAAGTGCACAAGTGCGCGATCCTCGCCGCCCGCATGCTGCTCGAGCAGGATCCCGACTACACCTACGTGACCGCGCGCCTGCTGCTGCACACCATCCGCCGCGAGGTGATCGGCGAGGAGGTCACGCAGGAAGAGATGTCCACGCGCTACGCCGAATATTTCCCCACCTTCATCCGCCAGGGCGTGCAGGCGCAGCTGCTCGACGAGAAGCTCGCGTCGTATGACCTGAAGCGCCTGGGCGAGGCGATGAAGCCGGAGCGCGACCTGCAGTTCAACTACCTCGGCCTGCAGACGCTCTACGACCGCTATTTCCTGCATATCAACGACCACCGCATCGAGCTGCCCCAGGCGTTCTTCATGCGCGTGGCGATGGGCCTGTCGCTGAACGAGATCAACCGCGAAGAGCGCGCGATCGAGTTCTACAACGTGCTGTCGACCTTCGATTTCATGTCGTCGACGCCGACGCTCTTCAACGCGGGGACGCTGCGCTCGCAGCTTTCCTCCTGCTACCTCACCACGGTTGCCGACGACCTGGACGGGATCTATGAAGCCATCAAGGAAAACGCGCTCCTCTCCAAATTCGCCGGCGGGCTCGGAAACGACTGGACGCCGGTGCGCGCACTGGGTTCCTACATCAAGGGGACGAATGGAAAGTCACAAGGTGTGGTGCCTTTCCTTAAAGTCGTGTCGGATACTGCCGTCGCGGTCAATCAGTGCTTCTCTCCGGAGACGGGCGTCTATACGGCCGACGGGCTGAAGGCGATCAAGGACGTGAATCCCGGCGACCTGGTGCTGGGCAAATCCGGCACCTATCGCGAGGTCGAGCGGCGCTACGCGTACAACCAGACCGACCGGATGGTCGCGGTGAAGGTGAAGCACGCGATCGATCCGTTGCTCGTCACCGCCGGCCACCCGTTCTATGCGATCCAGGGCGTTCCGACGGAGCAATCCAACGAGCGCACCAGGCAGTGGCTCGCCAAGGGCAAGGTCAAGGCCGCCTGGATCGATGCGGGGGCGCTTCGCGCGGGCGACTACGTGGCGCAGGTGATCCCGGCTGAAATTGTCAACGTCGCGGGACTCACGGCGGAGGACGCGCGCCTCTACGGCATCCTCCTCGGCGACGGCCACCTCTCGAAGGATGGCATGCAGTGGGGAGTGTCCGGCAATCCGCAGAGGGACGAGCACCTCGCATTCGTGCGCGCGTATCTGCAAGAGCGCGGCATCCACTATTGGGAGAACGGCCGCGGCGAAACCTATGCGCAGGTGAACTGGGCGTTCGGCCGTGGCGTCGCGCGCGATGGGACCACCGGGCGCATCGTGGGCGCCGGTCATCCGACGATGCCGTTCACGCATGAGGACATCTACGACGAGACGGGATCGAAGCGCATCGCGCGGCGTTTCTCGCACTTGCCGAAGCCGTTCACCGCCGCGCTGATCCAGGGTCTGCTGGAAACCGACGGCGGCGTTTCGCGCGGCAAGGAAATCTACTTCACCAACACCTCGCGGGCGCTGATCGAAGGCCTGCGCTACCAGCTGCTGCGCATGGGCGTGCCCACCGCGGGCCAGTACCGCGAGCGCGACACGAGCCATGAAGCGACGCGCTCCGATGGCTCGACCGCCCAATTCTCCGGTGTCACGAAGTGCTTCGACCTGCGCATTCCGGCAGTTCCGGAGATTGCCGCGCTGGTGGGTTGCAAGCCGATCACGAAGAGGAACTGGCTCGAGATCGATGGCAAGCTCTTCTCGCGCGTGACCGGCATCGAGGACATCTCGCCCAAGCCCTTCGTGTTCGACCTGAAGGTCGAGGGCGACAAGTCGTACATGACGAGCGCGGGCCTCGCCCACAACGGCGGCAAGCGCAAGGGCGCGGTCTGCTGCTACCTCGAGACCTGGCACCTCGATATCGAGGAATTCCTCGAGTTGCGCAAGAACACCGGCGACGATCGCCGCCGCACCCACGACATGAACACCGCGAACTGGGTTCCGGACCTCTTCATGCGCCGCGTGATGGAAGCCGGCGAGTGGACCCTCTTCTCGCCCTCCGACGTGCCCGACCTGCACGACAAGTTCGGCAAGGCCTTCGAGACGGCGTATGTCGAGTACGAGCGCAAGGCCGCGCGCGGCGAGATCAAGCTGCACAAGAGAGTTCCCGCGCAGACGCTGTGGCGCAAGATGCTCACGATGCTGTTCGAGACCGGGCATCCGTGGATCACGTTCAAGGACGCGGCCAACGTCCGTAGCCCGCAGCAGCACGTGGGCGTGGTGCACTCGTCCAACCTCTGCACCGAGATCACGCTCAACACCAACGGCGAAGAGATCGCGGTGTGCAACCTGGGCAGCGTGAACCTCATCAACCATGTGCGCGACGGCAAGCTCGACCACGACAAGCTGAAGAAAACCATCGGCACCGCGATGCGGATGCTCGACAACGTGATCGACATCAACTACTACGCGGTGAAGAAGGCGCGAGATTCCAATGCCCGCCACCGTCCCGTGGGTCTCGGCATCATGGGCTTCCAGGACGCGCT
>JANPHA010000421.1:0-2397 GCA_031424255.1 Burkholderiales bacterium | reverse complement strand
GGCGACAGCTGGTTCTTCATCGCCGCCGACTACGCCTTCGGCCAGGTGCTCGAGAAGGACACGACCGAGGTGGTGCTGGCCGGCGGGGGCAAGGTACTGGGCTCGGTGAAGCATCCGCTCAACGCGCCCGATTTCTCGTCGCAGATGCTGAAGGCGCAGCAGTCCGGCGCCAAGATCATCGGCCTGGCCAACGCCGGCGGCGACACCATCAACGCGATCAAGGCGGCGAACGAGTTCGGCATCACCAAGACGATGAAGCTCGCCGGCCTGCTGATGTTCATCAACGACGTGCACTCGCTCGGCCTGAAGGCGACGCAGGGCATGTACCTGACGGACAGCTGGTACTGGAACCAGTCGCCGGAGTCGCGCGCCTGGTCGAAGAAATTCTTCGAGAAGTTCAAGCGCATGCCGTCGTCGATCCAGGCGGCCGACTACTCGGTGACCCAGTTCTACCTGAACGCGGTCAAGGCGGCGAACAGCGACGACGGCGAGAAGACGATGGAGCAAATGCGCAAGTCGAAGGTCAACGACATGTACGCCAAGGGCGGCTACGTGCGCCCGGACGGCCGCATGGTCCACGACATGTTCCTGATGCAGGTCAAGGCCCCCGACGCGTCGACGACGCCGTGGGACTACTACAACCTGATCGCGACCTCCAAGGGCGAGGACGCGTTCACGACCAAGGCCGAGTCGAAGTGCGCCCTCTGGAAGTGACGCGCGGCGCCGGGGAACGCGACTGATGGAGATCTTCGGCATCCCGCTGCAGGCCTTCCTGGGCCAGCTGCTGCTCGGCCTGGTGAACGGCTCGTTCTACGCGATGCTGAGCCTGGGCCTGGCGGTGATCTTCGGGTTGCTGGGGATCGTCAACTTCGCGCACGGTGCGCTGTACATGATCGGCGCGTATGTCGCGTTCGTCGCGCTCGACCGCTTCGGCATCAACTACTGGTTCGCGCTGGTCATCTCGCCGATCGTCGTCGGCGCGCTCGGCGTCGTGATCGAGCGCACCTTGCTGAAGCGCCTGTACAAGATCGACCCGATCTACGGCCTGTTGCTGACCTTCGGCCTGGCGCTGATCGCCGAAGGCGTGTTCCGCTACTGGTTCGACGTGTCGGGCCAGTCGTATCCGGTGCCCGAGCTGCTGCAGGGCGCGACCAACCTCGGCTTCATGGTGCTGCCGAACTACCGCGCCTGGGTCGTGCTGGCGTCGTTGACGATCTGCCTGGGCACCTGGTTCGTGATCGAGAAGACCCGCCTCGGGGCCACCCTTCGCGCCGGGACCGAGAACCCATCCTTGGTCCAGGCCTTCGGCATCAATGTGCCGCTGATGGTGACCCTGACCTATGCCGGCGGTGCGGCACTGGCCGCGCTGGCCGGCGTGCTGGCCGCGCCGGTGATCCAGATCACGCCGCTGATGGGCAGCAACCTGATCATCGTGGTCTTCGCGGTGGTGGTGATCGGCGGCATGGGCTCGATCCTCGGCTCGATCCTGACCGGCGTGATGCTCGGCCTGGTCGAGGGCCTGACCAAGGTCTTCTACCCCGAGGCCTCGAGCATCGTCGTCTTCGTGATCATGGCCATCGTGCTGATGGTCCGGCCGGCCGGCCTGTTCGGCAAGGAGAAATGAGATGAGCGCCACGACGGCTGCGTCTGCGCGCTGGGCCTGGGCCGCGGGGCTGGTGTTCCTGCTGGCCGCGCCGTTCATCGGCGTCTACCCGGTGTTCATGATGACGGCGCTGTGCTTCGCGATCTTCGCCTGCGCCTTCAACCTGCTGCTCGGCTTCACCGGCCTGCTGTCCTTCGGCCATGCCGCCTTCATGGGCGGTGCCGCCTACGCCACCGGCTGGCTGGTGCGCAGCGCCGGCTGGTCGCCCGAGCTGGGCCTGCTGGCGGGCGCGGCGGTCGCGGGTGGGCTCGGCCTGGTGGTCGGCCTGATCGCCATCCGCCGCCAGGGCATCTACTTCGCGATGGTCACGCTGGCGCTGGCGCAGATGATCTATTTCGTCTGTCTGCAGGCGCCCTTCACCGGCGGCGAAGACGGCCTGCAGGGCGTGCCGCGCGGCAAGCTCTTCGGCTTCATCTCGCTGGCCGACGACCTGACCTTGTACTACGTGGTGCTGGCGATCTTCGTCGCCGTGTTCCTGGCCATCATCCGCATCGTGCACTCGCCGTATGGCCAGGTGCTGAAGGCGATCCGCGAGAACGAGCCGCGGGCGATCTCGCTCGGCTACGACGTCGACCGCTACAAGCTGCTGGCCTTCGTGCTGTCGACGGCCATCGCCGGGCTGGCCGCCCGAACTGGGCATTCTGGCGGGCATGGTCTTCGGCGCGCTGCTCGGGCTGGCGGTGGGCTTGATTGCGATCCGCCGCCAGGGCATCTATTTCGCGATGGTCACGCTG
>JANPHA010000420.1:0-5633 GCA_031424255.1 Burkholderiales bacterium | reverse complement strand
CCTCGGCGCGCGCACGCGCCGCGGCGCCGGCGAGCGCGCCGCGCCGCGGCGCGTGGCGACCTCGGTGCGCCGCCGCGCCCCGCCGAAGGCTCGCAAGAGCGCCACCACATCGCGCACCGGCGCCCACACGCGCCGCGCCGCCTGACGAAACCAGGACAACCCAGGAGAACCTCCATGAGAACCGCATCGCTTGTCGCCATCGCCGGCCTCGCCGCCTTCGTGAGCTATTGCTTCAACCGCGGGCAGGGGCTGCGCGCCGTCAAGCACCAGGTGAAGCAGGACCTGCATCGCTGGGAAGATGAAGGCGGCAACGTCCCGGCCGTCGCGACGCCGTCGCCCACGCCGGCTTCGAACCTGCCGGGCGCGAACACCGACCTGCGCCACTGACCGCGCGCGATGACCTTGCTCCATCGCGAACGGCGCGACGATGCGCGCGCTCCCGCGCCGCGCAGCCGCGCCTCGGGGCGCCCTGTCGTCCGGGCGTTGCGATTCGTGATCCGCAAGCCGGGGCCGAATGCCTCGCAATTCGAGTTGCGCATGGAGCTCGACGGCGTGGTGAAGTGCTGGGCGATCCCGCGCAATCCCGATACCGATCCCGCGGGCAGGCGCGTGGCGCTGCACACCGAGGACCAGGCGATCGATGACTCCGCGTTCGAAAGCATCGTCGACGGCGACGATTCCCTCGGCGAGCTGTGGGACCAGGGCACCTGGATCGCGCAAGGGCCGGCGCTCGCGAGCTATCGGCGCGGACAGCTCAAGTTCGAGCTCCGGGGCCGCCGGATGAAGGGACACTGGACGCTCGCGCGAATGGGAAACGCCTCCACGCGCAAGAAGGACCTGTGGCTCCTCGTGAGGCGCGATGACGCCACCTGACGGCGGCAGCGACAACGTCGTCGTCGCCGGCATCCGCATCACCAATCCCGATCGCGTGCTCTTCGACGAGCTCGGGCTCACCAAGGAAGCCTTGGCTCGCTACTACGAGGGCGTGGCGGAGTTCCTGCTGCCCGACCTGAAGAACCGGCCGCTTTCCCTGGTGCGCTGCCCGCAGGGGCCGGGGGAAGGCTGCTTCTACCAGAAGCACATCGACAAGGCGTGGGCAGCGGAGATCGACCGCGTCGCCATTGCCGAAAGCGACGGCGAAGGCATCTACGCGGTGGCGAATTCCGCGGCTGCCGTCGTCGGCCTGGTCCAGAAGGGGGTGATCGAGCTGCACGTGTGGGGCTCGACCACGCGCGACCTGGACAAGCCCGACCGCATGGTGTTCGATCTCGATCCCGATACCACGGTGCCGTGGCGCGAGGTGATGGCAGCCGCGCGCCTCACGCGCGACCGGCTCGCGGACCTCGGCCTCGAATCGTTCCTCAAGACCTCGGGTGGCAAGGGGCTGCACGTGGTCGCGCCGCTCGCGCCCAAGCATGACTGGGATGAGGTGAAGGAATTCTCGCGCGCCCTGGCCGAAGCGATGGCGCGCGACGATCCGCGCGGCTTCACCTCGAAGATGGCGAAAAAGGAGCGCACGCGCCGGATCTTCATCGACTACATGCGCAATGGCCCCGGCGCCACCACGGTCGCGGCGTACTCGGTGCGCGCGCGCAAGGGCGCTCCGGTTTCCACGCCGCTGCACTGGGACGAGCTCGGCGGGCGCATGAAGCCCGCGTCGTTCCACGTGGGCAACGTGGCGCGCCGGCTGCAGGGGCTGCACTCCGATCCCTGGAAGGCATTCCGGCGCACCTCGCAGACCCTCACTGCCGCGATGAAACGCAAACTCGGACTGACCCCATGATCGAACGCCGCGCCCACATCCCCACGCCCGAGCCCCCGCAGCCGGGCGAACTGCCGCCCACCGCGCCGGTTCCCGAGGTGCCGCAGCCGATCGACGACCCGAAGCCCAGGCCCGATCCGCCGATCAAGGATCCGCCGCCGGACGAGCGGCCCAACCCGAAGCGCTACTAGATCATCTTCTCCGGCCGCACCCACTCGTCGTATTGCGCCTCGCTCACGTAGCCGAGGGCGACCGCCGCCTCGCGCAGGCCGCTGCCTTCGCGATGCGCCTTCTTCGCGATCTGCGCGGCCTTGTCGTAGCCGATGTGCGGGGCGAGCGCGGTCACCAGCATCAGCGAGCCGTGCAGCAGCGCGGCGATGCGTTCGCGGTTGGGCTCGATGCCGCGGGCGCAGTGCTCCTCGAAGCTCGACATGCCGTCGCCCAGCAGGCGCACGCTGTGCAGGAAATTCTGCGCAATGACCGGCTTGAACACGTTGAGCTCGAGGTGTCCCTGGGAGCCGCCGAAGTTCACCGCCACGTCGTTGCCGAGCACCTGGCAGCACGCCATCGTGAGCGCCTCGCACTGCGTCGGGTTCACCTTGCCGGGCATGATCGAGCTGCCGGGCTCGTTCTCGGGAATCGTGATCTCGCCGATGCCGCAGCGCGGTCCGCTCGCAAGCAGGCGCACGTCGTTGGCGATCTTCATCAGCCCCGCGGCGAGGCCCTTGAGCGCGCCGTGCGCGTACACATCGGCGTCGTGCGTCGCGAGCGCCTCGAACTTGTTGGGTGCGCTTGCGAAATTGCAGCCGGTGAGGCGCGAGAGCTCCTCGGCCACGAGAGCGCCGAACTGCGGATGCGTATTGAGGCCGGTGCCGACCGCAGTCCCGCCGATGGCGAGCTCGGACAGGTGCGGGAGCGCGGCCTCGATGTGGCGCTGCGCGTGTTCGAGCTGTGCCGCGTAGCCGGAAAACTCCTGCCCGAGTGTCAGCGGGGTCGCGTCCTGCAGGTGGGTGCGCCCGATCTTCACGATGCCGGAGAACTCCGCCGATTTCGATGCGAGCGTGGAATGCAGCTGTGCCAGCGAAGGCATGAGGCGCCGGCGGATGGAAACCACGCCCGCCACGTGCATCGCGGTCGGGAACACGTCGTTCGACGATTGCCCGCGGTTCACGTCGTCGTTCGGGTGCACCAGGCGCCCTTCCCCGCGCGAACCGCCGAGGATCTCGCTCGCGCGATTGGCGAGCACCTCGTTCATGTTCATGTTGGTCTGGGTGCCGGAGCCCGTCTGCCAGACCACCAAGGGGAACTCATCGGGCCATTTGCCTGCGAGAATTTCGTCGGCGGCCTGTGAGATGGCCCGGGCCTTGTCGGGTGTTGACAGTCCCAGGGAGGCGTTGACCGTGGCGCACGCGCGCTTGACCCAGGCGAGGGCCTGGATGATCTCGGCGGGCATGCGCTCGCCGGATATGCGGAAGTTCTCGAGGGAGCGCTGGGTCTGTGCGCCCCACAGGCGCTCCCCGGGAACCTCGATCGGACCGAAAGTATCCTTCTCGATTCGTACCTTGACCATGAGTTCTCCCGTTGCGCCGCGCCGGACTTCCGTACCCGCCATTTTCCCGTAAAGTCTGCCCTTTCGTCCGGGCGGACGTTTCACCGAAAGGAGCCCTGCAAATGAAGAACACCGCGATCGCCGCCTTGCTCGTGGCGGCCACCGCCGTCCCGGCCGCCGCTCAGCAGGTCAAGGCCGAGAACCAGATCAAGTATCGCAAGGCCGCATACACGCTGATGAACCTCAATTTCGGCAGCCTCTCGGCGATGGCGCAGGAGAAGAAACCGTACAACCAGGAAGAGGCGCAGAAGAATGCCGATTTCGTCGCGATGCTCGCGCCGGTTCCGAAGAATTACTTCGGCGAGGGCACCGACAAGGATACGAAGGCGAAGCCCGAGATCTGGACCCATCGCGCCGATTTCGACGCGAAGATGGACAGGATGCTGACCGAAGCCGCGAAGCTCCCCGCGGTGGTGCGCGCCGGCGACATGGCGGCCTTCAGGAAGCAGGTGTCCGACACCGACGCCGCCTGCAAGGCGTGCCACGACGATTTCCGCGCCAAGTGAGCGCGGTCGAGCGCATCGTCGTCTGGGACCTCCCGACGCGGCTCTTCCACTGGACGCTGGCGGTGCTCGTGGTGTTCTCGTTCACCTCCGGCAAGATCGGCGGCGACTGGATGCCGTGGCACTTGCGCAGCGGCTACGCGATCCTCGCGCTGCTGATATTCCGCCTCGCGTGGGGCGTGCTCGGCAGCGAGACCGCGCGCTTCACACATTTCGTGCGCGGCCCGCGAGCGGCATTCGCGTACGCGCGCGCCACGCTCGCGGCGCGCCATCCGTTCCTCGCCGGCCACAATCCGCTGGGCGGATGGATCGTGTTGCTGATGCTGGCGGCGCTGCTGGTCCAGGCCATGTCCGGGCTTTTCGCCGACGACGAGATCGCCACCCAGGGGCCGCTCGCGGTGAGGGTGTCGAATGCAATGGTCGAGCGCATGAGTACCGTCCACAGCTACAACGAGTGGGTGATCGCGGCGGCCGCCGGGCTGCACGTGATCGCGATCGCCGCGTATCGATGGGGCTTCAGGATCGACCTGGTCACCGCGATGGTGCAAGGCTCGAGAATGGTGCCGCCGGGCCTGCACCCTGCCGAGCCCGCGCGCGCCCCGGCGCTGCTGGCGCTCGCGATCGCGGCGATCGCGGCCGGTTTCGTCTATTGGCTGGTCGTCGTTTACCCTAGGGGCTGAATGTCCTCGATCCCGCAACGCTTCGGCGCGCCCGCGATAGCCCTTCATTGGGTCGCGGCGCTGCTCATCCTCTTCAACCTCGCTTTCGGGCTCTACCTGGTCGACCTGCCGCTGTCGCCGCAGAAGCTCAAGTACTTCTCGTACCACAAATGGATCGGGGTGACGGTGTTCGTGTTGTCGGCCGCTCGCCTGCTTTGGCGCCTGGGGCATCCCGCGCCGCCGATGCCGATCGCGATGCGCGGCTGGGAGGTGCGCCTCGCCCACATCTCCCACGTGCTGCTCTACGTGCTTTTCTTCGCCTCTCCGTTGAGCGGGTGGCTCTTCAGCTCGGCGGCGGGATTCCAAACCGTGTATCTTGGCGCGTTCCCGATCCCCGACCTGTTGTCGAAGAACAAGGAAGTGGCGGACGTTCTCAAGATCGTCCACCACTGGATCAACTACGCGCTCGCCGCCGTCGTCGCGCTGCACGCGGCCGCGGCGATGAAGCACCACTTCGTCGACCGCGACGACGTCCTCGTGCGCATGCTGCCCCAATTCCGGAAATCATCCCCATGAACCATCCCGTTTTCGCACGCGCCGCGCTCGCCGTGGCGCTCGCTCTCCTTGCCCCGCCGGCGTTTTCGCAATCCGCGCAGAAGATCGACCCGGCGAAGAGCTCGATCCGCTTCGTCACCAGGCAGATGAACGTTCCGGTCGAAGGCCAGTTCAGGAAATTCGACGGCACCGTCGCGTTCGATCCCGCGAAGCCCGAGGCCACCAAGGCCGAATTCGAGGTCGATCTCGGCTCGATCGACCTCGGCAATGCCGAGGGCGAGACCGAGGCCAAGCGCAAGCTCTGGCTCAACATCGATGCGTTCCCGAAAGCGAAATTCGTGGCGAACTCGGTCAGGAAGACGGCGCCGAACAAATACGAGGCGAGCGGCGCCCTCACGATCAAGGGCATCACGCAGAACGTGGTGGCGCCCCTCACGCTCACCGAGGCCGCCGGCGCGCGCACGGTCGAGGGCCAGTTCCCGATGAAGCGCCTCACCTACAAGATCGGCGAGGGCCAGTGGTCGGACACGGATACCGTGGCCGAC
>JANPHA010000419.1:0-3934 GCA_031424255.1 Burkholderiales bacterium | reverse complement strand
GCGATAGATGTCGCGATGCAGGCGCCACTCCGAGGAGGCCGGACGCTGGCCGCCGCTGTGGGTCCAGTCGTCGCCCATGTACACCAGGTCCTCGGGGCTCACACTGTCGTAGGCAGCGCCGCTGGGCGTGATGATGTAGCCGTGCTTGGCGCGCGCGCTGAGATTCCCGGAGGTCGCGGGCGAAAGGCCCAGCTCCACCAGGCGGCGCCCCGCGGCCTTGAGCGCCATGCGAACGCCGCGCTCCGACTGGATCACGTGAGGTAGGCCTTGCTCTGCTTCTCGCGCGGCCAGAACGCGAGGAGCTCGTCCTCGGAGGCGCGCGAGATGCCCTTCTCGGTGATGATCCCGGTCACCAGGTCGTGCGGTGTCACGTCGAAGGCGGGGTTCGCGACCGGGGTCGAGCGGCTGGCGATGGTCACCTCGGCGTAGCGACCCTCGGCATCCAGGCCGCGCACGATGCGTACCTCGTCCTCGCTCCGCTCCTCGATCGCGATCTCCTCGATGCCGTCCTCGATGGTCCAGTCGATGGTGGGCGAGGGCACGCAGGCGTAGAACGGGATGGCGTTGTCGCGCGCCGCGAGCGCCTTGAGGTAGGTGCCGATCTTGTTGCACACGTCGCCGCGGCGGCTCACGCGGTCCGCGCCCACCAGCACCAGGTCCACCAGGCCGCGTTGCATCAGGTGCCCTCCGGCATTGTCGGCGACCAGCGTATGGGGCACGCCGTGGCCGGCGAGCTCCCACGCCGTGAGCAGGCCCTGGTTGCGCGGGCGCGTCTCGTCGACCCACACGTGCACCGGGATGCCGCGATCGTGCGCCATGAAGATCGGCGCGGTGATCGTGCCCCAGTCGACCGTGGCGAGCCAGCCGGCGTTGCAATGGGTGAGGATGTTCACCGTACGCTTGCGCGCGGCGTATTCGCTTTCGATCAGCGCCATCCCGTGGCGGCCGATCGATTCGTTGAGCGCGACATCCTCGTCGGCGATCGTTTGCGCCTCGGTCCACGCGGCCGCCGCGCGCTCCTTCGGCTTGACCGGCGCGAGCCGCTCGCGCATGCGCCCGATCGCCCACGCCAGGTTCACCGCGGTGGGGCGCGTCTCGCGCAGCAGCGTGGAAGCTTTCGAGATCGATTCGTCGGATGCGTCACGCGCCACGGCGAGCGCGATGCCGAAGGCCGCGGTCACGCCGATCAGCGGCGCACCGCGCACCTGCATCGAGCGGATCGCGTCGGCTACCGCCTCGACCGACGCCAGCGTGCGGATCTCGAACACGTGCGGGAGCCGGGTCTGGTCGATGATATGGACCACGCCCCCGGATTCGTCCGCCCACAGGCTGCGATAGTGTTTGTCGCCAACTTTCATGGGGTTGATTCTATCGAACGCGGTTGAACCAGAACGTTTTCCGGTAAAATTCAACTTTCCAGCACGGGGCTCGCACATGACAAAGTACGTCTTCGTGACCGGTGGCGTAGTTTCCTCTCTCGGAAAAGGAATCGCCGCCGCCTCCCTCGCCGCGATCCTCGAATCCCGCAAGATCAAGGTCTCCCTCGTCAAGCTCGATCCCTACATCAACGTGGATCCGGGCACGATGTCGCCATTCCAGCACGGCGAGGTGTTCGTCACCGAGGACGGCGCGGAAACCGACCTGGATCTCGGCCATTACGAGCGCTTCGTCTCGGCCAAGATGACCAAGGCGAACAACTTCACCACCGGCCAGATCTACGAGCGCGTGATCAACAAGGAGCGCCGCGGGGATTACCTCGGCGGCACGGTCCAGGTGATTCCGCACATCACCGACGAGATCAAGACCTCGATCAAGAATGCCTGCAAGGATGCCGAGGTCGGCATCATCGAGATCGGCGGCACCGTGGGCGACATCGAGTCGCTGCCGTTCCTCGAGGCGATCCGGCAAATGGGCATCGAGGAGGGCCGCAGCAACACCTGTTACATTCATTTGACGCTGGTGCCGTACCTGGCGAGCGTGGGCGAGATCAAGACCAAGCCGACGCAGCACTCGGTGAAGGAGCTGCGCGGGATCGGCATCCAGCCCGACATCGTGATGTGCCGCTCGGAAGTGCCGATCCCGGAGAGCGACCGGCGCAAGATCGCGCTGTTCACCAACGTCGACGTGCGTTCCGTCATCTCGGCGTACGACATGGATTCGATCTACAAGATCCCGGTGGCGCTGCACAAGCAGGGCCTGGACGAGATCGTGTGCCGCAAGCTCGATCTCGCCGCCTATCCCGCCGACCTCACGATGTGGGAGAACATCGTCGACGCGCTCGAGAATCCCGAGCACGCCGTGGACATCGCGATGGTCGGCAAGTACATCGACCTCACCGATTCGTACAAGTCGCTCTCGGAAGCGCTGATCCACGCCGGAATCCACACGCGCACCAAGGTCAACATCCACTACATCGATTCCGAAGAGGTCGAGGCCAAGGGGATCGATTCGCTGAAGGACATGGACGCGGTGCTCGTCCCCGGCGGCTTCGGCAAGCGCGGCATCGAGGGCAAGATCGCAGCGGTGAAGTTCGCGCGCGAGAACAACGTGCCCTACCTCGGCATCTGCCTCGGCATGCAGATCGCCGCGATCGAGATCGCGCGCAACAAGTGCGGGCTCGAGGGCGCCAACTCCACCGAGTTCGATCCGGATTCGCCGCATCCCGTGATCGCGCTCATCACCGAGTGGCAGAATCACGACGGCAAGGTCGAGAGGCGCGACGAGAAATCCTACCTGGGCGGCACGATGCGCCTGGGTGCGCAGCCGGCGATCGTCAAGCGTGGCACGCTCGCGCACAGGATCTACGGGCGCGACACCGTCGCCGAGCGCCATCGCCACCGCTACGAGGTCAACAACCATTACGTGCCGCGGCTCGAGGCGGCGGGACTCGAGATCAGCGCCAAGACCAAGGCCGAGGATCTCACCGAGATCTCCGAGTTGACCGGCCACCCGTGGTTCGTCGGCGTGCAGTTCCACCCGGAGTTCACCTCGACCCCGCGCGACGGCCATCCGCTCTTCAAGGCCTTCATCAAGGCCGCACAGGAGCAGCACAAGGTGCGCGTGCCGGAGCCGGGGCTGAAAGTCATCGGCGGAACGGCTTCCTGAGAGATTTATGAAACTGTGTGGATTCGAGGTAGGGCTCGACAAGCCTCTTTTTCTCATCGCGGGTCCTTGCGTGGTGGAAAGCGAGCAGCTGCAGATGGATGTCGCCGGGCAGTTGAAGGAAATCACGAGCGAGCTCGGCATCCCGTTCATCTTCAAGTCGTCGTACGACAAGGCGAACCGCAGCTCGGGCAAGTCGTTCCGCGGGCCGGGGATGGAGAAGGGCCTCGAGATCCTCGCGAAGGTGAGGAAAGTTCTCGGCGTGCCGGTGCTCACCGACGTGCACACCACGGAAGAGGTTCCGACCGTGGTGCAGTTCGTCGACGTGCTGCAGACACCCGCGTTCCTCTGCCGGCAGACGGATTTCATCCATGCGGTGGCGCGCGCCGGCAAGCCGGTGAACATCAAGAAGGGCCAGTTCCTGGCACCCTCCGACATGAAGAACGTGGTCGACAAGGCGCGCGAGGCGAGCGGCACCGACAACATCATGGTGTGCGAGCGCGGCGCCTCGTTCGGCTACAACAACCTCGTCTCCGACATGCGCTCGCTCGCGATCATGCGCGACACCGGTTGCCCGGTGGTGTTCGACGCGACGCACTCGGTGCAGCTTCCGGGCGGGCAGGGAACCACGAGTGGCGGCCAGCGTGAATTCGTGCCGGTGCTGGCGCGTGCCGCGGTCGCCACCGGCGTCTCCGGCGTCTTCATGGAAACGCACCCCGATCCCGCCAAGGCCCTCTCCGACGGCCCCAATGCGTGGCCGCTCGGGCGCATGCGCGAGCTGCTCACCACGCTCAGGGAAATCGACACGCTGGTGAAGAAGCGCGCGTTCGCC
>JANPHA010000418.1:0-6246 GCA_031424255.1 Burkholderiales bacterium | reverse complement strand
CCCTCGAGGCGCGCGCGCTCGAGCGCCGCGACGACGACGCCGAGAGCTCGCGCATGCTGATCGGCGACAGTCCCGCGCTGCGCCGGCTTCGCAGCCAGATCGATCTCTACGCCGCATCCTCGTTCCCCGCGCTGATCGAGGGCGAGTCGGGCAGCGGCAAGGAGCGCGTCGCGTTCTCGCTGCATCACCTGAGCGCGCGCGCGCGCCAGCCGTTCCTCGCGTTGAACTGCGCCGCGATCTCGCCCACGCTGGTCGAGCCCACGCTATTCGGCTACGCCAAGGGGGCCTTCACCGGAGCCCAGCAGGCGAAGTCGGGCTACTTCGAGGATGCCGGCGACGGCACGCTCTTCCTCGACGAGATCGGCGAGCTGCCCCCGGAGCTGCAGGCGAAGCTGCTGCGCGTGCTCGAGAACGGCGAGTACCAGCGCGTGGGCGAGACGCAGACGCGGGTGAGCCGCGCGCGCATCGTCACCGCCACCAACCGCGACCTGCGCGAGGAGGTGAAGCAGGGACGCTTCCGCTCCGACCTGTACCACCGGCTGTCGGTGTTCGAGCTCCTCGTGCCGCCGCTGCGCGAGCTCGAGGACGACCGGGTGAAGCTGCTCGACTACTACCGCGCGCTCTACGCCACCAAGGCGGGCAGCAAGCCGTTCGCGTTCGACGAGAAGGCGCGCGAGCGCTGGCTCGCCTACCCGTTTCCCGGCAACGTGCGCGAGCTGAAGAACATCGTGATCCGCCTCACCACCAAGTACGCCGGCTACTCGGTGGGAGAAGCCGAGCTCGAGGCGGAATTCGCGCCCGCGAACGACAGCGCGCGCCACGATCCGGTCGCGCGCGCGCGCGCCGAGCTCGCCTCGGGGCGGCCGTTCTCGCTCGACGCGGCGCTGAAGAGCGTCGAGCAGGCCTACCTCGACGCGGCGCTCGAGATCGCCAACGGCAACATGTCGCAGGCGGCGAAGCTCCTCGGCGTCTCGCGCACCACGCTCTACGGGCGTCTCGAGGCCGCGGGGCGCTCCGGTGCTAAACTGGCCTCTCCCGATCCGGGCGATGCGCGATGACGATGTACCTGGAACACTTCGGGCTGCGCGAAGCGCCGTTTCGCATCACGCCGCATACCGAGTTCTTCTTCTCCGGCGCCAACCGCGGCGCGACCCTCGAGGCATTGCTCTACGCGATCACCGCGGGCGAGGGCATGGTGAAGGTGACCGGCGAAGTGGGCAGCGGCAAGACGATGCTCTGCCGCGTGCTGATGGAGCGCCTGCCGCAGACCGTGGAGACGATCTACCTCGCGGTGCCGAGCCTGTCGCGCGACGAGATGCTCGCCGCCATCGCCAACGACCTCGACATCGACACCGCCGGCGCCAGCACCACCAAGCTCGTGCGCGCGCTGCAGGAGCGCCTGATCGAGATCCATTCGCGCGGCAAGCAGGTGGTCGCGCTGATCGACGAGGCGCACGCGATGCCGCTCGCGACCCTCGAGGAGATCCGGCTGCTCTCGAACCTCGAGACCGGCAAGGAGAAGCTGCTGCAGATCGTGCTCTTCGGCCAGCCCGAGCTCGACCAGCACCTGTCGCTGCCGCACATGCGCCAGCTGAAGGAGCGCATCACCCACAGCTTCACGCTCGCCCCGCTGCCGCCGCGCGACGTGCACGACTACGTGAACTTCCGCCTGCGCGCGGCCGGCTACCACGGGCCGGATCTCTTCGGCCCGGAGGCGCTGCGCATCATCGCGGAAGCCTCCGAGGGACTCACGCGGCGCATCAACATCTACGCCGACAAGACGCTGCTCGCCGCTTTCGCCGCCGGCACGCACACGATCAAGGCCGACCACGCGCGCGCGGCGGTCACCGATACGCAGATCGTGGTGACGCGGCGCGAATCGTCGCGGCGCATGGCCGCGATCGCGCTCGCCGGCATCGTCGCGGGAATCGCGATCGGCGTGGCGCTCGCGCAATTCTTCTTCGCGCCCTCGCCGCTGGGCGCCGTGGCGGCGACGCAGCAGCCCGCGGTCGCGGTGACGCAGCAGCCCGCGGTCGCGGCGACGCAGCAACCCGCGCCGACCCCGCAAGCGCAACCACGAACCGCGCCCGCGATGTCGCAAGCGCCGAGCGCCGCACCCCCCGCGGCCATCCCGGTGGCCGCGACCGCGGCCGTCGCACCTGCCGCCACCGGCGCCGTGCCTTCGAAGGCCGCGCCCGCCGACGCGGTCGCCGCGCGCCTGGCCGCGGGGCGCGACCTGATCGCCGACAAGTCGGGCGCGCGCTTCGCGGTGCAACTCATGGTCACCGACGCGCGCCAGCGCGCTTACCTCGAGAATTACCTCGCCGAGGCCGGCAAGGCGCTCGAGCTCGAGCGCCTTTTCGTCGTGCCGGTCGGGGGCGCCGACACGCCGCGCCTGGGCGTGCTCTTCGGCGCGTTCCGCGAGCAGGGCGAGGCGATCGACGCCCTCGCCGCGCTGCCCGCGAACCTCACCCAGTTCCGCCCCTTCGTGCGCTCGATCGACGGGGTGCGCGAGGACGTTCGCCGCGCCGAGCGCCCCTAGCCCTCCCACGGGGTTGGCCGGACGCCAAAACCACCGCTGAAATCGGGGGAATTCCATTGCGTTTGTTCCCCGAAAACGCTATAAAGGGTGGGAGGGTGGTTCTGGTCATAAAACAAACACTTACGAAATATTCCTGCATGAGCTTCAGAGCATTTTCGCCGATGCTCGCAATGGCATTGGTCATGGCGGGTTGCGGCACCCGTCCGATCGCCCAGCCCGCGGCCCACATCCAGCCCCCCGAAGCGACGCGCGCGGGCACGTCGATTCCCGAGCCGATCCGCACCGTGCCGATGCCCCCGCCGCCGGAAGCGCGCGAAGCCGAGGTCCGCTACTCCGTCGTGGTCGCGAACCAGCCGGTGCGCGAGGTGCTGCTCGCGATGGCGCGCGAGACGCGGATCAATTTCGACATCCACCCCGGAATCGAAGGGGTGGTGACGCTGAACGCCATCGACCAGACGTTGAAGCAGATCCTCACGCGCATGTCCAGGCAGGTCGACATGCGCTGGGAGATGGATGGCCAGACCATCACGGTGATGCCCGACTCGCCGTACCTGCACAACTACCGCGTCGATTACGTGAACATGACGCGCGACGTGAGCGAGACCGTCGGCATCGCGACGCAGATCATCGGTGGCACCGTCGGCGGCGCGGGCGCGGCCGGCGGGGGCGCCAACAACTCGACGCTCACGATCACGTCGACCGCGCGCCACCGCTTCTGGGAGACGCTCGAGAAGAACGTGAAGGACATGCTGCGCGAGACCGACAAGGTGTTGCCCGAGGGCAGCAGCGAGACGTTCGTGCAGAACCGCGGGCAGTCGAGCGGCGCCTCGAACCAGCAGCGCACGGTGACCCAGCCGCGCACCGGGCGCACGACCACGACGCAGAGCGCGACCACGATCGGCGCGCCGCCCGCCGCCGAGGCGCAAACCAACCAGAGCGAGTTCCTCGAGCAGCGCCTCACGTTCCGCGAGGCCGCCTCGGTCATCGTCAACCCCGAGACCGGCATCATCTCGGTGCGCGCCACGTCGCGGCAGCACGAGAAGGTGCGCGACTTCCTCGAGCAGGTCGGCGGCTCTTCGCGCCGGCAGGTGCTGATCGAGGCGACCATCGTCGAGGTGACGCTCAACGACAACTACCAGTCGGGCGTCGACTGGTCCGCGATCGGGCTCAATGGCCTGGGCTACACCATCCGCCAGAGCTTCCAGGGGCCGGACCTGCCCGGCAGCCCGCTCGCCCTCAATTCGTCCGCTTTCACGCTCGGGTACAACAATCCCAACGCGGCCGTGGGCGGCTCGATCTCGAGCTCGATCAAGCTGCTCGACTCGTTCGGCAAGACGCGCGTGCTGTCGAGCCCGAAGATCATGGTGCTCAACAACCAGACCGCGATGCTCAAGGTGGTCGACAACAACGTCTACTTCACGATCAAGGCCGACACGGTCACCAACCAGTCGACCTCGACCACGACTTTCACGACGACGCAGAACGTGGTGCCGGTCGGATTCATCATGAACGTGACCGCGCAGATCAGCGACGGCGACATGGTGACCCTCAACGTGCGCCCGACCGTCACGCGGATCATCAGCACCGTGAACGACCCGAACCCGTCGCTCGCCGCGGCGAAGGTGACGAGCGTCATCCCGGTGACGCAGACGCGCGAGATGGAAAGCGTGCTCAAGGTGATGAGCGGCCAGACCGCGGTGCTCGGCGGCCTCATGCTCGACAGCTTCGAGGGCCAGCGCACCGGGCTGCCGCTCGCTTCGCGCATCCCGATCTTCGGCGACCTCGTGAGCAACCGCAACGACCGCGCGACCAAGTCCGAGCTGGTGATCTTCATCCGCCCCGTGGTCGTGCGCGAGGCGAGCATCGACGGCGACCTCGCCGCCTATCGCCGCTACCTGCCGGGCAACGAGTTCTTCCGCGACACCGAGCCGCCGATGCCGCGCTTCCAGGAAGGCATGGAGCGCATCGAGCGCGGCGAGATGCCGCGCGGCATGGTCCGGGCGGTGCCCGTGGTGCCCGATCCGCCCGAGGCGTCGCGATGAGCCTGCTCCTCGACGCGCTCAAGCGGGCGGAGCAGGAGAAGCTCGCGCGCAACGGCGAGCGGCCGAGCGCGCCGGAGCCGCCGTCACGCTCCTCGCCCGGGTCCACGGCCGCGTCGCTCGAGCTGCAGCCGCTGGCCTCGGGAGCGCCGCCGCCTCCGGCGAGCGCGCGCGGCGATGCCGCCGCCGCGCAGGCGATGTTCGCCGCGAAGTCGCCGCGCGAGGTCGCATCGCAGAAGAAGCGCGGCGTGCTCTATGCGATCCTCGCCGTGGTCGCGATCCTGCTGATCGCCGCGATCGCCTACGTCTGGCACTCGGTGAGCGCGCTGATGCTCCCGCCGCCCACGCCGATGCGCGTGCGGCCCCCGGCGGCGCCCACGCCCGCGCCCGCGTCGGGCGCGCCCGCGGCCTTTCCGAACCCGCCGTCGACGACCGCGAAAGTGGAGCCTTTCGTGCCGATGGCGATCCCGCCGGCGCGCCAGCCGCAGGACGCGACCTTCGAGCCGCTGCAGCCGAAAGCGCGCGCCGGCGCCGCGCACCCCGAGAAGCCCCTCTCCCAGCTGCTGCGCGAGGCGCCCGCGTCGCCGCAGGAGCCGCCGCTCAAGCTCGCGCGCTCGGACCAGCGCCCGCGCGTGGCACCTCAAGTCACCACCGGTTACGAGGCCCTGCGCAGCGGCGATCTCGTCGGCGCACGCCAGAGCTATGCCGCGGCGCTCGCGGCCGACTCGCTCAACACCGACGCGCTGCTCGGGCTCGCGACCGTGGAGGCGCGCTCCGGCAACCGCGCGGCAGCCGCCATCAACTATCGCCGCGCGCTCGAGATCGATCCGCGCAACGCCACCGCGCTCGCGGGCCTCGCCGCGCTCGCCGATTTCTCCCGCCCCGAGGCGCTCGAGTCGCAGCTGCGCGGAGATCTCTCGCGCAATCCGCAAAGCCCCGCGCTGCTCTTCACCCTCGGCAATGTCTACGCGGCGCAGTCGCGCTGGAGCGAGGCGCAGACCGCGTACTTCGAGGCGCACCGTCTCGACCCGGGCAACGCCGACATCCTCTACAACCTCGCCGTGAGCCTCGACCATCTGAACCAGCCACGGCTCGCCGCGGACTTCTATCGCCGCACGCTCGACACCGCACGCGGGCAGGTCACGCAGTTCGACCCCTCGGCGGTGGCGCGGCGCATCGCGGAGCTGAAACCCTGAAGATGGGAACCATCCAGGCCGCCCCGCTCACCCACACGCCGCTGGGGCAAACCCTCCTCACCAAGGGCATCATCAGCCAGGACCAGCTCAACATCGCGCTCACCGAGCAGAAGAAGCTGAAGTCGCCGCTCGGCAAGGTGCTGGTGATGCTCGGCTTCGTGACCGAGGCCACGATCCGCGACATCCTCTCGGAGACGCTCGGCCAGGTCTCGATCGACCTCGAGAGCACGATCGTCGACCCGGCGGCGATCACGCTCGTGCCCAAGGACATGGCGCGGCGCTACCACGTGCTGCCGGTGAGCTACGACGCGGACAAGAAGGTGCTGCTGATCGCCGTGTCGGATCCGGCCAACGTCGTCGCCCTCGACCAGATCCGCGCGCTCGCGCGCGAGGACCTGCGCATCGAGCAGGTGCTGGCGCGCGAGTCCGACATCACCATCGGCATCGAGCACCACTACGGCTTCGAGCT
>JANPHA010000417.1:0-1588 GCA_031424255.1 Burkholderiales bacterium | reverse complement strand
ATCGGGCTGATGCTGCCCAGGCGCTATGGCGGCGCCGAGCGCGGTCCGTTCGCGCGCTTCGTGGTCATCGAAGAACTGCTCGCAGCAGGTGCCCCGATCGCCGCCCACTGGCTGGCCGATCGGCAGAGCGGCCCGCAGATCGCACGCTTTGGCACCGAGCGGCAGAAGCAGTCGCACCTGCCGCCGCTATGCCGCGGCGAGCGTTATTTCTGCATCGGCATGAGCGAGCCCGATTCCGGCTCCGACCTGGCCAGCGTGCGCACGCGGGCCGTGCCCGACAGTGACGGCTGGCGCCTGACCGGACGCAAGATCTGGACGACCAACGCGCACCACGCCCATTTCATGGTGGCGCTGGTGCGCACCTCCGGGTCCACCGAAGACCGGCAGGCCGGCCTGTCGCAGCTGATCGTCGACCTGTCGCTGCCCGGTGTCACGGTGCGTCCGCTGTCCGACCTGACCGGCGATGCGCACTTCAACGAGGTCACTTTCGACGACGTGCGCCTGGGGCCCGATGCGCTGCTCGGCCAGGAGGGCCAGGGCTGGGCGCAGGTCAACGCCGAACTGGCGCTGGAGCGCAGCGGCCCCGAGCGGCTGCTGTCGTCGATCGTGCTGATGGACGCGCTGATCGCCTGGCAGCGTTCGCTGCCCGAGCCCGACCCGGTGGCAGTGGCCGAGATCGGCGCCATGCACGCTCGCCATGTGGTGCTGCGCTCGATGTCGATCGCCCTGACGGCCATGATCACCCGCGGCGAAAACCCGCTGGTGGCAGCGGCCGTCATGAAGGACCTCGGCACCCGCGGCGAGCAGGACCTCGCCGAGGTGGTGACGCGTCTGGTGGGTGCCGACCCGGCCCGCAGCGCGCCCGTCGAGGTGCTCGAGGCCTTGTCGTACACCAGCCAGATGGCACCCACCTTTTCGCTGCGTGGCGGCACGCGCGAGATCCTGCGCGGCATGATCGCGCGCGGCCTGGGCCTGCGTTGAGCGCCGGCCCCCTGGACATCGCTGCCATGAACGCTCCCCGGTCTTCCTCCACCCCCGTCTCGAACGGGCCATCGGCCGATGACGAGTCGGCCCGCCTGCTCACCAATGCCGCGAACCGGCTGTTCGTCCAGGAAAGCCCGCCGGCGCGTCTGCGCCAGGCCGAGACCGATCCGGCCGTGGCGGGCGAACTTTGGCGCCGGCTCGACGAACAGGGCTTGTCGATGGCCTGCGCGCCGCAAGCCGCTGGCGGCTCGGCCCTGGGCTGGTCGGCGGTGCGTGGCCTGATCGAGGCCTGCGGCGAACACGGCGTGCCGGTGGCGCTGCCCGAGATGCTGGCGGCCCACCTGCTGGCGCGGGCTGCCGGCCTGGCCCTGCCGGCCGGGCGCCGGGTCACGCTGGCCCGGGCGCGCCGCGAGGGCGATCAGCTAGTGGCCGATGCGGTGGCAGGCGCCACCCAGGCCCACGATGTGCTGGTCGAGTTCGATGGCCGCCTGCTGCTGCTCGAGATCGCGCCGGCCGCTGCGACCCAGCGGCGCAACACCGCCGGCGAACCGCGTTCCGGGCTGCGCTGGACAGGCGCCGAGCGCCAGTTGCAGGACTCCGTGGC
>JANPHA010000416.1:0-15458 GCA_031424255.1 Burkholderiales bacterium | reverse complement strand
GCCGGCGCCCTGCAGCGCATCCTGCCGAAGTCGAAGCAGAAGAAGGTGATCGGCAAGCCCGAGATCGAGGAGATCGTCTCCAAGATCGCGCGCGTTCCGGCTCGCAACGTCTCCAACGACGATCGCAGCGCGTTGAAGACGCTCGACCGCGACCTGAAGGCGACCGTCTTCGGCCAGGACAAGGCGATCGACGCGCTCTCGGCGGCGATCAAGATGGCGAGGAGCGGCCTGGGCAACCCGCAGAAGCCGGTCGGCAGCTTCCTCTTCTCCGGCCCCACGGGTGTGGGCAAGACGGAAGTCGCGCGCCAGCTCGCGTTCATCATGGGCGTGGAGCTGATCCGCTTCGACATGTCCGAGTACATGGAGCGCCACGCGGTGTCGCGCCTCATCGGCGCGCCCCCGGGCTACGTCGGCTTCGACCAGGGCGGGCTCCTCACGGAAGCGATCACCAAGCATCCGTACTCGGTGCTGCTGCTCGACGAGATCGAGAAGGCGCACCCGGATATCTTCAACATCCTGCTGCAGGTGATGGATCACGGCACGCTCACCGACAACAACGGCCGCAAGGCGGATTTCCGCAACGTCGTGATCGTGATGACCACCAACGCGGGCGCCGAGGGGCTGTCGAAGAACATCATGGGATTCTCGAACACCTAGACGGCCGGCGACGAGATGGGCGAGATCAAGCGCATGTTCACGCCGGAATTCCGCAACCGCCTCGATGCCGTGGTCTCGTTCTCGGCGCTCGACGAGCAGATCATCCTGCGCGTGGTCGACAAGTTCCTGATGCAGCTCGAGTCGCAACTCAACGAGAAGAAGGTGGAGGCGCTGTTCACCGAGAACCTGAAGAAGTACCTCGCGAAGAACGGCTTCGATCCGCAGATGGGTGCCCGCCCGATGGCGCGGCTGATCCAGGACACGATCCGGCGCGCGCTCGCCGACGAGCTGCTGTTCGGCAAGCTCGCCAATGGCGGCCGCGTGACGATCGACCTGGACGACAAGGGGCAGGTGGTGCTGGAGATCGCGCAATCGCCGCAACCGGCGGAGCCCGCGGAGGCGACCTGACCCGCGCTCGCATGAGAGTGAACGACGCCCACCTCCCGGTGGGCGTTTTTTCATGCGTTGGGCTATCCTCTGCGTTGCCGAACAAGCCTCGAGGGAGACGCCCATGAGCCAGCGCATCGCCAGGTTTCTCGCCGCCGCGTTCACCGCGCTCGCGTCGGCCGCATCGGCGCAGCAACCGCCGCCTGCGGCGCCGGGCTTCGCCGCCCCCAACCTCACCGACAAGGGCGTGCGCTCGCTCGCCGCGAGCTGCGCGATGTGCCACGGCACCGACGGCAAGGCGGCGGCGGGCTCGGGCGTGGCCTCGCTCGCCGGGCGCAATGCCGCGGAGATCGTCGAGCAGATGAACGCGTTCAAGGAAGGCAAGCGATCGGCGAGCATCATGCACCAGATCGCCAAGGGATTCAGCGACGCGGAGATCGCGGCGCTGGCCGGGTATTTCTCCAGGCAGCCGCGCTAGCGAACGGAGGCTCTCATGGGAATTCAGCGCAGGGATTTTCTCAAGGCAGGAGCGGCCGGGCTCGCGGCGGGGCTCGCGGGATGCGCGGGCGGCCCGGCGCCGGCGAGCGCCAAGGCGCGCGTGGCGATCGTGGGCGGCGGTTATGGCGGCGCGACGGCGGCAAGATACATCCGCATGCTCGATCCGGCGATCGAGGTCGTGCTGATCGAGCCCAACGAGGCGTTCGTCTCGTGCCCGCTCTCCAACATGGTGCTCGGCGGGTTCCGGACGATCGCGGACATCACCACGCCGTATTCGGCGCTCGCGCGCCGGCACGGCGTGACGCTGGTGCGCGACACCGCCACCGCGATCGACGTGGAGAAGAAGCAGGTGCGGCTCGCGCGCGGCGATCCGGTCGCGTTCGACCGCGTGATCGTCTCGCCGGGCATCGATTTCATCGCGGAGGCGATGCCGTCGATGGCATCGGCCGAGGCGCAAGCGCGGTTCCTGCACGCGTGGAAGGCCGGCCCGCAGACCGTCGCCCTGCGCCGACAGCTCGAAGCGATGCCCGACGGCGGCACCTACGTGCTCGCGATTCCCGAAGCGCCCTACCGCTGCCCGCCCGGCCCCTACGAGCGCGCCTGCCAGGTGGCCGCGTATTTCCGCCAGGCGAAGCCGCGCTCCAAGGTCCTGCTGCTCGATGCCAACGGCGACGTCACCTCCAAGGGGCCGCTCTTCAAGAAGGCCTGGGCCGAGCTCTACGCCGGGATCATCGAGTACCGCCCCAACAGCAAGGCGATCGACGTCGATGCCGCGGCCGGCGCGGTGAAGCTCGAGTTCGGCGACGTGAAGGGCGACGTGGTGAACGTGCTGCCGCCGATGCGCGCGGGAGCCATCGCCGCGCCATTCATCACCGCGAACCGGCGGTGGTGCGAGGTCGACTGGCTCACGTATGAATCGAAGGCCGCGAAAGGTGTGCACATCCTCGGCGACTCATTGCAGATAGCGCCCGCCATGCCCAAGTCGGCGAGCATGGCGAACGCCCACGGCAAGGTTTGTGCCGCGGCGGTGGTCGCCCTCCTCAACAACGAGGCGCCCAACCCGGCTCCGACCTTGGTCAACACCTGTTACAGCATGGTCTCCGACAAGCTCGCGATCCATGTCGCATCGGTCCACAAATACGACGAGAAGGACCGCACGATGAAGGCGGTACCCGGCGCCGGCGGCGTATCCCCGGCGATGAACGAGCTCGAGGGGACGTACACGATGAACTGGGCACGCAACATCTGGGCCGATTGCCTCGCCTGAGCGGAGAAAAATCAATCGCTGAATCCGACGCCATCGTGCGTGCGTAGAATCGGGACTATGACGCGACGCATCCTGGTGCTCTTCCCCGACGAGTGGGACCGCGCGGCGGCGCGCGACCCGCGCTTCCGCAACCGCTTCGAGTTCTTCTACGAGGGATTCGACCTTTTCAGCTTCCCCGACAACGCGCGCCTGTTCACTTTCAACGCGCTCGCCTTCGTCGAGAAAATGGTGCGCCGCTACGCCGGCAGGCGCATCGACGGGGTCGCCACTTCCGACGAGCAGTTCGGGCCGTTCCTCGCCTCGCTCGTGGCCCAGCGCCTGGGGCTGCCGCATACGCCGCTCGAGGCGGTGCTCACGATCCAGCACAAGTACTATGCGCGCCGGGCGTTCGAGCGCATCGCCCCCGAGTCGAACGCGGCCTTCGGGCTCATCCGGCGCGGCTTCGACCATCCGCGCGATGTTCCGATCGCGTTCCCGTTCTACGTGAAGCCCGCGAAGGCGGCGTTCTCGGTCCTCGCGCGGCGCGTCGATTCCTTCGAGCAGCTGCATCGCCACACGCGCTTCGGCTGGTTCGAAGGCGCGATCATCGACCGGCTGGTGCAGCCGTTCGCCGACGTGATGCGCGCGCATTCGGACCTGGTCGAGGACCCGTTCAGCATGGTATGCGAGCAGATCGCGCGCGGCCGGCAGGTGACCGCGAACGGCTACGTGCGCAACGGCAAGGTGACGATGCTGGGCACGGTGGACTCGATCATGTATCCGGGCACCGACCAGTTCCAGCGCTTCCAGTACCCGTCGATGCTTCCGGCGGAGCAGCTCGAGCGCGTCGATGCGCTCGCGGTGCGGCTCCTCGAGGGCGTGGGCTTCACCCATGGCATGTTCAACGTCGAGGTGCGCATCGACCCGGTCACCGGCATTCCCGGGATCATCGAGATCAACCCGCGCGCCGCCGGGCAGTTCTACGACCTGTTCGAGCGCGTGGACGGCTACAGCCTGTTCGACGTCCTGCTCGATCTCGAATGCGGGATCGAGCCGGTGGTGCGGCATCGCGCGGGGCCGCAGCGGCATGCCGCGAGCTTCGTGCTGCGCGACCTGAGCGGCGAGGGCCTCGCGCGCTGGCCCTCGGGCGCGGAGATCGCGCGGCTGCAGGCGCGCAATCCCGACATCCACGTGATGATCTACCGCAAGCGCGGCGCGGACCTGAAGCGCGAGCTGAAGTGGCTGGGCAGCTATCGCTACGGCACCTTCAACCTCGGCGGCGTCACGCTCGAGGAAATGTTCGCGCGCTTCCATCGCCTGTGCGGCGAGATCACCTTCCACCCGCCGAGTCACCGCATCCCCGACGTGGAGCTGCTGCTCGCCGAGGCCGCGGCCGGCGACGACTGAGCGCGCGCGCTACGGCTACTGGCCGGCGGCCTCGACCCAGGCGGGATCGTAGCGCGGGTGATGCAGCGACGTGAGCACGTGGTCGCGCCACGCGCCGTCGATGAAGAGATAATCCCGCGCGATGCCTTCGCGCACGAACCCGAGCCGCTCGAGCAGCCTCGCGCTGCGCGCATTCTCCGGGCGGTAGTTGGCCATGATGCGGTGCAGGCGCAGCGCGTCGAACGCGAACGCATTGGTCGCGCGCAGCGCCTCGGCCATGAGGCCGCGGCCTTCCTCCGAGCGCGCGATCTGGTAACCGAGGTGGCACGCCTGGAACGGCCCGCGCACGAGGTTGGTGTAGTTGCAGGTGCCGAGGATCGCGGCGTCGAGCGCGGCCGGAGCATCGCCCGCGGGGCCGGCGGCGCGCGGCTGCAGCACGAAGCGCGCGGCGCGCCCGGCATGGAATTCCTCGACCGCGATCGCGAGGCGCTCTCGCCAGAACGACTCGGTGAAGAACGCCGGCGCCGCGGGCGGCGACCAGCGCTCGAGGTGGCCGCGGAAATTCTCCGTGAGAAAGCGCGCCATCGCGGCCTGCATGCCGGGGCGCGCGAGGCGGATCGTCAGGCGCCCGGTGTGGAGCTCCGGCAGCTGCGCGCCCATGCCGTCCTCAGGCGGCGAAGATGCGCCACTGCTGCGGCCAACCCTCCATCGGCGCACGCTTGAAACCGCTCTTGGCGAACTGGTGCCAGCGCCCGATCACGAACGCGATGAGCGCGTTCGCATAGGCGTTGACATCCCAATCGGCGGGCAGCGCCCCGGCGGTGACCGCGAGGCGGGCGCTCTGGCGCAGGCTCGCCTCGAGCCGGTCGATCAGCTGGTTCACGCGCGTCTGCAGGCGTTCGTCCTCGTTCACCAGCGCATCCCCGATCAGCACGCGCGTCATGCCGGGATTCTTCTGCGCGAAGCCGAGGAGGGTGGTGACCGTCGCCTCGATCTGCTTCATCGCGTCGTTCTCCTCCGCCTGGATCTTGTTCACCAGCGTGAACACGGTCTGCTCGATGAACTCGATCAGCCCCTCGAACATCTGCGCCTTGCTGGCGAAATGGCGGTAGAGCGCGGCCTCGGAGACGTCGAGGCGCGCGGCGAGCAGCGCCGTGGTGATGCGCTCGCCCTTCGGGTTCTCGAGCATGGCCGCGAGCGTCTGCAGGATCTGCGCCTTGCGCTCCCCGGTCTTCGCCATTTTGTCGCGTCTCCCCTGTTGCCGCCGGCCGCCGAATACCGAGCCCAGCCCGTTTTTCGCTCTGGAGAAGGGCGGGAGGCGAATGTTACCATTAGGTTTTCCCGCTCGTATTCGAGTCACAAGAACCAAGAGACCCATATGGCAGGACACAGCAAGTGGGCGAACATCCAGCACCGCAAGGGACGCCAGGATGCGAAGCGCGGCAAGATCTTCACCCGCCTCATCAAGGAAATCACCGTATCCGCCCGCATGGGCGGCGGCGACCCGAACATGAACCCGCGGCTGCGGCTCGCGGTCGACAAGGCGTACGAGAACAACATGCCGAAGGACAACGTCGAGCGCGCGATCAAGCGCGGCTCGGGCGAGCTCGACGGCGTGAGCTACGAGGAAGTGCGCTACGAGGGCTACGGGCTGCACGGAGCCGCGGTGATCGTCGACTGCCTCACCGACAACCGCATCCGCACCGTCGCCGAAGTGCGCCACGCTTTCAGCAAGTACGGCGGCAACATGGGCTCCGAAGGCTCGGTCGCGTTCCTCTTCAAGCATTGCGGGCAACTGCTGTATGCGCCCGGCACGAGCGAGGACCAGCTGATGGATGCGGCGATCGAGGCCGGGGCCGAAGACGTGATCGCCCACGACGATGGCTCGCTCGAGGTGCTCACAGCGCCGCACGATTTCGCGCGCGTGAAGGCGGCCCTCGGGAAGGCGGGCTTCAAGGCGGAGCTCGCGGAGATCACGATGAAGCCCTCGAACGAGACCGAGATGTCGGCCGACGATTCGGCCAGGATGCAGAAGCTCCTGGACGCGCTCGAATCGCTCGACGACGTGCAGGAGGTCTACACCACGGCGCTGCTCACCTAGTGCCCGTTCTCCTCCAGGCGCTGCTGCTGAAGATCCCCGAAGTGGTCGAGACCGAGCGGCTCACGCTGCAAGCGACGCGCGCGGGCCGCGGCGCCGAGGTGAACGCGGCCGTGGCCGAGTCCCAGGCCGAGCTCGAGCGCTGGATGCCGTGGGCGAGGCCGCCGCAGTCGCTCGAGGAATCCGAGGGCCATTGCCGCGCGATGCAGCTCAAGTGGCATGCGCGCGAGGTGCTCGATTTCTGTTTCGTGCGCAGGTCCGACGGCGCGCTCGTCGGCAAGGGCGGGCTGCACACGATCGACTGGACGCTGCCCAAGTTCGAGATCGGCTACTGGATACGCACCTCGTGCTCGCGCCAGGGCCTGGCGACGGAAGCCACGCGCGGCCTGGTGGAGCTCGCCGGCGGCAAGCTGGGCGCGCGCAGGATCGAGATCACCTCCGACGCGCGCAACGCCGCCAGCCGCCGCGTCGCGGAAAAGAGCGGCTTCGTGCTCGAAGGCGTGCTGCGGCAAAGCCGGCGCGACGTCGGCGGCGAGCTCGCCGATGCCTGCATGTACGCGCGGGTCTTCTGACGTGGCGGGCGTGCGCATCCTCGGCATCGATCCCGGCCTCGGCATCACCGGCTACGGCGTGGTCGAGAAGGCCGGCAGCACGCTCACCTACGTCGCGAGCGGCCGCATCCGCTCCAACGACAAGCTGCCGCTCGCCGAGCGCCTCGCCATGATCCTCGCCGGGCTGGCCGAGGTGATCGAGAGCTATCATCCGGCCGAGGCGGCGGTGGAGAAGGTGTTCGTCAACGTGAACCCGAGCTCGACGTTGCTGCTCGGGCAGGCGCGCGGCGCCGCGATCTGCGCCGCAGTGCTGGCACGCTTGCCGGTGTGCGAATACACCGCGCTGCAGGTCAAGCAATCGGTGGTCGGACAGGGCCACGCGAAGAAGGAGCAGGTGCAGGAGATGGTCAAGCGATTGCTGAAGCTTCCCGGGCATCCGAGCGCCGACGCGGCCGACGCGCTCGCCTGCGCCATCTGCCATGCGCACGGCGGCATGGGGCTCGGGGCGCTGTCGACACGCGGCCGGCGCGTGCGCGCGGGAAGGCTCACGTGATCGGGCGCATTCACGGCACGCTCGCGGAGAAGAGCCCGCCGCGCATCGTGGTGATGAGCCACGGCGTGGGCTACGAGATCGACGTGCCGATGAGCACTTTCTATCACCTGCCGCGCACCGGCGACGAGGTGCAGCTGCTGACGCACATGGTGGTGCGCGAGGACGCGCACCTGCTCTACGGCTTCCTCACGAATGCGGAACGCACCGCGTTCCGGCAATTGCTGAGGATCAGCGGAGTCGGCCCGAAGGTGGCGCTCGCGGTGCTCTCGGGTCTGTCGGTGGACGATCTCGCGGCCGCAGTCGCCGCGCAGGATGCGGCGCGGCTCACGAAGGTCCCCGGCATCGGCGCCAAGACCGCCGAGCGCCTGGTTCTCGAGCTGCGCGACAAGCTGCCGCTCGCCGTGGGGACGGAGCGCACGCAGGCCTCGGCGGCCAACACCGACGTCGTCACGGCGCTGCTGGCCCTCGGCTACAATGACCGCGAGGCGCAGGCGGCGGTGAAGTCGCTCGCGCCGGACGTGACGCTCGCCGACGGCATTCGCGCCGCGTTGAAGCTGTTGGCGAAGACATGATCGGACATCCGTGATCGAAGCCGACCGTTTGATCTCGGGGAGCCCGGCCTCGCCCAGGGAAGACGGCGAGGAACGCGCGCTTCGACCGCGCGAGCTCGCCGAGTACGTGGGCCAGGTGAAGATCCGCGAGCAGCTGCAGATCTTCATCACCGCCGCGCGCAACCGCGGCGAGGCGCTCGACCACGCGCTGCTGTTCGGCCCGCCCGGCCTGGGCAAGACGACGCTCGCGCATATCATCGCGCGCGAGATGGGCGTGAACCTGAAGCAGACCTCGGGCCCGGTGCTCGAGCGCGCCGGCGACCTGGCCGCGATCCTCACCAACCTCGAGCCCAACGACGTGCTCTTCATCGACGAGATCCACCGGCTCTCGCCGGTGGTCGAGGAGATCCTCTACCCGTCGCTCGAGGACTACCAGATCGACATCATGATCGGCGATTGCCCGGGGGCGCGCTCGGTGAAGCTCGACCTGCCGCCGTTCACGCTGGTGGGAGCGACCACGCGCGCGGGCATGCTCACCAACCCGCTGCGCGATCGCTTCGGGATCGTCGCGCGCCTCGAGTTCTACACGCCGGCCGAGCTCACCCAGATCGTGCACCGCTCGGCGCGGCTGCTCGCCGTGGCGATCGACGCGGAGGGCGCGATGGAGATCGCGCAGCGCTCGCGCGGCACGCCGCGCATCGCCAACCGGCTGCTGCGCCGCGTGCGCGACTTCGCCGAGGTGAAGGCGACCGGCCTGGTCACGCGCGCGGTGGCCGACACGGCGCTGCGCATGCTCGACGTCGACGCGATCGGCCTCGATCTCATGGACCGCAAGCTGCTCGAAGCGGTGATCGTCAAGTTCGGCGGCGGCCCGGTCGGCGTCGAGAACCTCGCCGCGGCGATCGGCGAGGAGCGCGACACGATCGAGGACGTGCTCGAGCCCTTCCTGATCCAGCAGGGATACCTGCAGCGCACGCAACGCGGGCGCATCGCCACACCGCTCGCCTATCGCCACTTCGGGCTCGCGCAGGGCCCCGCGCCGGCCGCCGGCGACCTCTTCGATTCCATCGGCCCCAAGGGGGATCCCGTGCCATGAGCCGCATCGTGATGAAGCCCACGCTCCAGCCGGAGCTCTTCGTCTACTCGTTCCCGGTGCGCGTGTACTTCGAGAACACCGACGCGGGCGGCGTCGTGTACCACAGCGAATACCTGAAGTTCCTCGAGCGCGCCCGCACCGAGTGGCTGCGCCACCTCGGCTTCGACCACCAGGCGCTCGCGCGCAACCACCGCATCGTGTTCGTGGTCACCGCGCTCGCGATCGATTTCACCAAGCCCGCGCGGCTCGACGACAGCATCGCGGTGAGCGTGCACCTGGAAAGCCTCGGCAAGGTGCGCTGCGTGTTCGCGCAGGAGATCCGCCGCGAGGACGAGGTGCTGGTGAAGGCCCGGGTGACGGTCGCCTGCGTCACCGGCGAGAACTTCAAGCCGACCGAGATTCCCGAGGCGCTGAGGAGAAAAATGGAAGCGGCCCTATGATTGTCAGCCACGATCTCACCATCCTGTCGATGATCGTCAACGCGAGCATCGTCGTGAAGGTGGTGATGGCGATCCTGCTCGCCGCCTCGATGCTGTCGTGGACCTACATCTTCATGAAGCTCTTCGCGATCCGCCGCGCGCGCTCGCTCGCCGATACGTTCGAGCGCGAGTTCTGGAGCGGCTCGGACCTGGTGGGCCTGTACCAGCGCGCGGCGAGCGGACGCTACCCGGCCTCGGGCATGGAGCGCATCTTCGAGGCGGGTTTCAAGGAGTTCCTGAAGCTGAAGGGCCGCGCGGGCGCCGATGTATCCGCTCTCCTCGACGGCACGCGCCGCGCGATGAAGGCCACCTACCAACGCGAGATGGACGCGCTCGAATCGCACCTGTCGTTTCTCGCGACCGTGGGCTCGGTGAGCCCCTATATAGGCCTGTTCGGAACGGTGTGGGGCATCATGAACGCGTTCCGCGGGCTCTCGAACGTCGCGCAGGCCACGCTCGCGCAGGTGGCGCCCGGCATCGCCGAGGCGCTGGTCGCCACCGCGATGGGACTCTTCGCCGCGATCCCCGCGGTGATCGCCTACAACCGCTTCAGCCACGACATCGACCGGCTCGCGAGCCGCTACGAGAGCTTCATGGAAGAGCTGCAGAACATCCTGCAGCGCCAGGCGCACACGCCGGAGCGCGACGCGCAGTCGACGGTGATGCAGCGGCCGCGATGAGGCGTCCGCGCCGCGCGATGGCCGAGATCAACGTCGTACCCTACATCGACGTGATGCTGGTGCTGCTCATCATCTTCATGGTCGCCGCGCCGCTCATCAATCCCGGGCAGATCGACCTGCCGCAGGTCGCGCAGAAGCTCGACCCCGCGGTGGCGCCGCTGGAAGTGCGCGTGCGCCCCGATGGCGAGCTCGCGGTGGTCGATCGCACGCGCGGCGGCGATGAGCTGCGCGTCACCCGCGCCCAGCTTCTTGCGGTCGTGCGCGAGGCGCAGCAGGCGCATCCCGACCAGGCGGTGGTGATCGCCGGCGACCGCAACGTGCGCTACGAGGAAGTCCTCAAGGTGCTCGACCTGTTGCAGCAGAGCAAGGTGAAGCGCGTGGGCCTGCTGGCCCGCCCGGCGTCGTGAACAAGAAGGCCGCGCCCGCACCCGCTCCGACGAAACCACGGCACCCCGGCCGCCTGCGGGCGATCTTCCTCGCGGTCGCGGTGCACACGGCGTTCATCGCGTTGATCGTCTTCGGCGTGACCTGGCAGAGCACGCCCACGGCGCCGGTCGAGGCCGAGCTCTGGGACAAGCTGCCGCCGGTGAAGGCCGCCGCGAAGCCCGAGCCCAAGGTCGAGCCGCCCAAGCCGGTGGAGCCGCCCCCGCCGCCGCCACCGAAACCGGTGGAGCCGAAGAAGGAGGAAGTGAAGCCGCCACCGCCTCCGCCGCCCGATCCGGCAATCGCGCTCAAGGCGGAACGCGACAAGCGCGAGAAGGAAAAGGTCGAGCGTGAGAAGCGCGAGCGCCTCGACAAGCAGAAGGAGGAGGCCGCGAAGAAGAAGCGCGAGCAGGAAGAGGCGGCGAAGAAGAAGCGCGAGGACGAGGCGAAGCGCGTCGAGGAAGAGCGCGCGCGCATCGAGGCGGAGAAAGCGCGCGCCGCGGTCGCGGCGGCGCGGCAATCGGAGGTCGACCGGTTCAAGGCGGCCATTCAAGCTAAAATCCGCGGCAAGGCCAATGTTCCCGACACCGTGAGCGGCAATCCCGAGGTCCAGGTTCGCATCCGCATCCTGCCCGGCGGGGAGGTCCTCGACATCGCGATCGCCAAGCGCAGCGGCAATCCCTCGTATGATGCCGCCATCGAAAGGGCCATCCGCAGCGCCTCCCCGTTGCCGGTTCCGCCGGCCGATTCGGAACTTTTCCCCCAATTCCGGGACCTTAACCTCATCATCCGGCACGAACGTTAGCCTCGGGCCCTCCTTCCCCACTCCATGAACAGATCCTTCCTTTTCGTCGGGCTGCTGCTGCTTGCCTCGGTCGCGCGGGCGCAGCTCACCATCGACATCACCACCAGCGGCGGCCGGCAGATCCCGATCGCGGTCATGCCCCTGCTGGGCGAGAATGGGCAACCGCAGTCGGTGAGCGACGTGGTGAACGCCGACCTCGCGCGCACCGGCCTCTTCCGCATGGTGAACACCGGCGGCGTGACACCGCTGCCCACCGAGCCCTCGGAAGTGAATTTCCCCGACTGGACCGCGAGGAGCGCCGAGGCGCTCGTGATCGGCAAGGTCGAGCCCGCTCCGGACGGGCGCGTCGAGGTGCGCTACCGGCTCTTCGACGTGCAGAAGCAATCGCAGCTCGCGAGCTACACCTACGTGGTGGCGCCGGCGCAATTGCGCGCCACCGCGCATCGCATCGCCGACACGATCTACGAGCGGCTCACCGGCGACAAGGGTGTGTTCTCCACCAAGATCACCTACGTGGTGAAGCGCGGGCCGCGCTACGAGCTGCAGGTGGCCGACGCGGACGGCTTCAACGCGCAATCGGTGTTCGCCTCCAACGAGCCGATCATGTCGCCGTCCTGGTCCCCCGATGGAAGCCGCATCGCGTACGTGTCGTTCGACCAGAAGAAGCCGGTGGTGATGGTGCAGAACCTCGCCCAGGGCGCGACCCGGCCGGTGGCGAATTTCCGCGGCAACAACAGCGCCCCGGCGTGGTCGCCCGACGGCCGCTTCCTCGCGGTGGCACTCTCCAAGGACGGCCTCACGCAGATCTACCGCATCAGTGCCGGCGGCGGCGAGGCGGAGCGGCTCACCGACTCGAGCGGCATCGACACGCAGCCGGCGTTCTCGCCCGACGGGCAGTGGATCGCATTCACCTCCGATCGCGGCGGCTCGCCGCAGATCTACAAGATGCCGGCCGCGGGCGGAGCGGCGCAGCGCATCACGTTCGAGGGCAGCTACAACGTCGGTCCGCGCTACAGCCCCGACGGGCGCTTCCTCGCGTTCGTGCAGCGCGATGGCGGCCGCTACCGGATCGCGACGCTCGAGCTCGCGACCGGCCAGATCCAGGTGCTCACCGACGGCACGCTCGACGATTCACCGACTTTCGCACCCAACGGTAAAATGGTGCTCTACGAGGCGCAGGTGGGGGGGCGCGGCCAGCTGGCCGCCGTCTCCGGCGACGGGCGTGTTCGCCAGCGGCTGACATCGGCCGCCGGCGATGTGCAGGATCCCGCATGGGGCCCGATGCCGACCAATTGAGCGGGGCGACGATCCCGCTGCTCGACTCTCATCCATCACAGCCAGGAGAATTTTCATGAAGCACATCGCACTCTGTCTCGTAGCGGCCGCGCTCGCCGCCGGATGCGCCAGCACCGACAAGAAGGACACGCCCGTCGCCGATCGCTCGGGTAGCGCGGTCCCGGCCACGCCGCCGCCTTCGGCCAACACGCAGACGATGCCCCAGACCAATCCCAACATCGCCGGCAATCCGCTGCGCGATCCGGCCAACATCCTGTCGAAGCGCAGCGTCTATTTCGACTTCGACTCGAACGCGGTGAAGGACGAGTACCGCGGGCTGGTGCAGGCGCATTCGCGCTATCTCACCGACAAGCGTGATTCGCGCATCCGCATCGAGGGCAATTGCGACGAGCGCGGCAGCCGCGAATACAACCTGGCGCTCGGCCAGCGCCGCGCCGAGGCCGTCAAGAAAGTGATGACCGTGCTGGGCGTGAGCGACGGCCGCATCGAAACCACCAGCTACGGCGAAGAGAAGCCGGCCGCCAGCGGCCACGACGAGGCCGCATGGGCGCAGAACCGCCGTGCCGACATCCGCTACGCGGGTGAGTAGGGCGGTTGCCCGAGCGTTCGCGCGCGGCTTCGCGCTCGCGCTGCTGCTCGCGGGCACGGCGCACGCGGGACTCTTCGACGACGACGAGGCGCGGCGGCGCATCGACTCGCTGCGCCAGGAGCTCGCGCAGCAGGGCAAGGACAACGAGGCGCGCATCGCGAAGCTCGAGGAGCAGATTCGCAACATCGGCGTGGTCGAGTTGTTGCGCAGCCTCGACCACCTGAACGCGGAGCTCGCGCAGCTTCGCGGCCAGCTCGAGATCCTCGCCAACGACAACCAGCAGATCCAGAAGCGCCAGCGCGACTTCTACCTCGATCTCGATTCGCGGCTGAAGCGCCTCGAGGGTGGGGGCGCCGCGTCGTCCCCGGCGGCGGGAAGCGCCGCTCCTGCGGCGAGCGCCGCTCCGGGTCCCGAGCCCGGCTCCGTTCCGCCCGCGCTGGCCGCGTCGAGCGCCGCGGCGCCGAAGGTTCCGACGAAGGAAGACCAGTCGCGCGAAGTGAAGGCCTACGATGCCGCTTCGAACCTGTTCCGGCGCAACGATTTTCCTTCCGCGATCGACGCGTTCCGCGCATTCGTGAAGGACTATCCGACGAGCCAGCTCGCGGCCAACGCCAACTACTGGATCGGCATCAGCTACGCCAACATCAAGGACTACGGTCGCGCGATGGCCACGCAGAACGAGCTGCTCAGCAAGTACCCGCAGTCGGCGAAAGCGCCGGACGCGATGCTCGCGATTGCCGCGATCCAGGCCGAGCAGGGCGACAACGGCAGCGCGCGCAACACGCTCGAGGACATCATCGCGCGCTACCCGCTCTCCGAAGCCGCGGGCAAGGCGCGCACGCGCCTCGCCTCGCTGCGCGCCCGCTAGAGGCCGCGCGGGCATGCGCCGGCGGTGAAATCCGCGGTCGTCCTGCTTTCCGGCGGGCTCGATTCGGCCACCGTGCTCGCGATGGCGGTGCAAGCCGGCTGGAAATGCCACGCGCTTTCGGTGGACTACGGGCAGCGCCATCGCTCCGAGCTGGCGGCCGCGGCGCAGGTCGCGCGCTCGCTCGGCGCGGTCGAGCATCGCACCGTGGCCCTCGACCTGGGCATCTTCGGCGGCTCCGCGCTCACCGATCCCTCGATCGACGTGCCGCTGTCGGCGACGCCGGGCATTCCCGTCACCTACGTTCCGGCGCGCAACACGATCTTCCTCGCGCTGGCGCTCGCGCACGCCGAGGTGACCGATTCCGGGGCGATCTTCACCGGGGCGAACGCGGTCGACTACTCGGGCTATCCCGATTGCCGCCCGGAATTCATCGCGGCGTTCGAGACGCTCGCGAATCTCGCGACCCGGCGCGCGGTGGAAGGCTCCCCGGTCGCGATCGAGGCGCCGATCATCGGCATGAACAAGGCCGAGATCGTGCGCCGCGGCCACGAGCTCGGCGTCGACTTCGCGCTCACCGTGTCGTGCTACAACGCCGACATGGCGGGCAGGGCGTGCTCCCATTGCGACGCATGCCGCCTGCGCAGCGCGGGTTTTGCCCGCGCGGGGCTCGCGGATCCGACGCGCTACCAGCCGATCGCTCCGGCCCATGCGGGCCGCGGGAGTGCGGCGGGCTAGAATAGCGGCCTCGTACCCGCGGAGGTTTCGTGAGCAGCACCTCGAATCTGGGCGCCCTGGTCGCAGCCGGGGGATTCGTCCTCGCTTTCATCTTCGGCGCGGTGGCCAATCGCACCAACTTCTGCACGATGGGAGCCGTCTCCGACGTGGTGAACATGGGCAGCTGGGGCCGGATGCGCATGTGGCTCCTCGCGATCGCGGTAGCGATCGTCGGCACGCACGCGCTGCAGCTCGCCGGCCTGATCGACCTGTCGAAATCGTTCTACGTGCGTCCCAACGTCACGTGGCTCTCGTACATTCTCGGCGGCTTCCTGTTCGGCGTCGGCATGACGCTCGGCTCGGGCTGCGGCAGCAAGACGCTGGTGCGCCTCGGCGGCGGCAATCTCAAGTCGCTGGTCGTCTTCTTCTTCCTCGGCATCGCGGCATACATGACGCTGAAGGGGCTCTTTGCCGTGTGGCGCACGACATGGATCGATCCGGTCGCCACGAACCTGGCCGCGCTCGACGTCCCGGGCCAGGACCTGCCGACGCTCGTGACCTCGGCCACGGGCGTGGGCGCG
>JANPHA010000415.1:0-11464 GCA_031424255.1 Burkholderiales bacterium | reverse complement strand
TCATTCCAGCTCCCCGACGCCAGCATGGAGATGATGGATCTCTCCAGCTACCGGGGAAAGAGAAACGTCGTCCTTTATTTCTACCCGAAGGACGGCACGCCCGGGTGCACCATCCAGGCGATCGGCTTCAGCGACCGCGAGGCCGAATTCGACCGGCTCGATACTGTGGTCTTCGGCGTTTCGCGCGACGATGTGCTGTCGCACCAGGCGTTTCGCGACGAGCACGGCCTGTCGGTGCAGCTCCTCGTCGCGCTCGCCGAACGCATCCTCCGGCTCGAGCGTGACGTTCACCTCGTGGCCGACCTCCTTGCCGTCGAGCGCCTCTTCGACCTTCGGGAAGATGCCGTCGTAGCCGCCGTGCAGGTAAGCCACCTGCGCGCCGTCTTCCTCGAGCGATTCGCCGTCGGCGTTCTGCAGCTGGTAGTCGAGGGTGACCACCTTGTCCTTCTCAATTCGCATGGCCGTCCAATGCTTTGCAGACCTTCAGTACCTCGTTCACGTGCGCGCGCGGGTTCACGTCGTTCAGGATGTGCCGCACCACACCCTTCTTGTCGATGATGAAGGTCGAGCGCAGCAGGCACGACTTCGGGTGCCCGTCGACGATCTTTTCCTGGATCACCTCGTACAACCGGCTCACCTCTTCCTCGGTATCCGCGAGCAGGTTCACCGTGAGCCCGTGCTCGTCGCGGAACGCCTGGTGGGAAAGCACATCGTCCTTCGAAACGCCGAAGACGATCGTGTCGAGCTTGTGGAACTCGTTCTCGCGGTCGCTGAAACCGATCGCCTGGATGGTGCAGCCGGGCGTGCCGTCCTTCGGATAGAAATAGAGGACGACGTTCTTCTTCCCCCGGTAGCTGGAGAGATCCATCATCTCCATGCTGGAATCGGGAAGCGTGAATGACGGTGCTGGTTCACCAACGTGTAGCATGGCACCCGCTATCGCTCGACAGTCGAATCGATTCTAGCCCATTTTCATGACCCGCAAGAACCTCGCTGGCCTGGACGCGCCCGCCTTCATGCGCGAGCATTGGCAACGCAAGCCGCTGCTCGTGCGCGGCGCGTTTCCCGACTTCTCCGACCCGCTCTCCACGCGCGAGGTGCTTGCGCTCGCCACCTCGCCCGACACGACATCGCGCCTGGTTCGCCACCGCGGATCCTCGTGGAGCCTCGAGCATGGTCCGTTTCCTTCCTCGCGATTCAAGCAACTTCCACGCCGCGGTTGGACCGTCCTGGTGCAGGACACCAACCATTTCTCGCGCCGCGCCGATGCGCTGCTCGCCTGCTTCGACTTCATCCCGCACGCCCGCATCGACGACGTGATGGTGAGCTACGCGGTGCCCGGCGGCGGTGTCGGGCCGCACGTCGATTCCTACGACGTGTTCCTGCTGCAGGGCCAGGGGCGGCGGCGCTGGCAGATCTCCTCCCAGAAGGACCATGCGTTCGTTCCCGGCCTCGACCTGCGGATCCTCGAGCGTTTCGTCCCCGGCGAGGAGTGGGTGCTCGATGCCGGCGACATGCTCTACCTGCCGCCGGGCGTTGCACACCACGGTGTCGCGGAGTCGGAATGCCTTACCTGGTCGATCGGCTTCCGCGCTCCCACCGATCGCGAGCTGGTGGCGTCGTTCCTCGACTTCCTCCACGAGAAGCTCGACCCCCAGGGACAATACCGCGATCCGGGCGAGGAGCCGGCCACGCATCCCGCGGAAATTCCCGCGGTTCTCGCTGGACACGTGGAGCAGGTCCTCGAAGGCATCCGCTGGACGTCCTCGGACGTGCGCGAGTTCGCCGGGCGTTTCCTCACCGAGCCCAAGGGCCACGTGTTCTTCAGCGCTCCGCGCGGCCCGCTCACCCGGCGCCAATTCGAGGAGCGCGCGGCGAAGTCGGGGCTTGCGCTCGACTCGCGCTCGCGCCTGCTTTTTTCTGGCACGATATTCTTCCTGAACGGCGAGCCGCTGGAGGCGCCGGCCGCGGCGCGCGTGACGCTGAGGCGCTTCGCGGATGCGCGCCGCCTCGCGCCACCGGTCGATGCACCCACGGCCTTCTGGGACCTTGCGCACGCCTGGTACCTGCAGGGCTTCGTGCAGCTGGAGGAGGAAACGCGATGAGCGATACGAGCGCAGCGCCCCAACCGAGCTACCGGCCGATATTCGGCATCGCCGATTCGCTCGCCGCGATCGACGAGGTCGTGGCGGCCGCGCAACGCACGTTGCGCATCTTCGACATCTCGCTCGGCAACCGCGGTTTCAACACGCCGGCGCGCACCGAGAGGCTGCGCCACTTCCTCGTCGCGGGACGCGCGCACCGCATCCTGATCGCGCTGCACGAGACCGACGCGCTCGAGCGCGAGTGCCCGCGCCTGCTGGCGCTGCTGCGCCAGTTCCCGATGTCGATCGAAATCCATCGCACCATCGCGCAGGCGCGCAACGCGGCCGATCCGTTCGTGCTCGCCGACGACCACAGCATGTGGCACCAGCTGCACTTCGAGCAACCGCGCGCGATTGTTGCACTGCACTCGCCGGCGGAGGTGCTGCCGATCGCGCAGCGCTTCGACGAGATCTGGGATCTTTCCGAGCCCGCGGTGTCTGCGACGACGCTGGGGCTTTGAAGGCCCGCCCGATTCGGCTACAATCCCGGGCTGGCCGGATCGGGAACTGCCGATCGTTGCACCGCAGCAACCCGAGCCGCCCTCCGCGCCCTTGACCAAAAACCACACCGATCGAAGGAACCAACGATGAAAACCTATCTCCTGCTCGCTCTCGCCGCCGTCTTCGCGGTCGCATGCCAGAAGACCGAAACCGCTCCCGTCCCCTCCAAAGTCGAAGTGAAGGTGGAGCAGCCGAAACCCGCCGAGGCCCCGGCCGCCGCGCCCGCCACCGGCACCACGACGACCCAGTCCTCGACGACCACCACGCCGTCGTCCACAACGACCTACACGCCGTCGGGCACCGTGACCACGCCGTCGACCAGCACCACCACGACCACCACCGAAACGAAGAAGTAATCGTTTCCCGCCGCAAGAAAGCCGGCCCGAGGGCCGGCTTTTTCATTTCCCTCTGCCTGGGGACGAGGGCCGGGGAGAGGGGAACATCAGACGTCGCGCCAGTCGAAGCCGTGATCCTGTCCCGCGACGCCGATCCACTCCGGTTCGCATCCGGCCGCGGCGCACAAAGCCGCGACCGCGAGCGCGGGCGTGTTGTTCTGCCGCGACAGATGCGCGGCGATCAGGTGCTTCAGGTGCGACAGATCGAGGCTCTCCACCAGGTGGCCGGCGGCCGCGTTGTCGAGATGGCCGAAACGCCCGGAGACGCGATGCTTGAGGCTCACCGGATAGGGCCCACCCATCAGCATCGCGAGATCGTGGTTGCATTCGATCACCAGCGCATGGCAGCCGGAGAGCTTCTGCTGCACGTGCGAGGTGGGAGTTCCGAGGTCGGTCAGCACGCCGAGCCGCGATGCGCCGTCCGAGAAGACGTATTGCACCGGCTCGCGCGCGTCGTGCGGCACCGGGAAAGGATCGACCAGCACGGCGTCGATCGCGAACGGCCGGTGCGAATCGATGAAGCGCACCAGCACGGCGGGAAAATCCTCCGGCAGCCACTGCGCCGTGCCGCGCGTGAGATACACCGGGATGGCGTAGCGCTTGGCGAAGCGCGCCACGCCTCCGAGATGGTCGTCGTGCTCGTGGGTCACGCAGATCCCGTCGATGTCCGACGGGGCGAGGCCCGCGCGCGCGAGCCTTTCCTGGGTCGCGATCAGCGTGAAGCCGTTGTCCATCATCACGCGGGTCTCGCCGCACTCCACCACCAGCGCGTTGCCCGAGCTCCCGCTGCCGAGCGAGGTGAAGCGCAGCGCCACTATTTCAGCTGGTCGTAGAGCAACCCGAGAATCTTCTTGCCGGTGGAGCTCGTCTCCGGCGTGCCCTTGGAATCCTGCACCTGCACCTGCGACATCGCGGCGCCGGCATCGCTCACGTGGATGCGGTACTGGGGCTGCGCGGTTTTCGGCGCGGACTTCCAGAACGCGAGCTTGTCGAGGAAGCCGCCCTTGTCGCCTGTCTTCACGTCGACCTCCGGATCGATGTAGCGCACGAAGAAGATGCCCTTCGAGCGATCGCGATCCTCGACGGTGAAGCCGACGCGATCGAGCGCCAGGCCGACGCGGCGCCAGGCACGGTCGAAGCTGTCGTTCACGACAAGCGGGCCGGCGCCGGAGTTTTCCAGCACCGCGTTGTTGGCGGTCGCAACCGCGGGGGCGGCGCCGGGCACGACGCGCGCTCCCGGAGTCGGCGTCGCGGCGCGCGTGGCGCTCGCGACCTTGACCTGGTCGGCGCCCATCTTCACCAGCATGCGCGAGAGCATCTCGGCTTCGAGCTCGCGGTCGGACTTGAGCGGCTGCCACATCGTGCGGTCCTGGTTCGCGTTGGTGTAGACCTCTTCCATCGCGCGGTTGCTCACGAACACCTCGGTGGTGCCGGGCTCCGAGCCCTTCTCGAGGCGCGTGCGGAACTTGTCGCGGCGGGGAGTGGAGTAGATGCCTTCGAGCACGCGCCCGACCGTGCGCCGCACGATGTCCTGGGGAATGCGCGCGCGGTCCTCGTACCACTCGGTTTCCATGATGCCCACCGCCGGATCCTCGCGCACCAGCGGATATCCCGCCTCGACCCAGAACTCGCGGATCACCGGCCAGACCTTGTCGGGCTCGCCCTTGACCACCAGCCAGCGCTGGTCGCCGCCGCGCTCCATGCGCGCGCCCTCGATCCGGGGAAGCACCGGGGAAGGGCCGCTCGGCGCCGCGGTGGTGTTGCCGGGGCCGGTGTTGCGCGCGCTATACGCCGAGTACGTGGTTTGCGAGCGCGGATCGGGAATCGCATAGCGATCGTCCATCGTGGGAGCGGTGAGCTCCGGCGGGACCTCGAGGGGTTGGGCCGCGCGCGCCTGCGCGCCCTTGTATTCGGTCGACTTGAGGCCGAAGCCGGAGCAGCCGGCGATCAACAGCATCGCGGCGGCGGGAAGTGCGAGGCGGAAAAGCGTCATGGGGTTTCGGTCCTTCTTCTCAGTTGATGCAGCCGGCCCCGCGCAACGCGGAAGCGACCGTCTCGTGGTGCCGGGGGGCGAGCGGCGTGAGCGGCAGGCGGATGCCTTCCGCGATGCGGCCCATGCGATGCAGCGCCCATTTCACCGGAATGGGATTGGTCTCGACGAACAGGTTCTTGTGCAGCCCGAGCAGGCGGTTGTTGATCCCGATCGCGCGCGCGGCATCGCCCTTCTTCGCCGCCGCGCACATCTCGTGCATCAGGCGCGGGGCCACGTTCGCGGTCACCGAGATCACGCCGTCGCCGCCGAGCTGGATGTAGGCGAGCGCCGAATCGTCGTTGCCGCTGAACACGAGGAAGCCCTTGGGCACGCGCATCATGAGATCGGTGATGCGCTCGATGCTCGACGTGGATTCCTTGATGCCGACGATGTTCTTCACTTCGCAGAGGCGCACCACGGTGTCGTTGTGCAAATCGGCCACGGTGCGCGACGGGACGTTGTAGAGGATCACCGGGATGTCCGATTCCTCGGCGATCGCCTTGAAATGGCGGTAGAGCCCTTCCTGCATCGGCTTGTTGTAGTAGGGCACCACGGAGAGCACGTAGTCGGCGCCCGCGCGCGCCGCGAATTGGGTGAGCTCGATCGCCTCCTTCGTGGAGTTGCCGCCCGCGCCCGCGACCACCGGGATGCGCCCGGCCGCGAACTCGATCGCCGATTCGATCAGCCGGCAATGCTCGGAGACATCCACCGTGGGCGATTCGCCCGTGGTGCCGACGATCACCACGCCGTCGGTGCCCTCGGCCACGTGCCAGTCGATGAGCGACTTCAGGCGCGCCAGATCGAGCGCGCCATCGGCCGTCATGGGAGTGACGATCGCGACGATACTTCCGGAAAGCGGTCGGGACACGATTCGTGGGCGTCGAAAAACAGCGATTTTAACCTACCTTGCGTCCCTATTCCTGCCTTGCGCAGATGCGCTGCAGGGCGGCGGGCTTGGGTTCCTCGACGACCCGGTCCTCGTAGGCGATGACCCGCAGCTTTCCGCGCACCGCTTCGAGCAACTCGCCGGGAGCGAGGAGGAAATCGGGATTCGAGGGTTTCCCGAAGCGCTCGTTGCCGCGCGCGAAGGTCTCGTAGATCAGCAAGCCGCCCGGCTCGAGCGAGCGCAGCAGCAGCGGCAGCAGCGGCCGATGGAGATAATTGGTGACCACGATGGCGTCGAAGCGCCGTGCCTCGTACGGCCAGGGCGCGCCCTCGAGGTCGGCGCCGAGCAGAGTGACGCGGGCGGGCGGATCGGTGAACAGCGCGGGATCCCGGTCGACGGCGTCGACCTCGAAGCCGAGGCGCGCGAGCAGCCGCGCATGGCGCCCCGCGCCGCAGGCGAGGTCGAGCACGGCGCCGCCGGGCCGGATCAGGGCGGCCCATCGCTGCACCCAGGGCGAGGGTGGAAGGTCGAAAGGGTGCGTGGCCATGGCGCGATGCTATCCTGCTGCGCGTTCCCAATGAGTGATCCGGTGAAGAAAGCGTTGAAAGTCGCGGGCGGCCTGGCCGTCGTCCTGGTTGCGATCGCCGTCGCCGCGTTCGCGGCCGCGGTGTGGCGGGGCGAGCGCAAGCTCGCGCGCACCGTGGAGGTAAAAGTAGTCCCGGTGCCGTTCGCCCGGGACGCCGCGGCGCTCAAGCTCGGCAAGTACCTGTTCGAGACGCGCGCTTGCGGCGAATGCCACGGTCCCGACGGCCACGGCATCGCCTTCATCGACGAGCCCGAGGGCATGTACGTGCGCGCGCCCAACATCAGCAACGGCCCGGGCAGCGTGGTGCGCAACTACACCGAGGCCGACTGGGTGCGCGCGATCCGCCACGGCGTGAGCCCCGCGGGCCATGCGCTGCTCGCGATGCCGAGCGAGGACTACAACCGCCTCACCGACGCCGATTTCGCCGCGCTCGTCGCCTATGTCCGCGCCCTTCCCCCGGTCGCGGGCGAAGGCGCGGTGATACGCCTGCCCCTGATCGTGAAGGCGCTCTACGGAGCGGGACTGGTGCGCGACGCGGCGGACAAGATCGACCACCGCAAGCTGCCGTCGCAACCGGTCCCGGTCGCCGCGAGCGTCGAGTACGGCGGTTATGTCGCCAGCATGTGCGTGGGTTGCCACGGCGCGAGCCTCTCCGGCGGGCCGATTCCCGCCGCGCCGCCCGACTGGCCGCCCGCGGCCAACCTCACGCCCGGCGAGGCGGGCGTGATGGGACGCTACGACGACGCGGAGAAATTCATCGCGATGATGCGCACCGGCAAGCGTCCCGACGGCAGCGAAGTGAGCAAGGTGATGCCCTTCGCGGCGCTGCGCAACCTGAACGACATCGACTTGACCGCGATGCATGCGTACCTGAAGACCCTGCCCGCGAGGAAGCCGGGAGAACGTTGATGCCCTTCTCCCTCCCCCTTGGGGGAGAGGATCGCTCTACAATGCGCGGCATGAAGGAGACGCTGCAGCTGGTGAAGCCCCACGCACGCCTGCGGGATTCCTATCGCGGCCTGGTGCGCGAGTTCAAGGATCGCGGCGAGCGCCTGATCCCGTTTCCGCTCGAATTTCCGCACGACGATTTCCGCGCCTACCTCGCCACGATCACCGCCTGCGAGCGCGGCGAGGGACTTCCCAAAGGCTTCGTGCCCCACTCGACCTACTGGCTCGTGCGCGGCTCCGAGGTGGTCGGCGTGTCGAACCTGCGCCACGCGCTCACCGATTCGCTGCGCGTGGAGGGCGGCAACATCGGCTACGGCATCCGCCCGAGCGCGCGGCGCCGCGGCCATGCGGTCGAGATCCTGCGGCGCACCTGCGGCCGGGCGCGCGAACTGGGGTTGGCGCAAGTGCTGCTCACCTGCTCGAGAAGCAATACCGGATCGGTGCGCACGATCGTATCCTGCGGCGGCGAGCTCCGCTCGCAGGCGTTCCTCCCCGAGCGCGGGGAGGTCATCCATCGCTACATCATCGAGACCACGCCATGACCTTGCGTTTGCCGCTGTGCGCGCTGCTGCTGCTTTTCATCCCCGCTTCCGGCGACGTCCTGGCCGAGGGCAAGAAGTACGGCAAGAAGCTGGTCGCCGAATATCGGGTGCCGGCGTCCACCCTGGTGAAGATGGAGGAGTTCAAGCCGAGCGCGCCGGTGAAGGGAGAGTCGGTCGCGATGAACGCGCTGCTCGCGGATACCGAGACCTGGCGAAGCCCCGAGGTCGAGCTGAGCAACACCGCCAACCCCTACAACATCGTCGTGACCCTCGCGGCCACGGCAATCGCCGATGGCGACGCGGTGTCGCTGTGGCAGGCCGGCTGGCAGCTCGAGGACGGCGCGCGCCTGAATGTGCTGCCGGGGCTCACCAGATCGGCCGTGAAGGCCGGGCAGCGGCTCACGATGACCGCGGTCGCGACGCCGACCACCTTCAAGCAGAACCGCACTTCCTCGGTGGTGCTCGGATTGGTGAAGGTGGACAACATGAAGCTCGACTCCATCGACGTCGCGGTCTGGTCGGGAATCCCGGGCACCTCGTTCCTCGAGGGCTTCAGGGCGTTCTACGTGGCTCTCGTGGGCCTCGCGATGTTCGGATTGTGGTGGTTCTGGTTCAAGCGCTGACGCCGCTCTAGGCCCGGGCGAGCGCTGGCGTCTTCGCCGGGGCCACCTGCTTGACACCCATCTCCTTCAGCGTCTCGGCGATCGCGGAGGCGACGTTGCGCATCTCGTTCGCGTCGATCGCGCCGATGCAGCCCACGCGGAACGTCTCGAGCTGGGTGAGCTTTCCCGGGTAGAGGATGTAGCCGCGCGAGCGCACCTTCTCGTAGAACGGCTTGAACGAGTAGTTCGGATCGCCGGGGGCGTGGAAGGTGACGATCACCGGCGCCTGGATCGCCCGCGGCAGGAACGGCTTGAAGCCGAGCGCCGCCATCGCGTCGATCAGCGTGTCGCAATTGTCCTGGTAGCGCGCGCCGCGCGCCCCGGTGCCGCCCTCCGCCAGGAACTGGTCGAGCGCCGCGCGGAATGCCGCGACCACGTGGGTCGGCGGCGTGAAGCGCCACTGCGTGGTCTTCTGCATGTAGGTCCACTGGTCGTGCAGGTCCAGCGCGAGCGAATGCGAATTGCCCTGGCACTTTTCCAGCGCCGCCTGGCGCGCGATCACGAAGCCGATCCCGGGCACGCCCTCGATGCATTTGCCCGAGGCGGCCACGACCGCCTCGACCGGGTAGCGCGTCACGTCGATGTCGATCGCGCCGAACGAGCTCATCGCATCGACGATCAAGGCCTTGCGGTGGCGCGCGCACGCCGCGGCGATCTCGGGCAGGGGATTGAGGATTCCCGTGCCGGTCTCGCAATGCACCTGCGCCACGTGCGTGATCGCCTTGTCGACCGCGAACGCGCCCTCGATCATGGCCGCGGTGGGATGGCGGTCCTCAGGCAGGTCGATGGTCGAATACGCGCGCCCGAGGTATTTCAGGATCTTCACGATCCGCTGGCAATAGGCGCCGTTCTGCGGCACCAGCACCTTGCCGTCGCGGGGCACCAGGTTCGCGAGCGCCGCCTCCACGGAAAAGGTCCCGCTGCCCTGCAGCGGCACGCAGGCGTGGGTGTTCGCGCCGTTGACGACCTCGACCATGTCCCTGCAGATGGACGCGGTGATCGCGTTGAAGGCCGCATCCCACGAGCCCCAGTCGCGCAGCATCGCCTGCTTGGTGGCGAGCGAAGTGGTGAGCGGACCCGGTGTCAGCAGGATCGGATCGTTGCCTCGAATCATGGTGTCATGCCCTCCACGCCTGGGTGCGGCGATCGAGCCACACCTGCAGGAAATAGTAGACCACGCATACCGTGGCCGAAGTGGCGACGATCAGCGTCGCCATCGCCGCCGCCGCGCCGATGTCGCCCGCCTCGTCGAGGTTCACGATCGCCACCGAGGCGAGCGTGGTGCGAGGCGAGTACAGGAACACCACCGCCGAGACCGTCGTCATCGCGTTCACGAAGAGGTAGCGGCTGACATCGAGCATCGTCGGCAGGCACACCGGCACCGTAACGCGAAACAACGTGCGCCAGAACGGCACCTTGAGCGACGCCGACACCGACTCGAACTCGTTGTCGATCTGCTTCAGCGCGGTCAACGCCGTCAGGTGCGACGAGGTGTAGTAATGGACCATGGTGTTCACCACCAGGATCGCCATCGTGCCGTAGAGGAAATGCAGCGGGTTCGACTCCACCACGAAGAAGAAGATATATCCCAGGCCGAGCACCATGCCCGGCACGCCCATCGGCAGCACCGCCATCAATCGCACGAAGCCGCGCCAGGCGTCGAGGCCGCGGGTCTTCTCGAGCAGGTACGCGGTGAAGAAGATGAAGGCGGCTCCGAGCGTCGCCACCCAGAAGCCCAGCGTGACGCTGTTCACGTAGGCGGAGAAGATGCCCGCCTCCACCAGCCCCATCCGGTAATGGTCGAGCGACATCGAGAAGTTGTACGGCCAGAACTTCACGAACGAGGCGTAGACCGCCATGCCGAGGATCGCGAGAAAAACCAGCGCGACGAGCGTGCAATAGGCGGTCATTGCCCAGTCGAACGCGGGGGAAGCCTGGGGCACGTACGGCACCGAGCGCGCGGACAGCAGCGCCGACTGCTTCCTCTGCACCCGCGCGTCCACCACGTAGGTCACGGCCACCGGCAGCAGGAGGATGATCGCGACCACCGCCCCCTTGGCGAAATCCTGCTGGCCGATCACGAGCTTGAAGATGTCGGTGGCGAGCATGTTGAAGTTGCCGCCGATCACCTTGGGGATGCCGAAGTCGCTGATCGCGTAGGTGAACACCACCATCGCCGCGCTGATCACGCCGTACCTGGCGCCCGGCAGCGTGATCGTCCAGAACTTGCGCGGCGCCGCGGTGCCGAGCGCGTCGGCGGCCTCGTAGAGCCGCGCATCGGTGAGCGAGAGTGCCGTCACCAGGATCATCAGCGCGTGCGGAAAGGTCGCGAACACGAGCGAGATCACGATGCCGGGAGCGCCGTAGATCTGGGTGTCGCCCATCAGCGCCTTCAGCACGCCCTGGTTGCCGAACCAGAAGATGAACGAGATCGCGGCGAGCAGCGAGGGCGCGAGGATCGGCACCAGCGCCACGCTGCGCAGCAGCGCCTTGAAGCGCATGCGGCTGCGCATGAGCCCATAGGCGAACGTGAACGCGAGCGGAATGGTCAGGAGTGTCACCAGCGTCGACACCCAGAGGCTGTTCCAGATCGAGCGCGAGAGCGCGGGTGTGTGGAAGTACTCCGCGAAGTTGGCCAGGCCGACCCACTCGCCGGCACGGTCCTGCACGCTCTTCGCGAGGATCGTGGCCAGCGGTGCGAGCAGGAACACCACGAGGAACAGCCCGGCCGCGACCAGCAGCACGTGCGCGACCCGGTCGCTCCAATG
>JANPHA010000414.1:0-6714 GCA_031424255.1 Burkholderiales bacterium | reverse complement strand
CAGCCCGCGCCCTGCAAGCGTCTCGGCCATGACCTTCGCGTTGTCGAGCACCTGCTGCTGGTACGCCTTGAACTCCGGCTGCAGCGCTTCCTGGAACGCCATCGCCTTGGCGGCGATCACGTGCATCAGCGGGCCGCCCTGGATCGACGGGAAGATCGAGGAGTTGAGCGCCTTCTCATGCTGCGCGCCGGCGAGGATGATGCCGCCGCGCGGGCCGCGCAGCGTCTTGTGCGTCGTGCTGGTGACGAAATCGGCGATGCCGACCGGCGAGGGATAGATGCCCGCGGCGACGAGCCCCGCGTAGTGCGCCATGTCGACCATGAAATAGGCCCCCGCCGCGTCGGCGATCTCGCGGAATTTCTGCCAGTCGATCTTCAGCGAGTACGCCGAGGCGCCGGCCACGATCATGCGCGGCTTGTGCTCGGCGGCGAGCGCCCTCACCTGGTCGTAGTCGATCTCCTCTTGCGCATTCAGGCCGTAGGCCACGGCGTGATAGAGCTTTCCGGAGATGTTCACCGACGCTCCGTGGGTCAGGTGACCCCCGTGCGCGAGCGACATACCGAGGATCGTGTCGCCCGGCTTGAGCATCGCCATGTAGACCGCCTGGTTCGCCTGCGAGCCCGAATGCGGCTGCACGTTGGCGTACTCGGCACCGAAGATCTTCTTCACGCGCTCGATCGCCAGCGTCTCGGCCACGTCGACGAATTCGCAGCCGCCGTAGTAGCGCTTGCCGGGATAACCCTCGGCGTACTTGTTGGTGAGCACGGTGCCCTGCGCGGCGAGGACCGCGGGGCTCGCATAGTTCTCGGAGGCGATCAGCTCGATGCCTTCCTCCTGGCGGCGAAGCTCCGATTGGATGGCGCTCCACAGGGCGGGATCGGCGGTCGAGATCGTTTGCGAGTCGGCGAACATGTTCGATGTCCTTGAAGGACCGCGAATTTTATCACGCCGACCTCACTCCCCCGGCGCGAAGGCGTCGATCAGCCCGCCATCGTCGAGCACGCACAGGTGCGCGAGGCCGAGATCGCGCAGCCATTCGAGCCCTCGCTCGCGGCCCTTGAGCATCGCAATCGTCGCGGCACTCCCCGCCACGAGGCAGCTCGCGCCATGCACCGTCACCGAGCGAAATCCCCGCGCGGAGCGCCCCGTGCGCGGATCGAGCACATGGCAATGCCGCACTCCGTCCACCTCGACGAAGCGCTCGTAATCGCCGCTTGTCGCGATCGCCCCCGAGCGCACCGGCAGTGTCGCGATCAGCGATTCCTTGCGGCGCGGGTTCTGGATTCCGACGCGCCACGGCGCTCCATCGGGCTGCGGCCCGAGGATCGCGAGATCGCCCGCGAGATTCACGAGCGCGCTCCCGGCACCGGCCTCCTTCAACACGAGCGCCGCGCGATCCACCGCGTACTCCTTGCCGAAGCCGCCGAAATCGAGCTCCATGCCACGCAGCGGAAGGCGCACGCGGCCATCCCCCAGCTCGACCCTCTCCCAGCCGATCAACGCGAGCAGCGGTGCCAGCTCCGCATCGCCCGGCACGCGCGCCGCGTCGAAGCGCCATGCGCGCCGCAATACGCCCGAGGTGGCGTCGAACAACCCGTCGCTCTGCCGGAAGCACGCGTCGGCAAATGCCAGCAGCTTCCAGGTCTCCGCGTCGATGGCGATGGGATCGCCGCCGGCCGCGGCGTTGATGCGCGAGACCACGCTCTCGGGACGGTAGCGCGAGTATTTCGCCTCGATGCGAGCGACCTCGTCGATGGCGAGCGCGGCCGCATGCGCGGCGAACCCCGCATCCGGGCCATGGACCTGCACCTCGTTTTCCGCGGCCATGGCGCGGAACGTGAAGCGGTGAAGCGCCATCGGCGAATCAGAACGAGCGCGCGATGCTGACCAGGCCGTAGCCGGCGCGCAGCGTCTCGTACGCCCCGTTCTTCGCCCCGCCGAGATGCAGCGACCCCGCGCTGTGGATGTAGCCCACGGTGCCCTCGATGGTGAGCCCGTCGTCGAGGCGCAGGATGGCGCGTAGCGACGGCGAGAGGCTGCCGAAAGCGCTTAACCGCTGGTCGCTCGACAGCACCACGGGCTGCGGCTTGGGCACCACCGGAGAATAGAAATCCGCGCCGCTCTGCGTGTAATAGCGCAGCGCCGGGCGCAGCGACCAGCGATCCGAGAGCGGGCGTTGCCAGGCCACCTCGATCGTGTGCGCGCGAATTCCCCAGTCGTCTCGATAGAAGCGGTACTCGGCCTGCAGCGTCGCGCCCGCCTCGGGAAAGTGCCGCCGGTAGCGCGTGAACCAGGCGAGCGTGTCGCGGTGGTCGGGCCGCGTGTCGGGGAAGAACGCCGGCAGCTCGGTATCGGAATAGAACGAGAGCGTGAACTTGTACGGGTCGTTGTACCAACCCTTGCCGCGCGTGTAGGTGAGCGTGCTCTGCACCAGCGCGAGCGGCGAGAGGATCTGGGTGACGCCCGCCATGTATTCGTTCACCACGCGCGGCTGGTCCAGGCGCGGGTCGGTCGAGGAGCCCACGCGGTCGTTGGACTTTCCGTATCCCGCGGTGAGCGTCGTGTTGCGCTGGTTCAGGTCGAGCCGCGCTTCCAGGCCGAAGGCGTGCGAGTGGTAGTCGTTCTCGCCGGAAACCGCGCGCGATACCGAGAACGCGGCGTCTCCGACTCGCCGCGTCACCTTGATGTCGCTGGTATCCCGGCGGTCGCTGATGGAAGCGCCGGTGACCGACTGCACCGGCCGCCCGGAGACGTTGGTCACGACCTGCGGCGAGGCTCCGGTGATGATGTCCACGGCGGCGCTCGCGGAGACTTCCCACACCTCGGCCAGCGTGGCGCGCCCCCACAGGATCGGCTCGGTGATCTTGATGAGCCCGCGTTCCTTGTAGCCGAGGAGCGAGAACCCGATCTCGCCCACTTCCGCCTTCGCGGCCTTGGCCGGAACCAGCAGGATGGGGAGGGCGAGCGCGGCCTGCATCAGCGCCGCGAGCGCGCCATCCGCCTTCCTAGTTGCAGCCACACCCGCCTCCGCCCACCGAGGCGCCTCCGCTCGCCGCTTCCTTCGCCGAATAGGTCTTCTCCAGCGCGATCGCGGTGCCGCGGCCCGCCTCGAGCGCCATGTCCGGGCGCGCGAGATAGCCGCGCTGGTAGGGCGCCACCGTCGTGCAGCCGCAGGCGAGCGCGGCCGCCGCCAGCGCGAGGATTCTCAAGACGGCTCCTTCAGGAGCGCCTCGATCTCCACCGCCAGCGCCGCCGCGGTTTCCGCGGTGAAGCCGCGATGCACATGGCGCACGACGCCGCGCCGGTCGATCAGGTAGCCGCTCGGCATCGCCTTCACGTCGAAGGCGCGCGCGGCGGCGTCGTTCATGTCGCGGGCGAGCGGAAAGGTGACGTTCACGCGTTTCAGGAACCGCTCGGCCTCGGCCGGGGCGGTGTCCTTGTTGATGCCGACCACGACGAGGCCGCGCCCGCGGTTGTCGCGATAGAGCGTATCGAGCGTCGGCATCGACAGCTTGCAGGGCACGCACCACGAGGCCCAGAAATCCACGTAGACGACGTTTCCCTTGAACGCGCGAAGCGAGACCTGCTTCGAGGCGTCGTCGAGCTGCGCGGGGTTGACGTCCGGCATCGGTCCGCCGCTCTCGACTCCGAGCACGGGGAGCGAAAAGGCCAACGTGAGTCCCACGAGGAAGGCGCGCATCAGAACGGTTGCCGCGAGATCGTTTTCACTACGGAAGTTCCATTCACGCTGAAGGCGATCGTTCCATGGGAGGCATCGGTGAAGTTGATCTGCGCGTTGCCCACCTGGGTCACGTTCACCGCGTTCGGACTGAATGTGCCGTTGAATGCGGGGCCGGTCACGCGGAACCACGCGCCGATGAAGGTGGTCGGCGTGCTCCAGTTGCCGCCCGGAAGCACGAACCACTCGGGCTTGCCCGTGGTGTCATAGGTGTACATCACGCCGAAGATGTTGTTGCTCGGATGCTGGATCAGGTTCAATCCCCAGCCCGACTCGGCCTCGTTCCACCACAGGTCGGTGTAGTCGAACGCCGGCATCGGCGGCCCCGATTGGGAAAGCGTGCCGAGCCACGCGGCGATGTCGGCGATGTTCGCGCTGGAAAGGAACGAGAGCGTGCGCATGTCCGGCACCTTGCCGGCGATCGCGGCGCTGATCAGCGCCGGATTGTTGCCCGCGCGGTCAGGACCGGCCGCCGGCGGAAAGCCGTGGCAGCTCACGCAATAGGTGTTGTAGAGCGATTGTCCGTTGGCCGCGTTCTGGGCCCATGCCGCGGGGCTTGCGAGCGCAAGCGCTCCGGAAAGGATGAGGGCCGTGAGGCAAAAGGGGCTCTTGAACGTCGTGTTCTGCAGCGTCATTGGGTTCGCGGGAAAGGCGGAATGCTCCCTCGTCAACATCGTACATGGCCCTGCTATTCCATGCCTATAATCCGTCCGCGATCGTTCCCATGATCCGGGAGGCAGCGTGAGGCATCTGATTCGTCTGGCGGCTCTGATCGACGCGCTGAACGAGCGCGTGGGACGCACGGTGTACTGGCTGGTGCTGGTCGCGGTGCTGATCAGCGCCGGCAACGCCATCGTGCGCAAGGTCTTCAACTACAGCTCGAACTCGCTGCTCGAGATGCAGTGGTATCTGTTCTCGGCGGTGTTCCTGCTGTGCGCGGGCTACACGCTGCAGCGCAACGAGCACGTGCGCATCGACGTCCTCACGAGCCGGCTCTCGCCGCGCGCGCAGGCGTGGATCGACATCTTCGGCACCGTGTTCTTCCTGCTGCCGATGGCGGCCGCGTTCGCGTGGCTCTCCTGGCCGGTGTTCGTGCGCACGTTCACCCACCACGAGATTTCCGGCAGCGCCGGCGGGCTCATCATCTGGCCCGCGCGTTTGCTGGTTCCCGTGGGCTTCGCGCTGCTCATCCTGCAGGGCCTCTCCGAGCTCATCAAGCGCGCCGCCTTCGTGACCGGCAACGGACCCGACCCGGTGCCGCGTCACGACTTCCACCAGGCCGAGGCCGACCTCGCCGAGGAAATCCGCAAGTTCGCCGAGGACAAGCGCTGATGGCCGCGTTCCTGGTGCAGAACATGGCGCCGATCATGTTCGCCGCGCTCATCGTCTTCCTGCTGCTCGGCTACCCGGTCGCCTTCGCGCTTGCCGCCAACGGCATCTTCTTCGGCCTCGTCGGCATCCAGCTCGGGCTGCTCGACGCGTCGCTCTTCCAGGCGCTGCCGGAGCGGCTCTGGGGCGCGATGTCCAACGACACGCTGCTCGCGGTGCCCTTCTTCACCTTCATGGGCCTCATCCTCGAGCGCAGCGGAATGGCCGAGGACCTGCTCGATACCATCGGGCAGCTCTTCGGGCCGCTGCGCGGCGGGCTCGCGTTCGCGGTGATCTTCGTGGGCGCGCTGCTCGCGGCGACGACCGGCGTGGTCGCCGCCTCGGTGATCTCGATGGGCCTCATCTCGCTGCCGATCATGCTGCGCTACGGCTACGACCGGCGCTTCGCCTCGGGCGTGATCGCGGCGTCGGGCACGCTCGCGCAGATCATTCCGCCGTCGCTGGTGCTGATCATCATGGCGGACCAGCTCGGCAAGTCCGTGGGCGACATGTATGCGGGCGCCTTCATCCCCGGCATCGCGCTCGCCGGGCTCTATGCGCTCTACACGCTGGGCGTGACGTTCGTGAAGCCGGGCTGGGTGCCGGCGCTGCCGCCCGAAGCGCGCCGCCTGCGGGAGCCCGACGGCTCGAGCGGCACCGCCTCGTTCGTGGTGCTCGCGGTGCTCGCGACCATCGCCGCGGTGTTGTTCGATCGCTACTACTACGTGCCCGCGTTCCCGGAGGCCATGCTCGACGAGCGCCTGGTGCTCGCCGCGGGCGCCGGCGCGGGGTTGGCATTCGCCGCCGCGGTCCTCGATCGCATCTTCAAGGTCGGCCTGCTGTCGCGCCTCGCCGCGCAGGTGGTGTTCGTGCTGATCCCGCCGCTCGCGCTCATCTTCCTGGTGCTGGGCACCATCTTCCTCGGCTGGGCCACGCCCACCGAGGGCGGCGCCATGGGTGCGGCCGGCGCCCTCCTCATGGCGCTCGCGCGACAGCGCCTGTCGTTCAAGCTCACGCGCCAGGCGATGGACACCACCGCCAAGCTCTCCACCTTCGTGGTATTCATCCTCATCGGCGCGCGTGTCTTCAGCCTCACCTTCTACGGCGTGAACGGCCACGTGTGGGTCGAGCACCTGCTCACCAGCCTTCCCGGCGGGCAGCTCGGCTTCCTCATCGTCGTGAACATCCTCGTCTTCGTGCTCGCGTTCTTCCTCGATTTCTTCGAGCTGTCGTTCATCGTCGTGCCGCTTCTCGGCCCGGTGGCCGACAAGCTCGGCATCGACCTCATCTGGTTCGGCGTGCTGCTCGGCGTGAACATGCAGACCTCGTTCATGCATCCGCCCTTCGGCTTCGCGCTCTTCTATCTGCGCAGCGTGGCGCCGGCGCGCCAGTACATGGACAAGGTCACCGGCAAGGTCATGGAGCCGGTGAAGACCACGCAGATCTACTGGGGCGCGATCCCGTTCGTGATGATCCAGCAGGTGATGGTGGGGCTGCTGATCGCGTTTCCGCAGATGTCGCTGGTGTACAAGGCGGGCGTGCCCGTGGTGGACATCAACAAGGTGAAGGTCGAGATCCCGCCGGACGAATCGGTGGAGAAGCCCGAC
>JANPHA010000413.1:0-14216 GCA_031424255.1 Burkholderiales bacterium | reverse complement strand
GCGGCGGCGGATCAGCGCCGCCGCATCGATGCCGTTCATCTCGGCGAGGCGGTATTCCATCAGCACGACGTCGGGAGGATCGTGCTCGACCCGCTCCACCGTCTCGCCGCCTTCGCCCGTGCAACCCACGACGTGCATGTCGGGCTCGCTTTCGACGAGGCTGCGCAGCGCCTCCGCGACTATCCGGTGGCCGTCTGCGATGAGGACGCGAATCGCCATATGGTGTCTCCCAGTTCGAAGTCCGATGGACCCGAGGCCATTACGCCGCCGCCGCGTCGCACGCCGGTTTCGCCGCCGAGCGCGCGTGTTTCGGCCGAAACACGGGAAGAAGGCCGGCAGCGGCGAGGCTATAATTCCCACTGCCGTCCCACGAGGAGACAACCATGGCCGCCAATCCGCAGGTCGCTGCGCCCCCCACCGTGAAGATCCTCATCAATGGCCAGTTCGTGGAGTCGAAGGCGAAGGCCTGGCGCGACGTCGTGAATCCGGCCACGCAGCAGGTGCTGGCCCGCGTGCCGATGTGCGATGCCGCCGAAGTGGGCGAAGCGGTGAAGGCGGCGGCCGAAGCGTTCAAGACCTGGCGCAACGTGCCGATCGGGCAACGCGCCCGCATCATGCTCAAGCTCCAGGAGCTGATCCGCCGCGACATGAAGAAGCTCGCGGCGATCCTCACCTCCGAGCAGGGCAAGACCCTGCCGGATGCCGAAGGCGACATCTTCCGCGGCCTCGAGGTGGTCGAGCATGCCTGCTCGATCGGCACGCTTTCCCTCGGGGAATATGCCGAGAACGTCGCGGGCGGCGTCGACACCTACTTCATCCGCCAGCCGATCGGCGTCTGCGCCGGCATCACGCCGTTCAACTTCCCCGCGATGATCCCGCTGTGGATGTTCCCGATGGCGATCGTGTGCGGCAACACCTTCGTGCTCAAGCCCTCGGAGCAGGACCCGATGACGCCGATGGCGCTGGCCGAGCTCGCGGTCGAGGCCGGCATCCCCGCGGGCGTGCTCAACGTCGTCCACGGCGGCAAGGAAGCGGTCGATACGCTCTGCACGCATCCCGATATCAAAGCGGTGTCGTTCGTCGGCTCGACCCACGTCGGCGAGCACGTCTACAAGCTCGCCAGCCAGAACGGCAAGCGCGCGCAATGCATGATGGGCGCGAAGAACCACGCGGTGGTGATGCCGGATGCGAACAAGGAGCAATCGCTGAACGCGCTCGTCGGCGCGGGCTTCGGCGCCGCGGGCCAGCGCTGCATGGCGACCAGCGTGGCGGTGCTGGTCGGCGAGGCCAACGAGTGGATCCCCGACATCGTCGCGAAAGCCAGGACGCTCAAGATGGGCGCGGGCACCGAGAAAGGCGCGGACCTGGGGCCGGTGATCTCGAAGCAGGCGAAGACCCGCATCGAGAGCCTGATCGAGCAGGGCGTGAAGGAAGGTGCCAAGCTCGAGCTCGACGGGCGCAACGCGAAGGTCGCGGGCTACGACAACGGCAACTTCATCGCGCCCACCATCTTCTCGGGCGTGAAGCCCACGCACAAGGTGTACACCGAGGAGATCTTCGGCCCCGTGCTGATCCTGGTGAGCGTCGCTACCCTCGACGAGGCCATCGAGCTCGTCAACGCGAACCCCTTCGGCAACGGCACCGGCATCTTCACCCAGTCGGGCGCGGCGGCGCGCAAGTTCCAGAACGAGATCGACGTGGGGCAGGTGGGCATCAACGTGCCGATCCCGGTGCCGGTGCCCTACTTCAGCTTCACCGGCTCGCGCGGCTCGAAGCTCGGCGACCTCGGTCCCTACGGCAAGCAGGTGATCCAGTTCTACACGCAGGTGAAGACGGTGACGACGCGGTGGTTCGACGACGCGACCACGAGCCCGGGAATCCACACGACGATCTCGCTCAAATGAAAATAGGCTTCATTGGATTGGGCCACATGGGAAATCCCATGGCCCGCAACCTGCTGAAGAACGGCCACACGCTCAAGATCTACGACGTGGTGCCCGAGCTGGTGAAGAAGCTTGCGGACAAGGGCGCCGAAGTCGCGACCTCCGCGGTCGATTGCGCGCGCGGCGTCGAGGTCGTGATCACGATGCTGCCTTCGTCGCCACACGTGCGCTCGGTCTACGGCGGCCAGTACGGAGTGCTCGCGGGTGCCGCGCCGGGCACGCCGCTGATCGATTGCTCGACCATCGATCCGCTCACCGCGCGCGAGGTCGCGATGGACGCGAAGGCGAAGGCGTGCCCGATGGTCGATGCGCCGGTCTCGGGCGGCGTGGGCGGAGCCGAGGCCGGAACGCTCACCTTCATGGTCGGCGGCGACGCGCACGACTTCGAGGCCGCGAAGCCGATCCTGCAGTCGATGGGCAAGAACATCGTGCATTGCGGCGGCTCGGGCAACGGCCAGGTCGCGAAGATCTGCAACAACATGATGCTCGCGATCGAGATGATCGCGACCGCCGAGGGCATGACGCTCGCGGCCGGGCTCGGCATGGACCCGAAGGTGTTCGCGGCGATCGTGAACACCTCGAGCGGCCGCTGCTGGAGCTCCGACACCTACAACCCGTTTCCGGGCGTGCTCGAGAACGTTCCCGCCTCGCGCGGCTACTCCGGAGGATTCGGCGCGGACCTGATGCTGAAGGACCTCACCCTGGCGACCGACGCGGCGAAGGTCGCCCGGCACCCGGTGCTGCTCGGCGCGATCGCGCAGCAGATCTACCAGAAGCACTCGATAGACGGCAACGGCGCCAAGGACTTCTCCAGCATCATCCTGCAGTACATGAAGCCATGATCGCGCACCGGATCGAGGGCCATACCGCCTTCATCACGATCGACAATCCGCCGGCGAACACCTGGACCCCGGACGGGCTGCGCGAGATGGAAGCGCTCGTCGGGGCGCTCAACGGCGATCGCGGCGTCTACGCCGCGGTGCTCACCGGTGCGGGCGGCAAGTTCTTCTCCGCGGGCGCGGATCTCAAGAGCTTCCAGGGCGACAAGGTGCGCGCGCGCCATTTCATCGCGCTCTTCGGCGCCGCGTTCGAGGCGCTGATGAACGCGCGCTTCGTGACCATCGCCGCGATCAACGGCTACGCGATGGGCGGCGGGCTCGAATGCACGCTCGCCTGCGACGTGCGCATCGCCGAGGCGCATGCGCAGATGGCGCTGCCGGAGCCGGCCGTGGGGCTGCTGCCCGCGGGCTGCGGCACGCAGATGCTGCCGTGGCTCGTCGGCGAAGGCTGGGCGAAGCGCATGATCCTCACCAACGAGCGCATCGATGCGCCCACGGCGCTGCGCATCGGCCTGGTGCAGGAGATGGTCGACAAGGGCCAGGGGCTCGAATCCGCGACCGCGATGGCCGAGCGCGTGGCCACGCTCTCGCCGCGCGCCGTCGAGTACTGCAAGCAGCTGATCCACAACGCGCGCAACGGCATTCCGCGCCGCGCCGGGCTGTCGCTCGAGCGCGAGCGCTTCATGGATCTGTTCGATTTCACCGACACGGCCGAGGGCGTCGAAGCCTTCCTCGCCAAGCGCAAGCCCGAATGGAAGAACACCTGAGCGCATCCGGCGACGAGCTGCTCGCCGAGATCCGCTCCGGGGTGGCAACCGTCACCCTGAACCGCCCCGAGGCGCTCAACGCCCTGTCGTTCGGCATGATCCAGGGCCTCGCGGCGTGGCTGGAGCAGTGGGCGGCGGATCCCGGCGTGCGCACCGTGGTGCTGCGCGGCGCGGGCAACAAGGCGTTCTGCGCGGGTGGCGACGTGCGCGCGCTGCACGCGGGCTTCATGGGATCGGGCTTCGCCGCCGAGCGCTCGGCGCGGATCCCCGCCTATCTTGAATTCTTCATCGCCGAGTACGCGCTCGACTATCGCATCCACACCTATCCCAAGCCGGTCGGCGCGGTGATGGACGGCATCGCGATGGGCGGCGGCATGGGCCTTTCCCAGGGCGCAAGCCTTCGAATCGTCGGCGACCGCACGAAGATGGCGATGCCGGAGACCACGATCGGTCTCTTCCCCGATGTCGGCGGCAGTTATTTCCTGTCGCGCGCGCCCGGCCGGACCGGCATCTACCTCGGGCTCACCGGCGCCAACCTGCGCCACGTCGATGCGATCTACTGCGGGCTCGCGGACCTCTACGTGGGCGAGGGCATGCAGGGACCGGGCGAGATCGAGCGCCTGCGCCCCGCGATCGACGAGCACTTCGCGCTGCCGGGCGTGGAAGCGATCGTCGCATCGCTCGAGACCGAGCGGCGCGCCGAGTATCGCGACTGGGCGGTGCGCACGCGCGAGGCGCTCGCGAAGAAATCGCCGACGATGCTCGCGGTGACGCTCGAGCAGCTGCGCCGCGGCGCCACGATGACGCTCGCCGACTGCTTTCGCATGGAGTTGAACCTGATCCGCGGCTCATTCGAGCAGGGCGATTTCATCGAGGGCATCCGCGCGCTGATCGTCGAGAAGGACAACCGGGCGCAATGGAATCCGCCGCGCCAGGCCGACGTCACGCGCGCCTCGGTGGAGGCGTTCTTCGCGCCGCGCTGGGCGGCGGCCGATCACCCCCTCGCCTCTCTTGGCATATAGTTTCCGTGACCCCGAATCCGAACTCCCGATTTCCCACTCCCCGCGAAGCGTGAAGGAAGAACAATGAAGCTCGTGACCTACTCTCCCCTGCCCTCGGGCACCCCGCGCCCCGGTCTGGTGATCGACGACAAGCGCGTGGTCGATATCCCCGCGGCGCTCGGCGCCGATGCCGCCACCTCGACCATGATCGGCATCATCCGCGGCGGCGCGCCGATGCTCGAGCGCCTGCGCGCGCTCGCGGCCAAGCCGCCCGCCGGCGCCGTGGCGCTCGCGGAAGTGCGGCTGCACGCGCCGATCCCGCGCCCGGCGAAGAACGTGTTCTGCGTCGGCTGGAATTACCTCGAGCATTTCGACGAGGGCGCGAAGAAGCTCCAGGACAACCGCGAGCTGCCGAAGTGGCCGGTGTTCTTCAGCAAGGCGCCCACGTCGGTCACGGGCCCGTTCGATACCATCCCGTTCCACTCGCAGGTCTCGACGCAATGCGACTGGGAGGTGGAGCTCGGCGTGATCCTCGGCAAGGACGGCAAGGACATCTCCGAGGCCGATGCGATGAGCCACATCTTCGGCTACACCGTGGTGAACGACGTCTCGTGGCGCGACGTGCAGCGCCGCCACGGCGGCCAGTGGGACAAGGGCAAGAGCCTCGACGGAAGTTGCCCGATGGGCCCGTGGATCGTGACCGCGGACGGGATCGATCCGGACAACCTGCGCGTCACCTGCCGCGTGAACGGCGTGACCAAGCAGGACTCGAACACGAAGCACCTCTACTTCAAGCTGCCGCGCCTGATCCACGACCTGTCGGCCGGACAGACGCTCGAAGCGGGCGACGTCATCTCCACCGGCACGCCCGAAGGCGTGGGTTTCGCGCGCACTCCGCCGGAATTCATGAAATCCGGCGACCTGCTCGAGACCGAGGTCGAGAACATCGGCGTGATGCGCAACCCAATCGGTTGATGCGGCCCCCTGCGGGCGGTGCTAGAGTGGGGCGAGGAGGCACAAGCGCATGGTGAACCGCACTTGGTGAGCAAGGTGCAACCGGGCCGGGCCAACCTCGAGCGCATGGCGATCTACCGCCTGCTCGCCGAGATCGCCCCCCTGCGCGCGAGCTATCACGGCAAGTTCGCGCTCGCGGCGTTCGTGTGCGTGATGCTGCCGCTCATCACCTTCATCGCCTACCTGCTGGTCGCGCGCGCCGACTGGCAGACGATGTACCCGGTGCTCGCCGCGCTGGTGCTGGCGTGCTTCATGGGCTTCCTCGGCACGCTCTGGATCCTGCGCGAGCTGCTCGTGCCGATCGACCTCACCGCCGAGGCGCTGCGAAGCTACATCGACAGCCGCCGCCTGCCCGACCTGCCGGTCCATTTTCCCGACAACGCCGGCAAGCTGATGGAAGGCACGCAGTACACCCTCACGCAGCTGCACGAGACCATCAGCCGCCTCGAGCGCGTCTCCGACACCGACGACCTCACCGGGATCTACAACCGCCGCGCGGGCGACAAGCGGCTGAACGAGGAGGTCGCGCGTGCCGAGCGCGACCTGCAATCCTTCCAGCTCGCGTTCTTCGACATCAACGAATTCAAGCTCATCAACGACCGCTTCGGCCACAGCGCGGGCGATGCCTGCATCTCCCACGTGGCCGCGCTGCTGCAGCTCAACACGCGCCGCGGCGACTGGGTGGCGCGCTGGGGCGGCGACGAGTTCCTCGTGGGCCTGCATCGCAACCGCGCGCTCAAGATGGTGATGGGCCGCATCGTGAAGGCGATCGAGACCAGCCCCTGCGAGATCGCCCCGGGCCAGGAGCTCGTGGTCCACGTGAGCTGCGGTGTGGCCGAGTACCGCTTCGGCAGCGGCACCGAGGGCGTGATCATCGACGCGGACAAGGCCATGTACTCCGCCAAGGAGATGAGCCACGGCGATGGGCGCTCGCACGTCTGCTACCGCAACGAGATGGACCTTCCGGCCCGCATCCAGCGCGAGGCGCTGGCGGGCTAGCCTGCGACGAGCGCGGCGACGCCGAGGATCGCGAACGACAACGCGGCGAGCTTGCGCACGATTCCCAGCGGCACGCGCTTCGCGAGCGCCTCGCCGAAGAACACCACCGGCACGTTGGCGATCATCATCCCCAAGGTCGTCCCGGCGATCACCTGGAAGAACGCCGGGTAGCGCGCCGCCAGCATCATCGTCGCGACCTGGGTCTTGTCGCCCATCTCCGCGAGGAAGAAGAGCACCAGCGTCGTGAGGAATACCCCGCCCGTCGCGCGCGCCGCGGCCTTGTCCTCGTCGAGCTTGTCGGGCACCAGGGCCCACGCCGCCATCGCGATGAACGAGACGCCGGCCACACGCGTCATCAGCGATTCCCCGAGCGCGTGCGTGATCCACGCGCCGAGCGCCGCGGCGCCCGCGTGGTTCAGCAATGTCGACACCAGGATGCCGGCCACGATCGGCCACGGCCGGCGAAAGCGCGCGGCGAGCAGGAGGGAGAGCAGTTGCGTCTTGTCTCCGATTTCGGCCAGCGCGACCAGGCCGGTGGAGACGAAAAAGGCTTCCATTTACGCGCACCCCAACGCCAGAATCAGAGTTGCGCCTCCTGCACCGCGAGCACGCTGTCGGCGCCGCGCGTGATCGCCGCGGCGAGCGCGGGCGCCTGCGACATGATGTGCTCCGCATAGAATCGCGCGGTGAGGATCTTCGACGCGAGGAACTCCGCGTCGCCCTCGCCGCCCGCGAGCTGGCGCGACGCGACATCGGCCGAGCGCGCGAGCATCCAGCCGCCGACGGTGATGCCCATCAGCTTCAGCACGTAGAAAGATCCGGCCGCGACCGCGGCGGGATTCGCGGGATAGGTCTTCGCGACCCAGCGCACCGCTTCCTCGAGCCGCGCGACGGCCGCGGCGAGCGCCTCGCCGATTCCGCGCAGGTTCGCATCCTGCGAGGCGGCGAGCGCGGGAAGGAGCTTGCGCATCTCGGCGATCAACGCGAGCGCCGTGCGCCCCTCCTCGCGGCCCATCTTGCGCCCGACGAGATCGTTCGCCTGGATGCCGGTCGTGCCTTCGTAGATGGTGGTGATGCGCGCATCGCGAAGGTGCTGCGCGGCGCCGGTCTCCTCGATGAATCCCATGCCGCCGTGGACCTGGATGCCGAGCGAGGCGACCTCGATGCCCATCTCGGTCGACCAGCCCTTCACCACCGGGATCATCAGGTCGACGAGCGATTGGGACTTGCGCCGCTCGCCCTCGTCGGGATCGCGGCGCGCGCGGTCGAGCAGCGACGAGGTCCAGTAGGCCAGCGCACGCGCCGCTTCCGTGGCCGACTTCATCGTGAGCAGCATGCGCTTCACGTCGGGATGCTGCACGATCGGCGCGGTGCGCGCCCCCGAGCTGCCGGCGGGCTTGCCCTGCAGGCGCTCGCGCGACCAATCCCGCGCGCGCTGGTAGGCGCGCTCCGCGACCGCCACGCCCTCGAGCCCAACCGAGAGCCGCGCGGCATTCATCATGATGAACATGTACTCGAGCCCGCGATGCGGCTCGCCGACGATGTAGCCGACGGCGCCATCGCCTTCGCCGTAGGCCATCACCGCGGTGGGGCTCGCATGGATGCCGAGCTTGTGCTCGATCGACACGCATTTCACGTCGTTGCGAGCGCCGAGCGAGCCGTCGGGCATCACGTTGAACTTGGGCACCGCGAAGAGCGAGATGCCCTTCACGCCTTCGGGAGCCCCGTCGATGCGCGCGAGCACGAGGTGCACGATGTTCTCGGTGTAGTCGTGCTCGCCGTAGGTGATGAAGATCTTCTGGCCCTTGAGCTTGTAGGTGCCGTCGGCCTGCGGAGTCGCCCGGGTGCGCACGAGCGACAGGTCGCTGCCGGCCTGGGACTCGGTCAGGTTCATCGTGCCGGTCCACTTGCCCGACACCATGTTGGGCAGGAACATCCGGCGCAGCGACTCGGGGCCGACGTGCTCGATCGCCTCGATCGCGCCCTGGCTCAGCATCGGGCAGAGCTTGAACGCGAGGTTCGCCGCGCCCCACATCTCCTCGATCGGCGTGGCCAGCATATGCGGCAGCCCCTGCCCGCCGAACTTCGGCGGTGCCAATACGTTGCCCCAGCCCGCGTTCACGTATTGCCAGTAGGCCTCCTTGAAGCCCGCGGGCGTGGTGACGACGCCATCCTTCCACCGCGCGCCGGTGCGATCGCCGCTCGCGTTGAGCGGCGACAGCACCTCGGAGGCGAGCTTGCCGGCCTCTTCGAGAACCGCATCGACCACATCGTCGGTCACATCCTCCCACCCCGGCAGCCGGTTCACCTGGTCGAGGCCGACCACGTGCTTCAGCACGAACTGCATGTCCTTGATGGGGGCGATGTATTCGGCCACGGCTTGGGCGCTCAGATCTTCGCGGTGAGCTCGGGCACGATCTGGAAGAGATCGCCCACCAGCCCGTAGTCGGCGACCTGGAAGATCGGCGCCTCGGGATCCTTGTTGATCGCGACGATCACCTTGCTGTCCTTCATGCCCGCCAGGTGCTGGATCGCGCCCGAAATGCCGATCGCGATGTAGAGCTCGGGGGCGACGATCTTCCCGGTCTGTCCCACCTGGCAATCGTTGGGCACGTAACCCGAATCGACCGCCGCGCGCGACGCACCGATCGCGGCGCCGAGCTTGTCGGCGAGGACCTCGAGCATCTTGAAGTTCTCGCCGCTCGCCAGGCCGCGACCGCCCGACACGACGCGCCGCGCGCCTCCCAGCTCGGGGCGCGCGGACTTGGTGAGGTCCTGCGAAAGAATCTTCGACTGCTGCTTGTCGGGGCCGGGCGCAAGCGTCTCGATGGCGGCGGCACCGGTGGCGGGCGCGGCGTCGAAGCCGGTGGCGCGCACCGTGACCACTTTCACGGCATCGGCGGATTGCACCGTCGCGAACGCGTTGCCCGCGTAGATCGGGCGCACGAACGTATCGGGCGATTCGACCGCGGAGATCTCCGAGATCTGCGCCACGTCGAGCAGCGCGGCCACGCGCGGCAGGATGTTCTTGCCGAACGCGGAGGCGCTCGCGACGATGTGCGAGTAGCTTTTCGCCAGCGGGACGATCAGCGCCGCGTAGTTCTCGGCGAGGCCGCCCGCGTAGTGGGCCCCCTCGGCGTGCAGCACCTTGGAGACGCCGGCGAGCTTCGCGCCCGCCTCCGCCGCGGCCTTGCTGCCCGTGCCCGCGACCAGCAGGTGCACATCGCCGCCCATCTTCGCCGCGGCGGCGACGGCGTTCGCCGTGCCTCCCTTGAGGCTCGTGTTGTCGTGCTCCGCGATGACGAGGGCGCTCATCAGATCACCTTCGCCTCGTTCTTCAACTTGTCGACGAGCTCGGCCACGTCCTTCACCATCACGCCGCCCTTGCGCTTGCCCGGCTCGACCACCTTGAGGGTCTTCAGCCGCGGCGCGACATCGACGCCGAGATCCGCGGGCTTCACCACGTCGAGCGGCTTCTTCTTCGCCTTCATGATGTTGGGCAGCGTCGCATAGCGCGGCGTGTTGAGGCGCAGATCCACGGTCACGATCGCCGGCAGCTTCACCTCGATCGTCTCCAGGCCGCCGTCGATCTCGCGCGTCACGCGCGCGGCGGCACCGTCGATCTCGACCTTGCTCGCGAAGGTCGCCTGCGGCCAGTCGAGGAGGGCCGCGAGCATCTGGCCGGTCTGGTTGGCGTCGTCGTCGATCGCCTGCTTGCCGAGGATCACGAGGCCCGCGCCCTCCTTCACCGCCACCGCCTTCAGCAGCTTGGCGACGGCGAGCGGCTGCAGCTCGGCGTCGGTCTCGACCAGGATCGCGCGGTCGGCGCCCATCGCGAGCGCGGTGCGCAGCGTCTCCTGGCAGGCGGGGAGCCCGGCGGACACCACGATCACCTCCGTGGCCTTGCCCGCTTCCTTCAGCTTCAACGCCTCCTCGACCGAGATCTCGTCGAACGGGTTCATCGACATCTTCACGTTGGCGAGCTCGACGCCGCTCTGGTCGGCCTTCACGCGAACCTTCACGTTGAAGTCGACCACGCGCTTCACGGGGACCAGGATCTTCATTTTTATGGGAGGAACGGGAGCGGATTCAAACGAGTGTTTGAATTCTAGCCCAATCGCGGCGGGCGCGTCAGCCCGTGCGCTCGCTCTTGCGGATCACGAGCTTCAGCCCCGACCAGATCTCGGTGACCGCGCACACCTTGACGTCGACGAATCCCATCGGCAGCGCGATCGCGCGGATCGCATCCTCGGTGATGTCGGTCTCGACCCCGGAGGCCTTCTTCGGCCACGACGCCCAGACGAAGCCGTCGGGCTCGAGCGACTTGCGCAGCTTCTTGAGCGCCGCCTTCAACCGCGCCTGGCGGATCGCGAACACGTGGGCCGCGCGCACCTTTCCCGGCTGCGGAGGTGCGAGCACGACACCTTCGGGCAGCGCGCCCAGCCACTCGCGGTAGTCTTCGGGCGCATCGTGGACCGCGACCGTGAGCGGCGGCGTGAAGCCGAGCTTCTTCGCGAGCGGCGTTGCCGAGTATCCAGCGCCTGCCTTCATCCCGCGCCCCCGCGCCTAGAGCGAACGCGCCCGATCGCGCAGCAGGAATTTCTGGATCTTGCCGGTGGAGGTCTTCGGCAGCTCGCCGAACACGATCGTCTTCGGCACCTTGAAGCGCGCCAAGTGCTGGCGGCACCAGCCGATGATCTCCTCGGGCTCGACCGGCCCCGCATCGGGCTTCAGGTATACGAATGCGCAGGGCGTCTCGCCCCACTTCTCGTCGGGGCGCGCGACCACCGCCGCCTCCATCACCTTCGGATGGCGATAGAGGCACTCCTCGACTTCCAGCGACGAGACGTTCTCGCCGCCGGTGATGATGATGTCCTTCGAGCGGTCCTTCACCTCGATGTAGCCGTCCGCGTGCCACACCGCGAGATCGCCGGTGTGATACCAGCCCTCGCGGAACGCTTCCTCGGTCGCGCGCGCGTTGAGCAGGTACCCCTTCATGATCGTGTTGCCGCGCAGCATCACCTCGCCGAGCGTGGCGCCATCGCGTACCACCGGCTGGTGCGTGTCGGGATCGGCCACCTGCATGCCGTCGAGCGTGGGATAGCGCACGCCCTGGCGCGCCATCAGGATCGAGCGCGCATTCAGATCGAGGCCGTTCCACTCCTCCTGCCATGCGCAGAGCGTCGCCGGGCCATAGCTCTCGGTGAGGCCGTAGAGATGCGTCACGCGAAAACCCATCGCCTCCATCGCCTCGATGATCGCCGAGGGCGGTGCCGCGCCGCCGGTGGCCACCTCGATCGCGTGCTCGAAGCGCCGCTTCACTCCAACGGGGGCGTGCACCATCATGTTGAGCACGATCGGCGCGCCGCACATGTGGGTCACGCGATGCGCGGCGATCGCCGGAAAGATCTGCGCCGGATCGACCTTGCGCAGGCACACGTGCGTGGCCCCCGCGGCGGTCACCGCCCAGGTGTAGGTCCAGCCGCTGCAGTGGAACATCGGCAGCGTCCACAGGTAGACCGAGCGCGGGCCCAGCCCGAACGCGAGCGCGTTGCCGAGCGCGTTCAGGTACGCGCCGCGGTGATGGTAGACGACGCCTTTCGGATCGCCCGTCGTGCCCGAGGTGTAGAGAAGCGCCAGCGAATCCCACTCGTCGGGCGGGGCGCGCAGCTCGAAGCCCGCGTCCCCGTGCGCGATCCACTCCTCGTACGAAATCGCGCCGAGCAGCTCGCCACCCGCGGCCAGTGGATCGTCGATGTCGACCACGAAGATCTCGCGCCCGAGCTTGCGCAGCGTCTCCTTGATCACCGGCGAGAACTCGCGATCGGTGATCAGCACCTTGGCGTTGCCGTGCTCGAGGCAGAAGGCGAGCGTCGCGGCATCGAGGCGATAGTTGAGCGCATTCAGGATCGCGCCCAGCCCCGGCACCGCGTAGTGCGCCTCGAGCAGCGCCGGCACGTTCGGCGCCATGATCGCAACCGTGTCGCCGCGGCCGATGCCGCGCGCCTCGAGCACCGAGGCGAGACGCCGGCAGCGGGCCTCGAACTCGCGGTAGGTGTAGGAGTGACCGCCGTGGATCACGGCGACCTTTTCCGGATAGACCTCGACCGAGCGGCGCAGGAACGCGATCGGCGTCAACGGCGCGTAGTTCGCGCGGTTGCGGTCAAGCCCGGTGAAGAACGGATGATCGGAGGCGACCATCCCGCAATATTAGCCCTTGCGGCGGCTGCGAAGCCACGCCTCGAGCTCGCCGATGATGCCGCGGCGGAACGCGAGCACGCAGACCACGAAGATGATGCCCTGCGCGATCGTCACCCACGCTCCCAGGTCGGAGAGGTAGCTTTCCATCGCCGCGATCACGAAAGCGCCGACGATCGGCCCGAACACCGTGCCGAGGCCGCCGAGCAGCGTCATCAGCACGACCTCGCCGGACATGCCCCAGTAGACGTCGGTCAACGAGGCGAGCTGGAAGACGATCGCCTTGGTCGCGCCCGCGAGCCCCGCGAGCCCGGCCGACAGAACGAAGGCGAGCAGCTTGTAGCGGTCGGTGCGATAGCCGAGCGAGATCGCGCGCGGCTCGTTCTCGCGGATCGCCTTCAGCACCTGGCCGAAGGGCGAATGGATCACGCGGTAGATCAGCGCGAAGCCCGCCGCGAAGATCGCGAGCACGAAGAAGTACATCGCGATGTCGCTGGTGAGGTCGATCATTCCGAGGAACTTGCCGCGCGGCACCGCCTGGATGCCGTCCTCGCCGCCGGTGAACTTGGCCTGCAGCGCGAAGAAGTAGACCATCTGCGCGAGCGCCAGCGTGATCATCGCGAAGTAGATCCCCTGGCGGCGGATCGCGAGCAGGCCCACGAGCAGCCCGAGCAGCGTCGCCGTGCCCATGCCGGTGAGGATCGCGAGCTCGGTCGGGAAGCCCCACACCTTGGCGGAATGCGCCGCGAGATACCCCGCGCTGCCGAGGAACATCGCGTGCCCGAACGACAGCAGCCCGCCGAAGCCGATCAGCAGGTTGAACGCGCACGCGAAGAGCGCGAAGCACAGCGCCTTCATCAGGAACACCGGGTAGACGACGAACGGCGCGATGAGCAGGATCACGCCCAGCACCGCCATGCCCACCAGATGATAGCGGCGCTCCCACGCCTCGTCGCGCACCGCGCCAGCCCCGATCTGTTGTTCCGACATGGCTAGCGTTGTCCGAAGAGCCCCTGCGGGCGGATCATGAGGACGATCGCCATGATCACGAAGATCACGGTGTTCGTCGCCTCGGGATAGAAATACTTGGTCAGGCCCTCGATCACGCCGAGCGCGAAGCCGGTGATGATCGATCCCATGATCGAGCCCATGCCGCCGATCACCACCACGGCGAACACCACGATGATGAGCGACGAGCCCATCTGCGGGCTCACCTGGTAGATCGGCGCGGCGAAGACTCCCGCGAGCGCCGCGAGCCCGACTCCGAACCCGTAGGTGAGCATGATCATTCGCGGCACGTTCACGCCGAAGGCCTGCACCATGGTCGGGTTCTCGGTGGCGGCGCGCAGGTAAGCTCCGAGCTTGGTGCGCTCGATCAGGAACCAGGTGCCGAAGCAGATCACGAGCGAGGCGACGATCACCCACGCGCGGTAGTTGGGCAGGAACATGAAGCCC
>JANPHA010000412.1:0-17284 GCA_031424255.1 Burkholderiales bacterium | reverse complement strand
CCACGAGCTGGCGCATCGTCGTGTCGTCAGCTTCGCGATCGCGCCCGGGCAGCGGCCATGGTGCGCCTCGCCCCACCCGACGATGCCGCCTCTGGTCGTTACGCGCACGATCACCGCATCGCGCTTGACCGCGCGGCCGATCCCGAGCGTCACCGGCTTCTTCACCGGGAAGGACGCGGGAAATGCGGTGACGTCGGTGATCTGCAGGTCGGCGTCGCTCATCGCTGGTTCCTCTTCAAGTGCGCGTCCCACACTTCGGGGTTGCACAGGCTCATCGGTTTCTCGAACGCCAGGAGGCGCACCGCTTCCTGCGCCGCGCCCTGGCTCATGCGCTTCATGCTCTCCTCGGTGATGCCGGCCGCGTGGGGAGAGAGGATCGCGTTGCCGAGCGTGAGCAGCGGATGGTCGCGCGGCAGCGGCTGCTTCTCGAAGACATCGAGAACCGCACCGCGGATGCTGCCCGCCTTCAACACCGCCACCAGCGCGTCCTCGTCGATCACGGGTCCGCGCGCCACGTTGATGATCGCGCCCGAGGGCTTCATCAGGGCGAGGCGCTCGGCGTTCACGATGTGCTTCGTTTCCGCGCTCAGCGGGCAGCTCAGCAGGATGAAGTCGCTCTCGCGGAAGATCTTCTCGAGCGTGGCGGTCTCGACGTATGCCGGCACCGCGGTGCGCGTCGGCGTGCCAAGGATGCGCATCCGGAACGCGAGCGAGCCGATCTCGGCCACACGTCGCCCGACGTTGCCCATGCCGATCACGCCGAGCGTGCGGCCGAAGAGCTCGGTGGACGCGTCGGAGTGGGCGCGCGCGATCGGCCAATCCCTCGTGCGCAGGTCGCTGTCCATCCGATGCGCCTGCCGCGCTACCAGCAGCATGCCGCAGATCGCGTGCTCCGCGACCGCCTCGGCGTTGGAGCCCGGCACGTTGGCGACCGGAATGCCCTTCGCGGTGGCCGCCTCCATCGGAATCATGTCCAGGCCCACGCCATGGCGCACGACACCGCGCAGGCGATTCGGCTGATCGAAGATATCGGGCGGCAGGAAGGCGCGCACAATCAGTATTTCGGCGTCGCGCACCATCGCCTTCAGCGTTTCGGGTTTCGCATCCGGCGCGCGCATGATCTCGGCCACCGGCTCGAGGATGCGATCGCCACTCGGGTCGATCGGGTTGGTGAGCAGGACCTTCGGCAGCGCCACGGCTCGGCGCCTATTTCACGCGGTACTTGTCGAGCACCGCGCGATCGATGTCGATGCCGAGGCCGGGCTTCATCGACACGTCGACGAACCCGCCCTTGTGCTGAATCGGCTCCTTCGCGAGCAGGTCGCGGAACGGGTTGAAGGTCTGCTCGTACTCGAGGAGCGGCGGCACCGGGAAGAGACACATCGGAGTCTCGGGAAGCGACGCCAGATAGTGGATGGTCGCGGCGAGGCCGATCGCGGTGCCCCAGGCATGCGGCACGCACGCGGTGGCGCTCGCCTGCGCGAGGGCCGCGATCTTCTTGCACTCCGTGATGCCGCCCGCGGCGCAGACATCGGGCTGCACGATGTCCATCGAGCGCGTGGCGAGAATCCTGCGGAAGCCGTACTTGGTGAACTCGTTCTCGCCGCCCGCGATCGCGATGTCGAGCGCGCGCGTGACCTCGATGTAGCCGTCGTTATCCTCGGGCGAGATCGGCTCCTCGAACCAGCTCACGTTCAGGCGCTCGAGCTCGCGGCCGATGTTGATCGCCTGCGGTACGGTGAAGGAATGGTTCGCGTCGACCATGATCTCGATGTCGTCGCCCACCGCCTTGCGCACCGCTTCGACGCGCGCGATGTCCTTGCGATGGTTGCCGAGGCCGATCTTCATCTTCATCGCCTTGAAGCCCTGCTCCTTGTAGCGCATCGCCTCCTCGACCGCCTCTTCGTTCAGCCGGTCGAAGTTCCTGAAGTAGAAGCCGGTCGCGTAGGCCTGCACCTTGTCGCGGAACGTGCCGCCGATCAGGCGGTGGATCGGCTGGTTGCACGCCTTGCCGATGATGTCCCAGAGCGCGATGTCCACGCCGCTGATCGCCGAGATCGTCATTCCCGACAGGCCATAGTCCTTGATCTTGTTGTAGAGCATTTCCCAGATCGGCTCGACGTTGAACGGATCGAGGCCGATCAGCGCCGGCTTGTACACCGACTCGATGATCGAGCGCGACACCGCGGCCGGGCCGTAGCAATCGCCCCAGCCGACGATGCCCTCGTCGGTGACGATCTCGACGACCAGCGCGCCCTTGGTCTTGTAGTACTGCCCGCGCGCGGAGGTGAACGGCTCGTCGACGGAGACGACGAGCTGGTGGGCGATGACGTCTTTGATCTTCACGGTGCTTCCTTGTATGCGGGGCCTTTGGCCCACGGTGAGAATGGCGCGGGGATGAGGATCTTGTTTTCCTGGGTGAGCAGCAGCGGCACGACCTTGGCGGAATAGGCCTTCCAGCGCGGGTCGGAAAGCAGGGTCGCGCGGCGTGCGGCGCGGTCGGCGAGATCCTCGTAGGCCCACAGGTGGACGATCTGGTTGAGGGTGCCGATCTCGCTGGTGAAGTAGCCGACGAGGTTGCCCAGGATCGGGCGCTGGATCGCGAGCCCCTCGGCCTCGTACATCTTCACGTACTCCAGCGACTTGCCCGGCAGGGCGGTGTAGATGCGCTCTTCGACGATCATGGCCGCGAAACCCCTTGTGCTATAGTCCTATATAGGACTATAGTGGCTGAGCCGCAGCACCTTGTCAACCCTAAAACGGACGGAGAAACACAAATGATCGGACGCTTCCTCGCGCGCGCCAGCCTCGCGCTCGCTGCCCTGGCGCTGCCCACGCTCGCCTCGGCCCAGGCCTATCCCAGCAAGCCCATCAAGATCATCGTGCCCTACTCGCCGGGCGGCACCACCGACCTGGTGGCGCGCCTCGTCGGGCAGAAGCTCTCCGAGCGGCTGGGGCAACCGGTGATCGTCGACAACAAGCCGGGCGCCAACGGCATGATCGGCGCGGAGGCGGTGGCGAAGTCGCCGCCCGATGGCTACACCATCGGCATCGCCTCTCCCGGCACGCACGCGGCCAATGCGAGCCTCTACAAGACCATCTCGTACGACACGGTCAACGATTTCACGCCGATCACGCTCGCGGTCTCGGCGCCGATGCTGCTCGTCGTGCATCCTTCGCTCAACGTGGGCTCGGTGAAGGAGCTGATCGCCGCGGCCAAGGCGAAGCCGGGCACGATCAGCTACGCCTCCGGCGGCAGCGGCTCGTCGCAGCACCTCGCGATGGAGCAATTCAAGATGATGGCCGGCGTCGACATGACGCACGTTCCCTACAAGGGCAGTGCCGCGTCGTATCCGGATCTCCTGGGGGGCACGGTATCGGCGGAGATGGATGTGCTTCCGACCGCCCTGCCCCCGGTGAAAGCCGGCCGCCTCAAGGTGCTCGCCACCGGATCAGCCAAGCGCCTGGCACTGCTGCCTGATGTGCCCACCATCGCCGAGTCTGGCGTTCCCGGCTACGAAGCGAGCTCGTGGTACGGCTTCGTCGGTCCCGCCAAGATGCCGAAGGAAATCCTCGACAAGCTGCACTCCGAGATCGTGCGCGCGCTTCGCCAACCCGACGTGGTGGAGAAGCTCACCAACGCGGGCGTGATCGTCGTGGCCGGCACCCCGCAGGAATTCGCCGCCCACATCCACTCCGAGATGGACAAGTCCGCCAGGATCATCAAGGCCACCAACATCAAACCCGATTAGGGGACAGACCCGAAAACCGGGGACAGACCACGGTTTTCAGGCAGTCAGCCACTTGGCGATGTCGTTCCAGGCGCCGGAGCCGGCGATGAAGAAGCGCGCGGGTTGCGAGAGCAGGAAGAAGAGGAAGCCCCACCCGAACGCGGGATGAAGCCTGCGGTTCCTCACCGTGTCCCAGGCGATGAAGGCGAGGAGCATCACGTCGGTGAGGCCGAAGAACAGCAGCGGGTGGAAGATCCCGGTCACGTCGGCGGCGATGCGCGCGACGGCGGGCTGGATCACGGTGAGCGTGGCGAGCACCATCAGGCGCTTGTGATAGTCGCTGCGCTTGCGGTAGTACAGCGCCGCGGCGATGAAGATCGCGAAGACCAACACCACGCTGAGCGTGATGGCCATGAACATCAGCGGCGGCACGCCCGCGGGAATGCCGCGGCGCGCGCCTGCGATCGCCGTGAAGAAGCCGAGCACCACGATGAGCGTTGCGAGCACCACGCCTGCCACGCCCAGGCGCCGGTGCAAGTCGACTCTCCCCGCGGACACGAACCACACCTGCACAATGAAGAGCAATACCCAGAGCGTCATCACCACCGCGTGCGCATGCACGAGCGTTGTGAGGTCCGGCGTCCCGAACCAGGCCTTCAGATAATAGGTGCGGGCGAATCCTGCGAAGGCGATGGTGGCGGCAGACGCGGCGGCCCACGCATAGAACGGACGGTCGATGGTTTTCATGTCTCTCCTAGATTCTCGCATGCCATATTTCCCAGCGTGCTTCCGGCAGCGTGTAAGCGAGCTCCCAGTCGTACCCGAGGACATCGCGCCATACGTGACCGCAGCGCACGCCCGACACCGCGCCGCGTTGCACCTCGCAGCGCAACGCAGTGCGTCCCATGACCTTCACGAAGACCGCGTCCCGCTCCGCAATGCCGAGCTTCGCCGCGAGCCGCCGCGCACGCGCGCGGTCGATCATCTCGCCCGCTTCGATCCGGCGCTCGTCCACGCGCCACTCGGCCTGTTCGCTCATGGTTCTCCGCGGTAACACTGGGGACAGCCCCGGTTTAGTCGAGGGTGATGCGGTTGGCCTGGATGATCGGGCCCCAGCGCCCGAGCTCTTCCTTCATGTAGGCGGTGAATTGCTCGGGCGTATTTCCCACGGGTTCCATCAATTGGGCGCGCAGGGCCTCGTCGACTTCGGGTTGTCGAAGCACGGCGACGATTTCCGCATGCAGGCGGGAGAGAATCGGCGCGGGGGTCTGCGCGGGTGCGACGACGCCGATCCACGAGTTGGCTTCGAAGCCGGTGAGGCCCTGCTCCGCGAGCGTGGGCATGCCGGGAAGCACCGCGGTGCGCGCGCCCGAGGCCACGCCGATCGCCTTCAACCGCCCCGCCTTCACCAGGGACATCACGGCAACCGCGGGCATGCAGCCCATCTGCACGTCGCCCGAGACGATCGCCGTCACTGCCTGGCTCGATCCGGGATACGGCACCTGCACGATGCGCGTGCCGCTGCGGTTGGCGATCAGCTCCATCGCGAGGTGCGCGTTGGTGCCGTTGCCGAGCGATGCGTAGTTGTACTTGCCGGGATTGCGCCTCAATTCCTCGAGCATCTCCGGCCACGTCGACGCGTTGAAGACGTTGCCGACCACCAGCACGCACGGCTGGTTCACCGCGAGCGTGATCGGCGCCAGGTCGCGGAACGGGTCGTACGCCATTTTCTTGTAGAGCAGCGTGTTGTTGACGAGCGGCCCGGTGATGCTGACGCCGATCGTGTAGCCGTCGGGCGGCGCCTTCGCGATCGCGTCGGTGCCGATCATTCCGCCCGCGCCCGGCTTGTTCTCGACGATGACGGGCTGCTTCAATCGAGCCCCGAGCTTCTCGGCGAGCACGCGCGCGAAGGTGTCGGGAGTGGATGCCGCGGCGAAGGGCACGATGAGGCGGATCGGCCTCTGCGGCCAGTCCTGCGCGAGGGCGAGGCTGGATGGCGCGAGGCAAAGGCACGACGCGACGATGAAAACAGATTTCACTTCAATCTCCCGAGGTACGCGCCATCTTCCTCCAACGCCCGCTGCAATCCCGCAACCTCCAGCTCCCGCGGCGCCACACCCGCCCGCATCGCGAGCGCCGCCGCCGTCCCCGCCGCCTGCCCCATGACGAAGCAGGCACCCGTCACGCGCGCCGCCGATTGCGCCTCGTGCGTCATGCCGGCACAGCGCCCCGCGACGAGCAGGTTATCCAGCCCGCGCGGCAGGATCATCCGGTAAGGCAGCTGGTTGAAGCCGCGCGCGGTGGGAATGTCCGGCCAGATCCATTTCACGTCGCCGGCCACGTGCATCTCGAGCGGCCAGCCGTTCACGCCGATCGTGTCGTCGAAGTCTACGCACCGGATCACGTCGTCCGCGGTGAGCATGTAGTCGGCCATCACGCGGCGCGTCTCGCGAATGCCGAGCTGCGGCGCGATGTCGATGATGTACGAGCGCTCGAATCCGGGCACCCGCGCCTTGAGGAAGCGATGGTATTCGACCACCTGGCGCCGACCCTCGAGCTCCGCGCGGCTGAGTTGGCGCGAGTCGGTGCCGTCGACCGCGCTGCCGTCCGCGTTCCTCAACTGCGTCACGTTCACGCGCCATTCGCCCGCGTGCTTCTGCGGCCGCACGATGGCACCCTTGCGCGGAAAGCGGAATTCGCCGCTCGCCTCGGCCTGCTCCATCAGCTGCGGGATGAGCTTCGGCGCATCGTGCGCGCGCGCGTCGTCCACGCCCGCCACCCGGAACATCTGCGTCGGATACAGCATGCCGCCGTGCCCATCGCCCTTCTCGGTTGCCGCGCCCGCGAGGTGCGCGAGATCGCCATCCCCCGAGCAGTCGATGAAGAAGCGCGCGTAGAGGAGCTGGCGCCCGGACTTGGTCTCGACCGCGAGGGATTCGATGTGCTGCGCGTCGCGTCGAATGGCCTGCGTCCCGTGCGCATGAAAGAGAACCTCGACGCCCGCGTCCGTGACGAGATCATCGGCCGCGCACTTGTACGCGGACATGTCGTACGCCTGCGCGAGCGTCTTGCCGAAGATCACGTGCGGCTCCTTCAGCCCGTCGAAGCCCGCGATCCGCTCGAGGATGTCGCTCGCCACGCCATGGACCACGCGCCGCATGTCCCCATGGACATTCGCATGCAATCCGCAAAAGTTGGTTACACCCGCGGCCGTCCCCATCCCTCCGAGGAAGCCGTAGTGCTCGACCAGCAGCGTGCGGGCCCCGCGGCGCGCGGCGCAAGTGCTCGCCGCGATTCCCGACGGCCCGCCGCCGAGGACCACGACATCGTATTCGCCATAGACGGATTCCGGCATGCGGGGAGTCTAGACGAGTCCTACAAACGGCGACGAGCGGCAACGTCGGGCGACCTCCATTCCTCCCACACGAGGTCAGGGCTTTCGCTGCTTTCGACGCCGCGGCCCGCCTGCCATGCTGGTCGGGTCATCGAAAAGGAAACCACCATGAAATCCAGACTGGCCATTTGCGCGACCGCGGTCGCGCTCGCAGCGGCGCCGTTCGGCGCGCAAGCACTCGGAAAGAGCGAGAAGGGCTGCCTCGTCGGCGGCGCCGCCGGCGGAGTCGGCGGGCACCTGATCGGCAACCACGGGTTACTCGGTGCCGCGGTGGGTTGCGGAGTCGGGACCCTGGTCGCGAAGAACAAGGACAAGAAAGAGCAGGCCGCGAAGAAGCAGGAGGTTCGCGAGACGCGCCACGCCGAGCGCGTGCAGCAGCGCGAAGCGAACCAGGCCGCCTACCGCGCTCCGTAAGCGGGCGCTAGTACTCGTCCACCGGTTCGTTCGGGACCGCCGGCCACCATCCCGCGGGGCAATCGGAAACTTCGGGGTAGTATCCGGCGGGCTCGGGACAGAAGAACAGGAAGTCTCCGGGCTGCGCGGGGTCGTAATACCGCGGGCCCCATTGTGCGTCCCACGTATACGGGTAGTAGACCCAAGGCGACGCGAAGAGCGGCGCGCCGACGAAGAGGAACGTGTGGCCGCGGAAGCGGAACGCCCGGTGGCGCGCGAAATGCACGCCAGGCACGACATGACGCCAGCCGCGTACGACCATGGGGCGTTGGCCGGGACGCACGCCCGGCCCCATCTGGCCGGAGTGGCCACCGTGCCCGCCTGGCGGCCCGCGTTGGATTCCATTCTGCTGTGCGAAAGCGGGCGCGGCGGAAGAGAGGACCAGCGCGACCACTGCAATGCCGAGGCCTTTCATCGGAGCCTCCCAATTCTCATCCCGGGTCAGAGGGCAACAGCGTAAGCCGATACCCTATTCCGACCGCGTCAGCGCGCTTTCATTCCCAACTGCTCCATCAGGAACGCATACGTGTCCGCGTCCTCCTCAATGCGCGTACGGATCGGCGTTCCCTGCCCGTGACCCGTGTCCATGCTGATGCGCAGCAGGATCGGCCGGCCGGGCGCCGCCGCGGCCTGCAAGCGTGCGGCCATCTTGCGCGAGTTGTAGGGGTCCACGCGCCCGTCGTTCTCGCCGGTGGTGAACAGCACCGCCGGATAGTCCGTGCCGTCGTTCACGTGGTGGTACGGCGAGTAGGCGTAGAGCGCATCGAACTGCGCGCGGTCCTTCACTGTCCCGAACTCGGTCACGTTGAACGCTCCGTTGGGTGTCAGCTCCACCCGCAGCATGTCGTAGATGCCGACCGCACTCACGATCGCGCGGAAAAGATCGGGACGCTGCACGAGGATCGCGCCCATCAGCAGGCCGCCGTTGCTGCCGCCCATCGCGGCGAGCCGCGCCGGCGTCGTGTAGCCGCGATCGATCACGTGCTGCGCGGCGGCGATCATGTCGTCGAACACGTTCTGCTTGCGCGTGAGGTTGCCCGCGAGGTGCCACTCCTCGCCGAATTCGCCGCCGCCGCGCAGGTTCACCACCGCGAAGATGCCGCCCGCGTCGAGCCAGACGCGGTTGCGCTCCGAGAAGTAGGGCTGCTGGCTCAAACCGTAGCCGCCGTATCCATAGAGCAGCACGGGATTGGAACCGTCGCGCTTCGTGCCCTTGCGCATCATGAGGTTCACCGGGACCTTCGTGCCGTCTTTCGACACCGCCATCTCGCGCACGACCTCGGTATCCGCGAAGCTCACCTCCGATTTCCCCGCGAGCGCGGTCGGCACGAGCTTGCCCACGCCCGGCGAGTAGCGATACCAGGCGCTGGACGTGACGTAGCTCGTGCTCCCCACGAGAATCTCGTCGCCCTGCAGCCGCTCGCCGATGAAGTTGTTGGAGATCGGCTCGGAGGGCAGCGTGCCGAGGCTCTTGCCGGAAAGATCGAACATGCGGATCTCGGTCGGTCCGCCCACCATGTACTTGACGTAGAGCCGCGTCGCGGTGGGCGCGATGGAATCGATCACGCCCTCGCTCTCCGGCACGACCACGTTCGCATCCGCCAGCCGCGGATTGGCGAGCGGCATCGCGAGCACCTTGCCGCGCGGGGCGCCGGCGATCGAGAGCGCATAGAGCTTGCCGTCGAACCCGAACCCCATGCGCCGCACCTTGTCGGGCAGGTCGGCGACCCGGGTCCACTGTCCTTCGGGATCGCGCAGGTGGAACGCGAACTCGCCGCCGTCGCCGTTGGCGACACTCGCCAGCAGGTAGCGCCCGTCGCGCGAGGTCGTGAGCGCGGTCTCGGCGATGCGCGGAAACTCCTTGCCGATCACGTAGCGGTCGGCGCTCGCCGGCGTGCCGAGCTGGTGGAACCAGACCTGCTGGTAGAAGTTGATGTCCTCCTTCGCGCGCTCGTCGTTCTGCGGATAGCGCGTGTAGTAGAAGCCCGTCGACTTCGCGTCCCACGCGATGCTCCCACCGCCGGTGGGGTATTGCACGCGCGGCACGACGTCGGGCAGGTGCTTGCCGGTGCGCGTATCGATGACGTGCGCCGAACCCTGCTCGCTGCCGTTTTCCGAGAGCGTCACTGCGACATAGCGCCCGTCGAGCGAGGGCTTGAAGAAATCGATCGCCGTGGTGCCCTTCGCGTTTATCGCGTTCGGATCCAGCAAAATCCTCTCGCTCGCCACGTCGCCCGCCGACTTCATCATCACCAGCATCGGCTGGTTCTTCGGCGGCTGGCGCTTCATCGCGAAGAAGGCGCCGCTCTGCGCGAACGCGGAATAACGCACGGGCGCGGTGCGATACAGCTCGGCGAAGCGTTGCTCGAGCGTCGGCCGCGACGGCAACGCATCGAGATACGCGCGCGTAGCCGCGAGCTCCGCAAGGCTCCACGCCTTCACCGCCGGATCGCGGCCGTCCTCGAGCCACCGATAGTCCTCGGCGACCGCGGTGCCGTGATAGATGTCGGTGACGGGCTTCTTCGGGGACTCGGGATATTTCATCGGCTGGCCTGCGGCGATGGCGGTGGCGCTGCAGAACGTCAGCAGCAACGAGACGACGGCATGGGTCGGTGTGGCACGCATGGGAAGGGGGAATCGAGCGGGGAAGGCGACATCTTACCGGGGCTCAGGGCTGCACGGCGTAGGGTGGCAATGTCGACAGCCGCGGGTCGTCGACCGCGCCGCCCATCGTGAAATGGTAGAGGCTTTGCCAGGTGCGATCGCGCATGCCGAGGAGCGAGTGCATCTCGTCGTCGAAGTAACAACCGATGCCGGTGGCGCGAATGCCCGCGGCCTCGGCTTCGAGATAGAGCACGTGGCCGAGCATCCCGCACTCCTGGAAAAGCTGCCGGTAGCGCCACGGCTGCGCGAGTGCCAGGTCGAAGCGGGCGAGCATGCCGAGGGCGAAGCACGAATCGGCGGCGATCTCCTGGTGGCAGCAGATCGTCCGCGCCACGGCCTGAAGGTCATGCGGCAACAGGAAATAGAGCGGCAGGTGCTCCGGTCCCACCTTGCGCCACAGCCAATCGGGCCGCATCGATTGCCTGAGGTCTGGCAAGGCATTCGCGTCGCGCGCCATCACGTAGAGGCCCGCTTCGAGGCTCTCGACGCGATGCACCATCATCGCCGGATGCACGAGAGGTGTTGATGCGAGCGCATTCCACGGCGGCGTGTTCGCTCGTGGCAGCAGGCACTCGAGCATGCCGAAGAACGCCTCCGCGGTGATGCTGGTGACGCCGTCGAAATCCACCGCGCTGCGGCGCTGGCGCGCGATACGCGCGAAGGTGAGATCGAGGCTCGGATCGGCGATTGCTGGAATGTTCCCGTTCACGCTCACACGTCCTTCATCACCAACATCAACCTTGCGTGTCGCCCGCGCAATCGCATCGATATCCGGCCATTCCACGTGCCCCTCGCTCAACCGGTTCGCGCGGCCGTTCCAACTAAAGATCTCCCTCTCCCGTGGGAGAGGGCCGGGGAGAGGGTCAACGCTCCCAACCCAAAGCAACACCTCCCCCACCTCATCCTCCGCTTCCGCAAAATCCTCCGCGCGATCCAATCCGAGCCACTGTGCGATCGTGTCGTCCGTCACGTCGATCATCCGCGCCTGCCACCCGAGCGCCGCCGCGGCGTAGCTCACCGCCGCGATCGCATGCCCGCAATCGTGCTGGCAGTATCGCCACGCGCGCATTCCGTATTTCCACGCCTCGCGCCAATGAATCGAGGTGAGCCCGATGAGCACGCCCTCGCCGCCGAATGCCGCACTCCAGCGCGGATCGTCGACGGCCGCCCGATGCTCGAGCAGATGATCGCGGCTCACATAGTGGTGTACGCCCGCCGGAATTCCGGGGAGCGCCGCACAGAGCAGGTAGCCTTCGGTGGGATGCAGGTTGCCGCTCGAGGGATTGCAGCGCAGCGCCCAGCGGTTCGCACCGTAGGACTTCCACGCCGAGAGGCCGAGCGAGAGCTCGAAGAGCGTCGCGATGCTCTCCACGTCGAATGCGCGTGGCGTCGGAAGATGGCCCCGGCGCACGTCGTTGTAGCGCGTGGCGAGGCGGTCCGAGATGAGCGGCAAGCCGGTGCGGGGCGCGCCCGCGAACTCGCGGAAGGGGTTGGGCTGGTTCGCCCAGTCGAGGCTGCCGGGCCCGGGTGCGTAGCGGTTCAGCCGATGCTTGCTGCGCTCGTGGTAGAGCTCGACCACCTCGCGCGCGGATTCGGTCATTCAGGCGCTCACGGCTCCCCGCGGATGTAGTGCTCGAGCTGCTCGATCGTGAAACGCTGCTCGGAGATGATGTCCTTCACCAGGTCGCCGATCGACAGCAGCCCGACCAGCTTGCCGTCTTCGATGACCGGCAGGTGGCGCACCCGGGCATCGGTCATGATCGCCATGCATTCGTCGCTGGTCTGGGAGGGGCGCACGTACATCACCTCGGTGGTCATGATGATGCGCACCGGCGTCTCCTTCGAGGCCCGTCCCAGGAGGATGACCTTGCGCGCGTAATCGCGCTCGGTGACGATGCCGACGATCTTCCCGCCCTCCATCACCAGCAGCGAGCCGATGCCCTTGTCCGCCATCAGCGTGACGGCATCGAACACCGAAGCGGTCGGCGCGATGGAATGGACCGTGTGGTCCGATTTCGTGCGGAGAATCTGCGCCGCGGTCTTCATCTCTCTCTCCCGAATTCGGGGGTCAGACTCCCCAATTCAAGAAACGAATTGAGGAGTCTGACCCCCGAATTCATACAGGGTCGACGCGGAACACCTCGAAGCGGGCGTTTTTCTCCACCAGGTCGCTGGCGCACACGCGCGAGCGAAAGTCTTCCCCCTGCAACGCGAAAATGCCCTGCTCCGACCAGGTGTCCGGCGGCGTGAGCAGCGATTCGCTCGACACCTCCGCGCCGTCGGCGAGCAGGACGCCGAGCTTGTGCGGCGTGGGGGAATTCGCCTGCTTCACCCACACCGCGCAGATCGCGCTGGCGAAGAACTGCACGCCGAATTCCGTGGTGCCGTCGTCGAGCGCGGTGATCCAGCGCGCCACGCCGATCGTCCACAGGGCCTTGGAGGGGGCACGGATTCCGACAACCTCGCCGACCGCGATCGGATGCGCGCTGGAGGCGCTGCGGCGCACCTTCAGCCCGCCCTCGCTGTGATTGATGACCGCCCATTCGTGGATCGGCACGAGCCTGCCGCTCTCGTCCTCGGGCAAAGTGCGCAGCGGCATCGTGATGCCCTCGCGCAACGCCCTCGCCTCCTCCTCCGCGTCGGCGGTCGCGTCGTGCGCGACGAACTGCGCGATCGCCTTCACGCCCACGCAGATCGCCACGCTGCCCACGGCCGGATCGCGGCGAAAGACGCGCTTCGGCGGATCCCCCCATAGCGCGATCAGCTTGCCGATCAGCGGGTCCCTGACTCCGGCGTCGCGCGGAAGGGCGCGCAGCGCCTCGACGACCGGATTCGCGTCGAGCACGCGCCAGTTGAGGCCGACCGTGTCCTCGTGGGCGAGCAGTGCCGGCTTGGGCGGCTTGTCCTCGTCGCAGGGCACGAGGAAATGCGCGCTCGCACGCGTGTCGGGCCGCGCCTTCCCGAGGATCGGCGCCACGCGCGCCCCCCGCAGGAGTCGCAGCACGCGATCGAGCTCGCCCACGGCGAGCCGGTAGGGATCGGTGAGGGAGAGCAGCAGCGACTCGCAGTAGAGGCCGGCGACCGTCGCATTCGTTGCGGCATCGACCGCGGTCGCCGCCACACCTTCCTGCTCGGCATACAGGTAGAGCGCGTGCATCTCCTTCCACGCCCCGGCGGGAATCGGCGCATAGGACTTGTAGCTCGTGCGCATCCCTTCGGCCAGGTGATGCATCGCGCGCAGCAGGAGCGGCGGCAGCGGCCGCTGGACGCCGCGCGAGATGCGCTCGCGCGCCTCCTGCGCGATCGCGATCTTGTAGGCGCCGGCGAGCGCGGCGGCGAGCGCGCGCGCCGTGATGAAGGCTTCGCGGGCGTCCGCCGCGAGCGGCTGCGGCGAATCCGCGTAGAGGCGGTCGAGGCTCATGCGCAGGTCGTCGGCGCTGGTCCCCACGATCTCGAGGATCCGCAGCCGCTCGTCGAGCGACAGCTTGTCGCGATTGAGCGCCGCGACGTCGTTGGCGAGCGCGCGCGCCGAATCCACGGGCTGCGCGCGGGGGGCCAGGGGAACGAGGTTGGGGGACATGAAGAGCCATTCTACTTGGCCCGCCCAAAAAGCCCCCAATTCCGGGGTCAGACTACACCATTGCAATTTAGGAGTGTGACCCCGGAAATGATTGAGGAGTCAGACCCCCGAATAAAGAAAGGCCCGGCGAGGGGCCGGGCCTGAAGTGGGAACACCACTGCCCTCGCAAGGGAGAGAGAGTGTAGCGAAGGCAAGGGACACTCTAGACCGCGAGCCTTTCGCGAAGCTGTCCGCGAGGCGCGGCAGGGCAAAGAATTGTAAGGATTTGTACGGCGCCCCGGCCTGCGCCGGGGGAATGGCGGCTAGCCGCGGTCGACGCGCTCGCGCAACTCCTTACCGGCGCGGAAGTGCGGGACATACTTGCGCGGCACGTAGACCTTCTCGCCGGTCTTCGGATTGCGGCTCACGCGCGGCGCCTTGTAGGTCAGGGAAAAGCTGCCGAAGCCGCGGATCTCGATGCGGTTGTCGGATGCGAGCGCGCCTGCCATGGCTTCCAGCAACGTCCTCACCACCAGCTCGGCATCGGTGGGTGCCAGTTGCCGGTTGTTATCCTTGAGAAGCTCGACGAGCTCTGATTTGGTCATGGCCACCCCAGCTTAGCCCTCCCCCCGTTCCGCCGCGAGGGCCCGGATATTGCAGTTGAAATGAATCGGATATGCTGGTCCGGACAGCGTGCTCCAGGGGAGGTGCCGCGATGAGCGCCAAAGGCATGTCGTTCGACGGCGATGTTCGCCCGCACGAGCTGGTGCACGTCGCGCGCGCGCGCAAGGACGCGGGCCAGGCGCAGATCGGGGACGCCCAGCCGCTCGCGGGCCTGGCGCTTTCGGGCGGCGGCATCCGCAGCGCCACCTTCAACCTCGGCATCCTGCAAGCGCTCGCCGAGATCGGGAAGCTGCGGCGCTTCGACTATCTCTCCACGGTCTCGGGCGGCGGCTACGTCGGCGGCTGGCTCACCGCGTGGATCCATCGGCGCGGCCTGGACCACGTCGAGAAGGAGCTCGCCGATTCCGTCAACGGCATGGGGATCGAGCCGCACGAGGTGCGCTGGCTGCGCGCCCACAGCAACTACCTCACGCCGCGCAAGGGCCTGCTTTCGCTCGACACGCTCTGGGGCGCGTGCACCTACGCACGCAACCTGGTCACCAACCAGTTCCTGCTGATCACGCTGATCGTTCTCGTGTTGATCGGCGGGGCGATGGTCCACACCACGCTACTGACGCTCGCCGATGCGAGCCCCGACGGCCTGCGCACGCTCGGCGAGGTGTTGCTGCTGCTCGCGGCTCCGCTCGTCGGATTCGAGTTCGCCTACCTGCGCGGGCAATCGCCGCGCTCGCGCATCGCGCCGCTCGTCTGCAAGCTGCGCGAAGGCATCTCGCACTGGATCATCGCGGTGCTCACGGTGGGCGGCGCGTCGCTGATGGCCTACGCGCTCGCGCAAACGGGCGTGAAGACCTGGGGAGAAGCCTTCCCGCTCTTCTGGCTGATCGCCGCCGCATCGGTGCCGCTCGCGTTCCGGGCGCCGGTCGACGCGAACCTGCGCGCGATCGTCGCACCCAACTGGACGTGGATCGCGTGGCTCGCCCTCTCCTCGCTTCTTTTCCACGCGTTCGAGCGCCTCTACGCCATCGAAGTCGCCAAGCTCACCGCGACGCACGGCTGGCTCACGCCGCTCGTCGGGCCCGCGCTCTACATCGGCGCCTTCGAGCTCTGCACGCTCGTCCTCATCATGCTCGCGGGCCGCGGCCTGCGCCCGTTCGCGCACGACTGGCTGAGCCGCATGGCGGCGGTGATCATCCTGCTGAGCGTGCTGCCGTTCGCGGTGTTCGCGAGCTGGGTGCTGCTCGCGCCGACGATCGACTATCTGCTCAGCATGGCGAAGGTGCTGCTCACCACTGCGACCGCCGCCTGGGTCGCCTCGACGGTGAGCGGCGTGATCGGAGGCAAGAGCCGGCTCACCGGCGGGGAGAAGAGCAACCCGTGGATCGAGCGCCTGCTGGCGCTCACGCCGTTCATTTTCCTGTTGGGCCTCTTCACGCTGCTCGTCTGGGCGACGCGCGAGATCCTGCTCTACATCGCGCAGGTGCAGGCCGAGCCGTTCGCGCCCGCCACCGTGCTCTCGTGGACCGGGGCGCTGCGCGTGAACCTGCAGCGGCTCGAGTCCATTCCCGACAACCTGTGGCCGTGGGCCACCGGCGTGCTGCTGGCCCTGGCGCTGCTGCTCGCGTGGCGCATCGACATCAACCTCTTCTCCTTCCATGCGTACTACCGCAACCGCCTCGCGCACGCCTATCTGGGCGCCTCGGCGCGCGAGCGCAAGGCCAACGCGTTCACCGGCTATGCGCCCGCCGATTCCCCGCTGCTCCAGGACCTGGTGCACATGGAAGGCGGCAAGCCGATCCGCCCGTACCCGATCGTCAACACCGCGCTCAATCTCTCCGGCCAGCCGCGCATGGAATGGCAGCAGCGCAAGGCCGCATCGTTCATCTTCTCGCCCCTGTACTGCGGCTTCGAGCTGCCGCCGCCGCTGTCGCAGAACCGCGACCTCGCCGACTGCCCCGCGTTCGCCGCGATCGCCGACGGCGAGGAGATCCACGCCCATCGCAGGACCGCCGACTTCATCAAGGAGAAGCCCGGCCGCAACATCGGCCACGACCTCGCGATCACGATCTCGGGCGCGGCGGCGAGCCCGAACATGGGCTACCACACCTCGCCCGCGATCGCCGCGCTGATGACCGCGTTCAACGTGCGCCTCGGATGGTGGCTGCCCAACCCGAAGGTCGCCGATGCGTGGGCCAAGGGCGGGCCGGCGTTCTCCACCGCGTGGATGGTGCGCGAGCTCACCGCCAACGCCAACGAGGAGAACCGCTTCGTGTATCTCAGCGACGGCGGCCACTTCGAGAACCTCGGCGTCTACGAGCTGCTGCGGCGGCGCTGCAAGTTCATCATGGCGTCGGACGCGTCGGCCGATTCCCTCTTCCGCTTCGACGACCTCGCCAACCTGGTCCACAAGGCACGCGCCGATTTCGGCATCGAGATCGACGCCGACGCGGTGGGCATCCGCGCGGCGATGGAAGCGGGCGGCGTCGTGGGCGAGAGCAAGACCAACTTCGTGTTCGCGCAGATCACCTATCCGCCCGCGCCGGGGCACGGCGCCATCGAGATCGGCTGGCTCGTCTACGTGAAATCGTCGCTTCCGACGAAGCTGCCCGCCGACGTCGAGAACTACCGCTGGGCGAACCCGGGCTTCCCGCACCAGTCGACCAGCGACCAGTGGTTCGACGAGACGCAGTTCGAGGCGTACCGCAAGCTCGGGCTCGAGATCGGGCGGCTCGTCGCCGCCGAGCTGCACAAGGCGAAGCTCACGCCCGCGCTCGGTTGGTGACCGCACCAAGGTTGTCCACATTTTCTGTGGAGAAAGGGGTTCGAAAACGCGGAAAAGGTTTTTCGCCCCGGACCTTACGC
>JANPHA010000411.1:0-2228 GCA_031424255.1 Burkholderiales bacterium | reverse complement strand
ATTTTCGATCGCGGAGATGAGCGCCACGTAAAGCGGATTGGGACCCTGCACATCAGGCGAGGCATCGATGACGCGCACCACGTGGGGACCCTCGTTCTTCAGCTGCGGGAAGAATGCCTTGTCCTCGGGCGCCGCCGCCTTCTTCGCCTTGGCCCACTGCTTGAGGAACGCCTGCTGCAGATCCTCCACCGCGGGGCCCTCGATGCGCACCTGCGTATCGCGCCACGGGCGCTTTTCCACCGGCGGATCGTCGTCATCGGACGAGCCTCCCGATCCGAGCGAGCGGCCCGATCCACCGCCGGAGCTCGATCCGCGGCCCGAGCACAATCCGCGGCCGGAGCCCGAGACGGCGCCGTAGACGCTGCTGATGTTGATGCCGCCGAGGAAGCCGATGCGTCCGTCGGCGACGATGAGCTTGCGATGGTCGCGGTGCTGGATGTTGACGAGCCCGCCCTTGAGCACCGCGGCGGCGTTGACCGGGTTGTACTCGACGACCTCGATACCGGCATCGGACAGTTCCTTGAAGAAGCTCTTCGGCGTTCCGATCGAGCCGACGCTGTCGTAGAGCAGGCGTATTTGCACTCCCGCACGCACCTTCTCGAGCAGCGCAGCGGCGAACATGCGCCCGACATCGTCGTCCTCGAAGATGTAGAACTCCAGGTGCACGTGATGCCGCGCGGACCGGATCGTCTCGAGCATCGAGTCGTAGGTCGCCTTGCCGTCCTCGAGCAGCACGACCTTGGTGCCGACCTTGAGCGGGTTGCCGGCGAGCGCTTCCTCGATGGCGATGTGACGTTCGAGGATGCCGTTCGCGGGAGAGCGCTTCTTCAGATCCTCGAGTACGCGCTGCGTTTGCGCGCGTGACAGCGTTCCGCGCGCGCCTTCGACCTGCACGCGGGCGGGCTCCACCATGAGGTAGCGATCGAGATCCGGAACCGTGGCGCATGCACCCAGCAACGCCAGCAATGCGAGCTTCGCCGCGACGCGCGCGGCCCCCGTGATGGTCATGTCAGAGGGCCGCTCGAATGGTGCCTACCGCTCCAGCCGGGTGCAGCGGCCGAATTGGTACACCACGCGGCGCGGGCGCCGCGTGCGGCCCACGCGGGTCGGCGAGGCGAGATAGGGGCACGGCGGATTGCGGTATCCGCCCTCTTCGAGCGTCAGGTCCTCGGCGACCTCCGACCACACGCCGCCGCGAACCGGCCTGAAGAGCCAATTTACGTAACCCGAGCGCGAGGCCGCCTCGATCAGGTCATCGGCATCAGGAACCTCGGCCACGACCGGCGAATGCCCGTCGATGGCGAGCGGGATCGAGCCGAAGGCGCCCATGCATTCGAGCGATTCCTGCTCCGTTCCCCCGGGGCGCACGAACGGCAATGCCTCGGTGCGTGCGAGATCCCATGCGCCGAGCTCCCATGCGACATCGAGCACCTCGTTCTCGAGTTGATCGAGCCGATCCCAGCGCTCGTTGATCTGCAGGGCGGAGCTGGGCACGGCCTGGTAGGCGATGACATTCGCGTCGGTGATATCGGCCAGGCGCGTCTCGACGAAGCCGTGCCAATGCAGCGTCAAGACCACGGGAGTGTTGGCATACGGGACCGCGGCCACGGTGATCGCCACCAGCGGTAGTCGGTTGGAGATGAGCTGCGTCTCGATGCGGTCGAGCAGGTGCATTTAGGCCTCCCGAAGGTCAGAAGTGATTCCCCATGCAGAGTTCCTTAGGCATGCTCCATAGGAAGCAACTATCGTGCGCAACTGTATTTCGCATGAAATGAAGGCTTCGTGTTGTTAGCACTCTGCCGCGTTGGTTGCCAAAACCAGGCTCGCCGAGGGGCTTGCTGTCTTAACGCCGGCGCCGGAAATCCGTTCACCCGCTAGAATGGGCGCACCAATCCGGAGGCTTACGCACCGTGCCGCTGCTGGGAAATGCCGAAAAGGCCGAGCTCGAGGCCCTGATCCTCGCGCGGATGACCGAGCACTACGATCAGCACGGATCGAGCGCGCTGCTCGCCGAGGGCCTGCGCCTCGTCGTGAACGGCAACGGCGTGCAGATCGATACCGGCCAGACTCCGCATCCGCTCGCCGCCGTCGAGATCCGCACGCTCTTCACCGCGCTTTGCTACGTGACCGGCGGCACGATGGCGCTGCCGCGCGACGCCCTCGGCTCGCTCGCCACCGAGGCGACGAGTGCCGCCGCGGCGCAGGTGAACCGCATCGCCAAGGCCTGA
>JANPHA010000410.1:0-2924 GCA_031424255.1 Burkholderiales bacterium | reverse complement strand
CTGCGCAATCCTCCTCAATCACAGCGTGGTTCTGGGCGTCTCGCAACGCAATCTGCGCGTCCAGAAGTATCGCGGCTCGACCTTCGATGAGAACGAGTCGCCGTTCCTGATCGGCAAGACCGGGTTCGAAGTCGCCGTCAGCCGCACCCTCGGGCGCGGGCAGGCCGAGGTGACGAATGAACGCGTTTCGAGCGGCGTGGATCGCGTAGATACGATGCTCGGCGGCGGCTACTATCGCGGCGCGAGCGTGCTGATCACCGGCTTCCCCGGCACGGCCAAGACGACGCTGAGCGGCGCCTTCGCGCTGGCGGCCTGCAAGCGCGGCGAGCGCACCCTGTTCGTGAGCTTCGATTCGGATTCCGACCGAGGTGATCCGCGATCTCGCCTCGGTCGGAATCCGGCTCGAGCCCTTCGTGAAGAACAAGCGCTTGCGAATGGCCTCGGCGCGCAGCATCACCGGCAGCGCGGAAACCTACCTCGTGCGCATCAAGACGCTCGCGAACGAGCACAAGGCGCGTTGCCTGGTGATCGACCCGGTATCCACGTGGTCGAACTCCGGCAACGACCTGAGCGCGCACAGCGTGGCGGAGCGCCTGATCGACTGGACCAAGGCGAACGGCATCACGCTGGTGTGCACGAGCCTGCTCGACGAGATGTCCAGCCAGACGGCGATCGGCTCGCCGATGCAGATCTCGACGCTCGCGGACACGTGGATCCACCTGAGCTACCTGGTGCAGGCCGGAGAGCGCAATCGCGGGTTGTCGATCATCAAGTCGCGCGGCACGGCGCATTCGAACCAGGTGCGCGAGCTCGTCCTGAGCAATTCCGGCGTCACCCTCACCGACACCTACACGGCCGGCGGCGAGGTGCTGATGGGAACGATGCGCTGGGAAAAGGAGAGTGCCGAGCGCGTCGCGGGTGAAGTCACCCAGGTCGCCTCGAGGCTCAAGCGGGTGCGCCTCGACGCCGAGGAGGCCGAGCTCCTGGTGCGGGTGAAGTCGCTCGAGGTCGAGCTGCAGGCGAAGCAGGTCGAGAAGGCGCTGTTGATCCGCACGACGAAGAGTCACGCCGGCGAGGTGACCCGCGGCCGGGCGCGGATGGAGGAGCTGCGCGGGTCCGATGCGGCGCCGTCGGGGCGGAAGTGATCGCGCCATGACCCGGGGCGCGCGCTTCAAGTTCCGCCTCTATGTCGCCGGCGATGCGCAGAACTCGGTGCAGGCGCGCACCAACCTCGCGGCGTTTTGCCGCAGCTACCTGCCGGACCGGCACGAGGTGGAAGTCGTCGACGTGTTCCGGCATCCGAAGCGCGCGCTGGCCGACGGGATCTTCATGACCCCGACCCTGGTCAAGCTCGGTCCGGCGCCCGCCTGCAGGATCGTCGGAGCGCTCAGCCAGGCGCAACCGCTGTTGCAGGCGTGCGGGCTCCAAGCCATCGCGGCATGAACCTGCGAACCCTCCCTTTCCCGGCGGACGAGAACAAGGAGATTCTCGCGCTGATCGAGACGCTGCGCGTGACCGGGCTGCGGCTGGAGGAGCTCACGACCGGCGAGGTCGACATGGTGGCCGACCGCGAGGGCCGGACATTCCTGCTGGGGCGCGCCCAGGAACAGCTACGCCATGCCGAGGACGCGAGGCAGGCCGCGATCTTGAGCGCGCTGCCCGCGAACATCGCGCTGCTCGATTCCGACGGAGTCATCGTCTCGGTGAACGACGCGTGGAGGCGGTTTGCGGATGCGAACGCTTTCCGGGGATCCGCATACGGCGTCGGTGTCAACTACCTCGACGCGTGCGACGCCGCCCAGGGAATCGATGCAGTGCAGGCGCACTCGGTTGCCGCGGGCCTGCGCACGGTGCTGTTCGGCGCCGCGAAGCGCTATTCGGTCGAATATCCCTGCAACTCGCCGAGGGAGCAGCGCTGGTTCCTGCTGACGGCCACGCCACTCGCCGGGGAGCGTCCCAGCGGCGCCGTGGTCATGCACCTCGATATCTCGGCGCAAAAGCGCGCGCAGGAGGAATTGCGCGAATCCGAAAGGCGCTTCAGCGACGTGCTGGGCAACATGAAGCTCGTCTCGCTGATGCTCGATCGCGACGCCAGGATCTCCTACTGCAACGACCACCTGCTGCAGCTCACCGGGTGGCGGCGCGACGAGGTCATCGGAAGCAGCTGGTTCGACCTGTTCATTCCGCCGCCGCACGACCGGCAGAAGGCCCGCTTCGCCGAGCTTGTGAGCGGCGACAACGCGGCATGGCACGTCGAAAACGAGATCCTGACCCGTGCCGGAGGCCGCGTCCTCGTGCGCTGGAACAATACCCTGCTGCGCGACCCTGGCGGCGAAGTCATCGGCACGGCGAGCATCGGCGAAGACGTCACGGACTCGAAGAAGAGCGCCGAGCAGCTGCACGAGAGCGAGCTGCGCTTCCGGCAGATGGCCGAAAGCATTCACGAGGTGTTCTTCCTCGTCGGGCCCGGGTTGACGCCGGTGCTCTACGTGAGCCCCGCCTACGAGGAGATCTGGGATCGGACCTGCGCGAGCCTCTACGCCGATCCGATGAGCTGGGCCGATTCGATCCATCCCGACGACCGCGACGCGGCCATGCGATCCATCATGGCGGGGGCGTTCGATGTGCAATACCGGATCGTGCGTCCCTCGGGCGGCGTGCGTTGGGTTCGGGTGCGCGGCTTCCCGATTCGCGATCGCAACGGCGTGGTGTATCGCACTGCCGGAATCGCCGACGACATCACCGAGCGGGTCGAGCTGGAGCGCGTGCTGCGCGAGAGCGAATCCGCGATGCGCCATGGCGACGAGATCGCCAAGCTCGCGCACATCATCAGCCGTCCCGACGGCTCGTTCCAGAGCTGGTCGGACACGTTGCCGCAGCTGATCGGATTGGAACCGGCACGCGTGCCGCCGAACTCGCGCTCC
>JANPHA010000409.1:0-8215 GCA_031424255.1 Burkholderiales bacterium | reverse complement strand
GTTCAACGAATCGCACATCGTCGCGATCGCTCAGGCGATTTGCGACCATCGTGCGCGGCAGAAAACCGAAGGTCCGCTGTTTCTAGGCATCGACACGCACGCGCTGTCGGTTCCGGCGTTCGCAACCGCCCTCGAGGTGCTCGCCGCCAACCAAGTGGAAACGATGATTGCGGCCGGGGACGAATACACGCCGACACCCGCGATCTCGCACGCCATTCTCACGTACAACCGGGGCCGCGCCACCGGCTTCGCCGACGGCGTCGTGATCACGCCCTCGCACAATCCGCCCGCCGACGGGGGCTTCAAGTACAACCCGCCGCACGGCGGTCCGGCCGGGACCGCTGTCACGCAATGGATCGAGATGAGGGCGAACGAGTACCTGGAGCGCGGCCTGCGCGGAGCACGCCGCGTTTCCTACGACCAGGCCCTATCCGCACCCACGACCCATCGCCACGATTTTATCGGCGCCTACACAGGCGACCTTGCGAGCGTGATCGACTTCGACGTCATACGCAGCGCGAATATCGCGCTGGGCGTCGACCCTCTCGGCGGCGCAGGTGTCCACTACTGGAGGCGCATCGCCGAGCGCTTCCGGCTCGACCTCACGACGGTGAACGAGACCATCGATCCCACGTTCGGCTTCATGAGCCTGGACTGGGACGGGCAGATCCGCATGGATCCTTCGTCGCCTTACGCAATGCGCGGCCTGATCGCGCTCAAGGACCGCTTCCGCATCGCGTTCGCGTGCGATGCCGATCACGACCGGCACGGGATCGTGACGCCGGGCGCCGGTCTTCTTCCCGTGAACGACTATCTCTCGGTCGCGATCTTCCACCTCTTCGCGCATCGGCCGCAGTGGGGCCCACGCAAGGCCGTCGGCAAGACGATCGTCAGCAGCCGAATGATTGATCGTGTAGCCGCAAAGTTCGGGCGTACGCTGTACGAGGTGCCGGTCGGATTCAAGTGGTTCGTGGACGGGCTTCTCGATGCTTCGCTCGGCTTTGCAGGCGAAGAGAGCGCGGGTGCCTCATTCCTGCGGCGTGACGGCACGGTGTGGACGACGGACAAGGACGGCATTGCCGCGGCGTTGCTTGCAGCCGAGATCACCGCGCGCCACGGCCGCGACCCGGGCGAAATTTATCGCGAGCTCGCGGTCGAGCTCGGGATGCCTTCGTACGCGCGCAAAGACGCGCCCGCCACTCCCGCTCAGAAGCAGGTGTTGAAGCGCCTCTCGGCAGAGCAGGTGCGACTCACCGAACTTGCCGGGGAGCCCGTGCAACGGGTGCTCACGCAGGCTCCCGGCAACGGCGCGCCAATCGACGGCGTGAAAGTCGAGTCCGCAAGTGCCTGGTTCGCGGCACGCCCTTCGGGCACCGAGGACGTCTACAAGATCTACGCCGAAAGCTTCCGGGGCGCGGGTCACCTGCGCCTCGTGCTCGAAGAGGCGCAGGCGATCGTCGACGATGCCTTGCGCGCGGTCGCAGCATGACGGATTCACCAGATCGTCGCGTACTGGCGATCAACACCGGGTCATCCAGCCTGAAGGCGGCGTTATATCAGATGGGCAAAAAGGAGCGTCTCATTCTGTCTGTTGACGTCGAGCGGGTCGGACTTCCCGGCAGCCGCATGCGCATCACCGACGGCAGCGGCGCCACGTTGCTCGAGCGGCAAGCCGAGCTGCCCGATCACGACGCTGGCTTGCAAGCGACGCTCGCGTGGATCGAGCAGCACAATTTCCACCGGCCCATGCACGGCGTTGGACACCGGATCGTTCATGGCGGCAGCCGCTACAGCGAACCGCATCGGGTCACGCCCGAGCTGCTCGATGCGCTCCAGGAGCTGGTGCCGCTGGTTCCTGATCATTTGCCACAGGCCATAGACGGCATCCGGTTCTTCAGCACAGCCTTTCCGGCGCTGCCGCAGGTGGCCTGCTTCGACACGGCTTTCCACCACCGCATGCCGAGGCTGTCGCAAATGTATGCGCTGCCCCGGCATTTCTATGATGAAGGCATGAGGCGCTTCGGCTTTCACGGTCTGTCCTACGAGTACATCACCCGGGAGTTGCGCAGGCTCGATGGTGCCTTGGCAGGCGGCCGCGTCATAGTCGCGCACCTCGGTAGCGGCGCAAGCATGGCTGCAATCCGCGGCGGAGCGAGCATGGACACGACGATGGGGTTCACGCCGGCCTCGGGGCTGGTAATGGCAACGCGCTGCGGCGATATCGATGCGGAGGCGATTCTCCATTTGATCGAACAACGCAAGATGACGCCCGGAGCGGTCAATACGCTGATCAACAAGCAGTCCGGTCTGCTGGGAGTTTCGGGAACGAATTCAGACATGCGGGACCTGCTCGGGAAAGGATCAGCCGACCCTCATGCCGCCGAGGCAACAGAGTTGTTCTGCTATCGCGCGAAGAAGTATCTGGGTGCGTATGCGGCCGCGCTCGGAGGATTGGACATCCTCGTGTTCACGGGAGGGGTCGGAATACACGCCGCCGCGATCCGGGAGCGCATCTGCTCTGGCATGGATTTCCTGGGAATCCGCTTCGATTCGGAGCGCAACGAGGTCCACGCGCCCGTCGTTTCGCGCGACGACAGCCGCGTGAAGGTGCGCGTGATCAAGACCGATGAAGAGCTCGTGATCGCCAGACATACCGCCGAATTGCTCTCATGAGCGACAACAGACCCAGTCTCGATGTCGAACTGGAGAAGCTGCAGCGCGACACATTCGGATATTTCCTGCACGAGGCGAATCCCGCCAACGGCCTTGTGATCGACAAGACCGCCGCGGATTGGCCCGCGAGCATTGCCGCTACCGGCCTTGCGTTGGCCTGCTACCCGGTAGCTGTCGAACGCGGATTCATGTCGCGGGTTGCGGCGGCGAGGCGAACGCTTGCAACGTTGCGCTTTTTCTGGAACAGCCCTCAAGGCCTCGAGCCCGACGCAACCGGCTACAAGGGATTCTATTATCACTTTCTCGACATGCAGACCGGCCGTCGGGCCTGGAATTGCGAGCTGTCGACGGTGGACAGCGCTCTTTTGCTGGCTGGGGCGTTGACGGCGGCGACTTATTTCGATGCCGTCACCGCCGACGAGAATGAGATCCGCACCCTCGGTGATGCGCTCTATCGTCGCGCCGATTGGCGATGGGCGCAAAACCAGGGTGCAACGGTGACGCACGGCTGGAAACCGGAGAGCGGCTTCCTCGAATACCGATGGGAAGGCTACGACGAGGCGCTGCTGCTGTATATCCTGGGACTGGGCTCGCCTACTCATCCGTTGCCCGAGGAGAGCTACGCAGCGTGGGCCTCCACTTACCGGTGGGAACGCAGTTACGGACAGGAATATCTGTACGCCGGGCCGTTATTTACCCATCAGCTCTCGCATGTCTGGATCGACTTTCGCGGTATTCAGGATGCATTCATGCGGGACAAAGGCATCGACTATTTCGAGAACAGCCGCCGCGCAACTTATGTCCAACAACAGTATGCAATCGACAACCCGCTCAAGTTCAACGGCTACGGCAGCCATTGCTGGGGAATAACCGCAAGCGAAGGCCCCGGTCCCGACGCCATCAAGGTAAACGGCATCGAGCGCCAATTCTTCGACTACGTGGGGCGCGGCGTTCCGTACGGGCCCGACGACGGCACCCTCGCGCCGTGGGCATTGGTGGCATCGCTTCCCTTCGCACCCGAGATCGTGTTGCCCGCGCTCGAGTTTTGCATTCATCAGGCCAGGTTGACCGAGTTCAATTCCTACGGGTTCAAGGCATCTTTCAATCCCTCTCACCCCGGAGCGTCCGGCAATCCGTATGGCTGGTGGGTCTCCCCGTGGCACTACGGGCTTAATCAGGGGCCGATCGTCTTGATGATCGAAAATCATCGTACCGGCCTGTTGTGGCAGCTCACGCGGAAATGCCGGTACATCGCGGACGGACTGCGGCGAGCGGGATTCGCATGAGTTATCACTACGCCTGGCTGTTGTGGTCGAGCGCCTTCCTCGTGCCGTGGCTGATTTTGTTCCTCGCGTTCGATCAACATCGCAGGCAAATGTGGTGGACGAGCCTGCTCATGGCGCCATTCGGACTTACCGAGCCGTTGTTCGTGCCCGAATACTGGAATCCGCCGAGCCTATTCGAATTGGCGCAAAGAACCGGTTTCGACATCGAGAGCTTCATTTTCAGCTTTGCGATCGGCGGCATCGGCGCGGTTCTCTACAACATCATCACGCGAAAACGTCTGGAGCCGTTGCGGCCGCAGGAGCGGCATGACAGCGGGCAGTGTTGGCATCGATGGGCGCTTGCAACACCGTTCGCGCTGTTTCCATTCCTCTACTTCCTGCCGTGGAACGTCATCTATGCCGGCATTGCCGCCATGATCGCGGGGGCGATTGCCGCAGTGATCTGCCGCCCCGATCTCAAAGAAAATACGCTGGCCGGCGGGGTGCTGTTTCTGGCCCTCTATACTATTTTTCTGCTCGGACTGAGGTGGTCGGCACCAGGATACATAGAACAAGTCTGGAACCTCAAGGCTCTCAGCGGAATCGTGATCTATGGTCTACCGCTCGAGGAACTGTTGTTTGGATTTTCATTCGGCCTTGTCTGGGCGGGGATATATGAACATTTCACACGGAATCGAAGTGTTGCCGTCTAGTTCCCAATCCCGAATTGCTCCGACTTGTGTTCGCCAGCGAACGGATAAATCCCCGAGAGAGGGCGACAATTGCCCCAATCGTGGGCGCCCGCACCACGACGTGGAACCAAGGGCGCTCGCAATCCCGGTAGTTGAGTAGTTGCGCTAGCGAGCGGACGGGCAGAGCGCCAGCCGTGCTCTCAGGCCGACCAAGTAGCCACGGCGACGACATCCGATGCAAGTGCTCGAGCTCGCAACACGCGCGGCGCCAAAGATGGATTTCGGGCCGACGCCGGCCAATTCCCTGGGCGGGGCTCCGGCGGCCGCCAAGTGACGGCGAGGCACACGACAAGAGCGTCATTTCTTGCGTTCGCGCTTTGCTGCTCTTTCATAGCCGGAGCACAGGTCCCGGTCCCGCCCTTGACAGGACGCATCACCGACCAGACCGCGACGCTCACCGCAGAGCAAAAGGCCTCGTTGGAGCAGATCCTGCAAGCGTTTGAAGCCAGGAAAGGCAGTCAGCTCGCGGTTCTCATCGTTGCTACCACGATTCCGGAAACGATCGAGCAATATGCCTTGCGCGTTGCGGAGCAATGGAAGCTTGGTCGCAAGAAAATAGACGACGGCGCGGTCCTCGTCGTCGCCAAGACCGACCGCGCAATGCGCATAGAGGTGGGATACGGACTGGAGGGAGCTCTCAATGACGCCATTAGCAAGCGCATCATCAGCGAGACCATCACGCCGCGCTACAAGGACGGCGATCTGTATGGCGGCATTGCTGCCGGGGTGGACCAGATCATCCGTGTAGTTGATGGTGAGCCGTTGCCGCAACCCGACGCAAAGCGCGCGGTCGGAATCGCCAACATTCAACAGTATGTTCCCGTCATTTTTGTTCTTGCTCTCGTGGTGGGCGGGATACTGCGCGCCGCATTAGGCAGATTTCCCGGCGCGCTCGTAACCGGCGGGGCCGTGGCTGTTGTGGCTTGGTTGCTTGCAGGCGCGATACCCGTCGCGTTGGTCGCCGGCGTAATCGCGCTCCTGTTCACGTTGCTCAGCGGCGGTATGGGCGGTATGAGCGGTATTGGCGGTATGGGTGGCATGGGCGGATACGGCGTCGGGAGTCATCGCGGAGGAATGGGCACCGGGGGATTTGGTGGCGGTGGCTTCGGTGGAGGCGGCGGCGGCTTTGGCGGTGGCGGCGCGTCGGGGCGGTGGTAACGATGAACGTCAAACGCATCTTGAGACATCTCGCAATGACCCGCTGGCAGGTCAACCGGGCTTTCCCTCGCCACACCTTGATTGCGATTGAGAAAGCGATCAAAGCGAGCGAGACCGCCCACGTCGGGGAAGTGCGCTTCGTGGTGGAAGGCGCGCTCCACAGCACGCCGCTCTTCAAAGGGCAGTCCGCGAGAGAACGTGCGCTCGAGGTCTTTTCGCAACTGCGTGTGTGGGATACCGAGCACAACAACGGCTCGCTGGTCTATCTGTTGCTCGCCGACCGGGCCGTGGAGATTGTTGCCGATCGTGGGATTCACTCGAAGGTTGGCTCTCGGGAATGGGAAAAGGTTTGCCGCAAGATGGAAACCGCCTTTAAACAGGCGGACTACGAAGGCGGCGTGGTCGGCGGTATTCAAGCTGTGACGCAGCATCCGACGAAATATTTCCCCGCTTCCGGTGCAGGTCTGAATGAATTACCGGACAAACCGGTAGTGCTCTAGCTCGTATTGCCGTGTAGTTCCTACTCATCCCTTTGCAAGAGGCATCACCATGCAAACCGAACATCTGAAAGTAACAGGCATGACTTGCGGCGGCTGCACCAGCAATGTAACGAACGCGCTAAAAGCGATTGCGGGAGTCGGTGACGTAAATGTGTCGCTCGCGGCCGGCGAAGCCACTGTGCAATACGATGAGCGGCAGACCTCGCCCGATCGGCTGAAATCGGCCGTGAAAAGCGCGGGCTATGGCGTGGACGTGACCGACGGCGCCCACAGTCAGAAGTCCAAGGGTGGCTGCTGCGGCTGACTCGCACCGCTAACGGTAGCTTCACACCGCACACCCGGCGCACCAAGCGCGTCTATGTTCGCGGTCGCACCGACACGCCCCCGGATCCCCAATTCCCATGTCGCTTCATTCTGTTCGCCGGCGAACAGATAGGACCTCGGGAGAGCACCATAATGCGGGGTGAATCGGCTTGGAGTATTGCTTGCGGGGCTCAGGCCAAGCAACCTTTGAATCCGGCAGGGGAGTGAGCCATGGAATGGTTTTCTCAAAACTGGGTGTTGGGGGGAGCTTTCTCGTTGGGTTGATCGAGAGTTTTCTCTATGGCGCGTACGCAGGTCTGGTCTACGTGCCCATCTATAATTTTCTGCATCGCAAGGGGCTGAGAACATAGATGGGCGAGGAGTCGCGATGAAAACGAGCGTCATTGAAGTGCGCGACCTGCTGTCGGTATTGGCCGTGGACGAAGTGGAAGAGCGGATTCGCGAGGTTCCTGGCGTCGAAAGCGCAACAGCGAATTACGCGGCGGGAAGCGCCACGGTGCGCTACGACGAAACCCGACTCGAGGTCGCCGACATCAAGGCGATCGTGCACCAACGCGGGCACCAGCGTGCGGACAAATCCGTGCCAGGGCAAGAGCGCGATCACCAGATGGCACGGAAGCCTGCTGCGCTGCCCACGCCTGAAGCTGCCCCGGCCTCCGCAGCTGACCACCACGAGGGCCATGCAGCACCGGGCACGCCGCCGCCAACACCGATAGCTCCTGCAACGAAACCCGGCCCGGACGGGCTGGCCGGAGCACCCGCGCCCACACCCGCTGCGACAAGACCCGCTTCGAAAGCGCCTGTTGCCGCCGATGTGGCCACGCCCGCCGCCGCGCGCGCGCGCGCCACTTCCGCAACCGGCGGCCACGACGGTCACGTAGCGCGTGGCGCCCAGATGCCGGCGGACATGGCCAAAGAGATGGGCCATGGCGGCAACGACCTGCCCGCCATGGTCCGCGACATGCGCAACCGTTTCTGGATCTGCCTCGCCTTCACCGTGCCGATCTTTGTCTACGCGCCGATGGGAAACTTCTTCACGCCGCCGGCACCGCCTTTCGGGCTGGAGCTCAACCTGTGGCTGTTCTTCTTCGCAAGTGCCGCCGTTCTCTATCCGAGCTGGCCGTTCTTTGTCTCCGCCTGGCGCGCGATCAGGAAGGGCATCCTGGGGATGGCGGCGCTGATCGTGTTGAGCGTGGGTACCGGGTATCTCTTCAGCGTACTCACCACTTTCTTCTTCAAGGACGGCGGACAGTTCTTCGAAGCCGTCGCCGTCCTGTTGGTTTTCATCCTGCTCGGTCACTGGCTGGAAATGCGCGCCCGTGCGGGTGCGTCGTCCGCGATCAAGGCGCTGATGGATCTCACTCCGGCGAAGGCCACTGTGGTGCGCAGCGGCGCCGAGATTGAAGTTCCGACGGCGGAAGTGTTGGCGGGAGAGACGGTCGTGATCCGGCCGGGCAACAAGATTCCAGTCGACGGCACGGTGGAGAGCGGCGAGTCGCTGGTCGACGAGTCCATGCTCACCGGCGAGTCGATGCCGGTGCGG
>JANPHA010000408.1:0-6569 GCA_031424255.1 Burkholderiales bacterium | reverse complement strand
ATGGACCTGGTGTGGGGCTACGCCGGCATCCTCTCGCTCGGGCACGGCCTCTTCTTCGCGCTCGGCGGCTACGCGTTCGGCATGTACCTGATGCGCCAGATCGGCGCCGACGGCCAGTACCGCGTCAACATGCCCGACTTCATGGTGTTCCTCGACTGGAAGACGTTCCCGTGGCAATGGACGTGGAGCGAGCATTTCTGGTGGGCCGCCTTCCTCGTGATCGCCGCGCCCGGCGTGCTCGCCTTCGTGTTCGGGTACTTCGCGTTCCGCTCGCGCGTGAAGGGCGTGTATTTCTCGATCATCACGCAGGCGCTCACCTACGCCGCGATGCTGCTCTTCTTCCGCAATGCCACCGGCTTCGGCGGCAACAACGGCTTCACCGACTTCAAGCGCGTGCTCGACATTCCGATCACCACGCCCGAGACGCGCATGGCGCTCTTCACGATCACCGGCGCGATGCTGATCGCCACGCTGCTGCTCGGGCGCTTCCTCGTGACCTCCAAGTTCGGGCGCGTGCTCGCCGCGATCCGCGACGCCGAGGCGCGCGTGATGTTCTGCGGCTACGACACGCTCTGGTACAAGCTTTTCATCTGGACGCTCTCCGCGATCCTGTGCGGCATCGCCGGCGCGCTCTACGTCCCGCAGGTGGGCATCATCAACCCGAGCGAGATGTCGCCGGCCAACTCGATCGAGATCGCGATCTGGACCGCGGTCGGGGGGCGCGGCACGCTCGTCGGCCCGATCCTCGGCGCGGGCCTGGTGAACGGCGCCAAGAGCGTCTTCACCAACGCGTTCCCGGAATACTGGCTCTACGTGCTCGGCCTTCTCTTCATCCTGGTCACGTTGTTCCTGCCGCACGGCTTCGTCGGCCTGGCGAAGTCGATCGCGGCAAGGCGGAAATCGTGAAGCTCGCCGAGCCCCCCGTCGTGAACGCCAACAAGCTTCCCGATCCCGACCATCGCCCCTGGCCGTGGTGGCCCCCGGCCGGCGCGCAGCGCGGCATCGAGCAGGTGCGCGCCGACGCCGACCACGGCCACCCCGAAGACTTCGACACGCTCGATCTCTCCCACGGAGTGGTCCTGTACCTCGACGACATCTCCGTCAGCTTCGACGGCTTCAAGGCGTTGAACAAGCTCTCGCTCGCGATCGACGCGGGCGAGCTGCGCTGCGTGATCGGCCCCAACGGCGCGGGCAAGACGACGATGATGGATGTCATCACCGGCAAGACGCGGCCCGATTCGGGCAAGGCGTTCTTCGGGCAGACGATCGACTTGACGCGGCTCACCGAGGCGCAGATCGCGCACGCCGGCATCGGCCGCAAGTTCCAGAAGCCGACGATCTTCGAGAACCACAGCGCGTTCGAGAACCTCGAGCTCGCGATGAAGGCCGACAAGCGCGTGCGCCACACCCTCTTCGCGAAGCTTTCCTCCCAGGAACGCGACCGCATCGCCGCGACCCTCGAGCTGATCCGGCTCACCAGCGGAGTCGATCGCCCCGCGGGGCTGCTCTCGCACGGCCAGAAGCAATGGCTCGAGATCGGCATGCTGCTGATGCAGGAGCCCAAGCTGCTGCTGCTCGACGAGCCCGTGGCCGGCATGAGCGACGAGGAGACCGAGCGAACCGCCGAGCTCTTCGTCTCGCTCGCGGGACAGCACTCGCTCGTCGTGGTCGAGCACGACATGGCGTTCATCGCGAGCATCGCGCGCAAGGTCACCGTGCTGCACGAGGGCAGCGTTCTCGCCGAGGGAACGCTCGAGACGGTGCAGAACGATCCGCGCGTGATCGAGGTCTACCTGGGGAGATGAAGTGCTGAGCGTGTCGGGACTCAACCAGTATTACGGCGGAAGCCACATCCTGCGCGACGTGAATTTCGAGTTGCCGGACGGGAAGGTGACCGTGCTGCTCGGGCGCAACGGCGTCGGCAAGACCACGCTGCTTCGCACCCTGATGGGCCTCGTGCCCGCGCGGACGGGCAACGTGCGCTTCGCCGAGCGCGACCTCACCCATGCGCGGCCGGATGAGCGTGCACGCGCCGGCATCGGCTATGTGCCGCAGGGCCGCGAGATCTTCGGCCGGCTCACGGTCGAGGAGAATCTCGAGATGGGGCTCGCCACGCAGTCGCGCGGCGCGGCGGTACCGCCGCGCGTCTTCGAGATGTTCCCGGTATTGCGCCAGATGATGCGCCGGCGCGGCGGCGACCTTTCCGGCGGCCAGCAGCAGCAGCTCGCGATCGGCAGGGCGCTCGCGATGGGCCCGAAGCTGCTGATCCTCGACGAGCCGACCGAAGGCATCCAGCCCTCGATCATCAAGGACATCGAGCGCGCCATCCGCACGCTCGCCGCGACCGGCGAGATGGCGATCCTGCTGGTCGAGCAGTACTACGAGTTCGCCCGCTCGCTCGCCGACCAGTACCTGGTGATGGAGCGCGGCGAGATCGTCGCGCGCGGCCTCGGCGCCGACATGGACCGCGACGACGTGCGCGGATTGCTCGCAGTATGATGGACCCATGCCTCCGGACGACACCCTGCCGGCTGCCTGCTGGCGAGCCAACCTCGCGCTCGAGTTCGAGCGCCGCGGCGCGCGCAGCGTGCTCGCATCGCGCCGTCATGACGGGCCGCTGGTGGTCCAGAAGCCGCTCTACCCGGAGGGCGAAGGCATCTGCCACGCGATCGTCGTGCATCCCCCGGCGGGCATCGCCGGCGGCGACGAGCTCGCGATCGACATCGGTGTGGCGACAGGCGCCGCGGTTCTGCTGACCACGCCGGGCGCGGGCAAATGGTATCGAACCGCGGGGCCGTGGGCGCGCCAGCGCGTGGCGATCGACGCGCGCTGCGCGAGCTCGGTCGAGTGGCTGCCGCAGGAGACCATCGTGTATGACGGCGCTCGTGCGGACATCCGCTGGGAGGCGCGCATTGCGGCCGACGCGCGGCTCGTCGCGTGGGAGATCGTCTGCCTCGGGCGCAGCGGCTCGGGCGAGGGCTTCGGCAAGGGCCGCTGCCGGCTCGAGACGCGGCTGTGGCGCGAGGGAACGCTCGCCTGGCTCGAGCGCGGGTGCATCGAGCCGGGCTGCGCGCTCGCGGATTCGCCCGTCGGCCTCGGCGGGCATTCGGTGATGGGGACGATGCTCGTCGCGGCCCCCGCGATCGAGGACGCGTGGCTCAAGGAATGCCGCGCGCTCGCGCCGCGCAATGGAGAAGCCGCGGTCACACGGCTGCCGGGGCTCCTGGTCGCGCGCTATCGCGGCGATTCGAGCGAGGCCGCACGCCATCACTTCGTCGCGCTGTGGAAGGTGCTGCGCGAGCCGCTGCTGCAGCGCCCGGCGGTCGAGCCGCGCATCTGGCGCACCTGACGCGAAGCCATGGAGCTCACGCCCCGCGAGAAGGACAAGCTGCTGATCTTCACGGCGGCGCTGGTCGCCGAGCGGCGGCGCGCGCGCGGACTCAAGCTCAACTATCCCGAGGCGGTGGCGTTCATCACCGCGGCGCTGCTCGAGGGCGCGCGCGATGGCCGCAGCGTCTCGGACCTGATGGGCTATGGCGCAACACTTCTCACGCGCGCCGACGTGATGGAGGGCGTGGCGGAGATGATTCCCGAGATCCAGGTCGAGGCGACCTTTCCCGACGGCACCAAGCTTGTGACCGTTCACCATCCGATTGTTTGACTGACTACTGCAGGGAACGCAGATGAACGCAGATGAAACGCGGATGAACGCCGATGGGTTGATGACAGGGATGCGTCGTCACGATGAACGCGGCATGTATGACATGAATGAACTTCCCCGCTCATCTGCGCTTCATCTGCGTTCATCTGCGTTTCCAGATTTTTTCGTATTTGCCGCGCGATGATGATCCCCGGCGAGATGACGGTCGCCAAGGGCGACATCGAGTTGAACAAGGGCCGCGAGACCTTGACGGTCGAGGTGACCAACACCGGCGATCGCCCCATTCAAGTGGGCTCGCACTATCATTTCTTCGAGACCAACGACGCGTTGCGCTTCGATCGCAAGGCCGCGTACGGCTTCCGCCTCAACATCGCCGCGGGAACCGCGGTGCGTTTCGAGCCGGGACAATCGCGTACCGTCGAGCTCGTGGCGCTCGCGGGAGACCGGATCGTCTACGGCTTCCAGGGCAAGGTGATGGGAAAACTGAAATCTGGCGGGCGCGGCGCGCCATGACGAAAATTTCTCGCCAGGCGTATGCGGAGATGTTCGGCCCGACCACCGGCGATCGCGTGCGGCTCGCCGATACCGAGCTGTGGATCCAGGTCGAGCGCGATTACACCGTTCCGGGCGAGGAGGTGAAGTTCGGCGGCGGCAAGGTGATCCGCGACGGCATGGGGCAGGGCCAGCGCGTGTCGGCCGAGACCGCGGACACGATCATCACCAACGCGCTCATCGTCGATCACTGGGGCATCGTCAAGGCCGACGTCGGATTGAAGGGCGGGCGCATCTGGAAGATCGGCAAGGGCGGAAATCCCGACATCCAGCCCGGCGTCACGATCCCGATCGGCCCCGGCACCGAGGTGATCGCGGGCGAAGGCATGATCCTCACCGCGGGCGGAATCGACAGCCACATCCACTTCATATGTCCGCAGCAGATCGAGGAAGCCCTGATGTCGGGCGTGACCACGATGCTGGGTGGAGGCACGGGGCCCGCGACCGGCACGTATGCCACGACCTGCACGCCGGGGCCGTGGCACATGCACGCGATGCTCGCGGCGGCCGAGGCCTTCCCGATGAACCTCGGGTTCCTCGGCAAGGGCAACGCGAGCCGCCCGGAGGCGTTGCGCGAGCAGGTCGAGGCGGGGGCGATCGGGCTCAAGCAGCACGAGGATTGGGGCACGACTCCGGCCGCGATCGATTGCTGTCTCGGGGTCGCCGACGAGATGGACGTGCAGGTCGCGATCCACACCGACACGCTCAACGAGTCGGGATTCGTCGAGGCGAGCGTGGCCGCGTTCAGGGGCCGCACCATCCACACGTATCACACCGAGGGCGCGGGCGGCGGCCATGCGCCCGACATCATCAAGGTCGCATCGCTTCCCAACGTGCTGCCGTCGTCCACCAATCCGACGCGGCCGTACACCGTGAACACCATCGCCGAGCACCTCGACATGCTGATGGTGTGCCATCACCTCGATCCCGCCATCGCCGAGGATGTGGCGTTCGCCGAATCGCGCATCCGCCGGGAGACGATCGCCGCCGAGGATATCCTGCACGACATCGGAGCCTTCTCGATGATGTCGTCGGACTCGCAGGCGATGGGCCGTGTCGGCGAGGTGATCATCCGTACGTGGCAGGCCGCGCACAAGATGAAGGTGCAGCGCGGGAATCTACCCTCGCCCCGGCCCGCCCCCAAGGGGGAGGCAGAAGACAATTTCCGCGTGAAGCGCTACATCGCCAAGTACACGATCAACCCCGCGATCGCGCACGGCATCTCCCACGTGGTCGGCTCCATCGAGGCGGGCAAGGTCGCGGACCTGGTGCTGTGGAAGCCCGCGTTCTTCGGCGTGAAGCCCGCGCTGATCCTGAAGGGCGGCATGATCGCCGCGGCGGCGATGGGGGACCCGGACGCGTCGATTCCGACGCCGCAACCGGTGCACTACCGGCCGATGTTCGGATCGTTCGGCGGCGCTCTGCGCACCTCGATCACGTTCGTGTCGCAGGCCGCGCTCGACAATCCGGCGGTGCGCGGCCTCGGATTGCGCCGCCCGCTCGAGGCGGTGCGCTCGACGCGCCATATCGGCAAGCGCGACATGATCCACAACGCGCTGCAGCCGAAGATCGATGTCGATCCGGAAACCTACGAGGTGCGGGCCGACGGCGAGCTCCTCACCTGCGAGCCGGCGCAATCGCTGCCGCTCGCGCAACGCTACTTCCTCTTCTGAAGGCGACGATGATCGAGATCCGCTCGCGCTTCCCGCTGCGTCCCAGCCCGCAATACGACGTGAAGGTCCGGGGCCGCCTCGAGCTGCCGTTCGACCTGCGGCAGAAGAGCCGGATGCGAGCCACGCTCACGAGCGGCGAGGAGGTCGCGATCGCGCTCCCGCGCGGGCAGGTGCTGCGCGGCGGCGATTGGGTGGTCGCCTCCGACGGCCGCGTGATCGAGGTCGTCGCCCGTGCCGAGAAGGTGCTGCACATCCTGTGCGCGACACCCGATGGCCTCACGCGCGCGGCCTACCACCTCGGCAACCGCCACGTGCCGGTGCAGGTGGGCGCGGGATGGCTGCGGATCGCCGCCGACCACGTGCTCGAGGAGATGCTGAAAGGCCTGGGCGCGAGCATCTCCGCGCTCGAGGCGCCGTTCGAGCCGGAAGCGGGCGCGTACGGCGCGCACCATCGGCACGACAACGAGTCGGGCCACGGCGGGAAGATCCACGAGTTCGGTACGCCCTCTGCCTTGGGAGAGGGTAGTTAATTTGAGAGTGACGCATGCAAGAGGCTTTGAAACCGCCGATGAACGCCGATGACCGCCGATGAACGCCGATGCTTCACTTCCATGGGTCTTCAATGGGTATGAATCCGCTCCCGGCGAATCTAGTGGCGCGAACGACGAGCAATTATCTTGCGT
>JANPHA010000407.1:0-9345 GCA_031424255.1 Burkholderiales bacterium | reverse complement strand
GCAGGCGCGCCGCGGTCTCGAGGTGCGCATCGGCGCGCGCCTGCGAGCCTTTCTTCAGCGCCTCCTGGGCCATCGCCTCGTGGTGGCGCACCTCGCGGTCGAGCGCCATGGCGGACGCGCGCCATTTGCGCCCGATGAGCTCCTGGAAGCGCGTGAAGCGCCCGGCGTGGAAGTTCGACCCCATGCCGCACCCGCTGCCGCCGCCGCAGGCCGACCACACGATCGTCTGTTGCTCGGTGTGGGCGAAATGGGTGCGTTGCGCGAGCTGGATCCAGAAGTCCCAGTCCTGCAGGCACTCGAAGGTCTCGTCGAAGCGGTAGCCCTCGCGCACCAGGACCATGCTGAAGAGCGCCGCGCCGATCTGGATGTAGTTCTGGGCGAAGAGGCGCCGCCGGTCGAATTCCATCCCGATGCTCGCGAACACGCGCCCGGCGGCATCGAGGCATGTGGTGGAGCTGTAGGCGACGAGAGCGCCGTGCGACTCCCTCAGCGCATCGAGCAGCGAGGCGACATGCGCCGGCAGGAAAGCGTCGTCATCGTCGAGGAAAACGAGCCATTCGCCGCCCGCCGAGCGCAGGCCCACGTTCGCGGCTTGCGGCCGCGTGTATTTTCTACCGCCAACGACGCGCACCTCGACCGACTCATCACGCGGCAACTCCGGCAGCGAGCCTTCGCCCGCATGCACGATCACGATTTCGATGGGTCGATGGGTCTGGCGATAGACCGATTCCACGCTCGCAACCAGCGAGGGCCGCCCGGTGGATCGGATGAGGACCGAAACGAGAGCATTGCCGTCGCTCATTGGAGACGCGTCGCCTCGAGAAGTGGGACTCGATCTTCATGCAAAATCCGTGCAAAGTCTTTTCGGGGGCGGCCGAAGTTGTAACAGTTCTTCGCGAGCCCGAAATCAGGGGCGCGGCAGGAAAGCGGCGGCGGGCCGGTAGAGGACGTCGAGAAACTTGCGGCCGCGGGCGAAACGCGAAAGCGCGGTCTTCGCGAGCGCAGCGGCGGGATTCGCGAGCTTCGGTTTCAACACGTGGATGATCGCCGCGGCCGTCGCAACTCCGCGCCACGCGGCCGCCTGCCCTCCGCCAATGCCGGCGGCATCGCCCGCGATCGCGATCCCCGGCACGTTGGTCGCGCCGTATCGATCGACCACCGGAGAGAAACACAACTGCGCCTCGTCCCAGCGATGCTCGACGCCCACCGACGTCGCCAGGCTCACGTTCGGCACCACGCCCTGGTGCAACAGCAGATTTTCCGCGGCGAAGCGAATTCGGGGGTCAGACTCCCCAATGCGATAGACCACGCTCGCGAGCGCTCCCTCGCCTTCCGCGCGCAACTCGGTCACGTTGCGGATGACCGGCATCCTCGCGCGCACCGCCCGGTGCAGCTTGATGCCGCGCGCGAGGTACGGCGAGAACAGAAAGCTGAAGAAGTGCGGCCATGCGCGCACGCGATTCGCGGCAGGCGTGGTGTCGAGCATCGCCTCGATCGTTCCGCCCGCGTTGAGAATTTGCGATGCGATCACCCACAGCATCGGGCCGGTGCCCGCGACCACCGTGCGCCCCGCGGGCACGCGTCCCGACGTCTTCAGCAGCGCCTGTGCCTCGCCCGCGAGCATCACACCCGGCAATGCCGATCCCGGAATCGGAAAGGGCCGCTCGATCGTGCCGGTCGCGATGACGACGCGCTGCGCGCGAACCCTCCAGTCGTCGCCGGCCAACGACACGTCGAGCACGAGATCCGGCGAGATGCCGCGAACCGTCGCGTGCGGAATGTAGCGCGAGCCGCTCGTCCTGAACTCGGCGACGATCTTCTCGCCCGCCCAGTAGTCCTCGCCGAGGATCGCGCGATTCGTGAGCGGTGTCGCGGTGACGGCCCGATAGACCGCGCCGCCGGGAGAATCCTGCGCGTCGAGCACGATGGTGGCGAGCCCGGCACGCGCGCACAGGCTCGCGGCGGCGAGGCCCGCGGGGCCCGCGCCGACGATCACCACATCGCAGGAATCGGGAGGCTCGGCGCCGCTCACGCGTCGTCGATCTGCCGGAAATACTCGTGCAGCGTCTTGTGCATCGCGGTGAGGAATTCCGCGGTCTTGCGTCCATGCTCCGCCGCGGTGCCGGTCGTGCCCCCGGATGGAATCTCCTGGTTCTCGACGAACGCCTTCAGCAACTCGTCGGCGTGTGCGAGCGCGACTCGATTGAGCATGAGGTATTGTACCTTCGGCAACCGGAGCCAAGGACCATGACCCCATCCGAAACGGACGTCGCCACCCTCGCGCACGTGATCCAGCTTGCCGTGGCCCCGGTCTTCCTGCTGACCGGCATCGGCGCGATCCTCGGGGTGATGGCCAACCGCCTCGCGCGCATCATCGACCGCGCGCGGATCGTCGAGGGCAACTGGAACCGGCTCGACATGACCGAGCGCGACGATGCGCGCATCGAGCTGGCGAGCCTCGCGCACCGCGCCCACCTGGCGAGCTGGGCGATCAATTTCTGCGCGCTCGCGGCCCTCCTCGTCTGCCTGCTGATCGCCACCCTCTTCATCGACGCCTTCCTGCGCGCGAGCCTGCGCTGGCTGGTGGGCGCGCTCTTCATCGTCACGATGTTCGCGCTGATCGGAGGGATCGTGTGCTTCCTGCGCGAGGTGTACGTGGCGACGCACACCGTGCGCATCGGCCCGCCGCGCGAGCGGCCGACGGCCTAGGCGAGCGCCGTGGCGAGATTCGGGCTGAAGCTGGTTGCAGCCGCTGTCGCGTCGGCCGCGATATTGCCGCTCTTCGCGGCCGCACCCGAGCCGGGCACGCGCCCGAAAGTGGCGCTCGTGCTCTCGGGCGGCGGAGCGCGCGGCCTCGCGCACATCGGCGTGCTGAAGGTCCTTCGCGACCAGCGCGTCCCGGTGGATTTCATCGTGGCCACCAGCATGGGCTCGATCGTGGGCGGCGCGTATGTCGCGGGCCACACGCCCGAGGAGATGGAGGCGCTGGTGAACGCGGCCGACTGGAACCTGATGTTCTCCGACCGCCCGCCGCGCGCCGACCTGTCGTTCCGCCGCAAGGAAGACGACCTGCGCTTCATCGGCAAGGGCGAGTTCGGCATCAAGCGCGAGGGGCTGGTGTTTCCGCGCGGAGCGTTCGGCGCGCAGAACCTCGAGGAGTTCCTGCGCCTCGTCTCGCGCCCCGCGAGCGAGGCGCGGCATCTCGACCAGTTCCCGATCCCGCTGCGCGCGGTGGCGACCGACCTCGAGACCGGCGAGCAGGTCGTGCTGCGCGATGTGCCGCTCTCGGTCGCGATGCGCGCCTCGATGTCGATCCCGGGGGCCTTCGCGCCCACCACCGTCGACGGCCGGCTGCTCGGCGACGGCGGGCTCACGCGCAACCTGCCGGTGGAGGTCGCCCGCGACATGGGCGCCGACATCATCATCGCGGTCAACGTCGGCACGCCGCTGCTGCCGCGCAAGGCGCTCTCCTCCGCGCTCGGCGTGGCGCAACAGATGATCAACATCCTCACCGAGCAGAACGTCACCATCTCGCTCGAGGCGCTGCGGCCCACCGACATCCTCGTGTCTCCCGACCTCGAGGACGTGACGTTCCTCGATTTCGAGCGCGGCGCCGACTTGGTCAAGCGCGGCGAGGCCGCGGCGCTCAAGGTCGCGCCGCGCCTGGCGCCGCTCGCGGTGAGCGCGCGCGAATACGACCTGTGGGAATTCCGGCGCACGCGCCATCCGGTCGACTACGACCGCCCGATCGAGGCGATCCGCATCACCGGCACGCAGCGCACCAATCCCGACGCGCTCAAGCGCGAGGCCGAGGACCGCGCCGGGATCGTGGAGGGAAAGAGCGTGAGCGACGAGCAGCTCATCACCGCCGCGCGCGTGATCTACGGCTCCGGCGAGTTCGAGCGCGTCGATGTGCACTCCGAGGTGAGCGCGGCGAACAAGTCCGTCGTGATCGACGTGGACGAGAAACCATGGGGACCGCATTACCTGCGCGTCGGCGCGACTGCGGTCTCCGACTTCCAGACCGACGGGCGCTTCACACTCACGCTGCAGCACACGCGCACGTGGGTGAACCGCTGGGGCGCGGAATGGCGCAACGAATTGCAGCTGGGCTATGTCCGCCGCTTCGCGACGAGCTTCTACCAGCCGCTCGGCCCGGGCAGCCCGTGGTTCGTCGAGCCGTTGCTCGAGACCGTGCAATCGGATACCGACATCTTCATGCAGGGCAGCCGCCGCACCGACCGGATCACCAACGCCGCCACGAGCGCCAGCGCAACCCTCGGGCGGCGCCTCGGCAACAGCGGTGTCGCGCGTTTCGCGGTTGGCTACCAGCACCTGCGCTCCACGCCCGCCATCAGCAGCCGCTTCGAGGGCACGGTGAAGGACGACGCGAAGTTTGCGCGCCTGAACGTGACGTTCGACACGATCGACGACAGCAACTTCCCGCACCGCGGCCACCTCGTCGCCGCGCAGACCCAGACGGTCAAGTACGACAGCATTCCGGGCGCGCCGGTGCAGGCCTGGGAGATAAGCGCTCTCTTCCCCGTGACCTACGGCCGCCTCACGCTGCTCGCTCTTGCCGATGTCGGCGGGTCGCGCGACGATCGCGGCGGCTTCGGCCTCGGCGGCTTCCTCAACCTGAGCGGCACGCCCCCCGGCGCGATCGCGGGCTCGCAAGCCGCGATCGTCACGGGCCTGGCCTACTACCGCATCGCAGAGCTGCCACGCGCGGTCGGGCGAGGCATCTACGCGGGCTTCTCGCTCGAGGCGGGCAATGCGTGGCAGCGGCGATCCGACATCGGATGGAACCTGCGCAAGGCCGCGTCGCTCTTCCTCGGCCTCGACACGATCATCGGGCCGCTCTATTTCGGATACGGCCGCACCTTCGGCGGCGATTCGGCCGTTTACCTTTTCCTCGGACGCCCTACCACTCGGAACTAGCTCTTCTCCGAAGGATGCAAAGCATCGGCGTTCATCGGCGTTTATCGGCGGTTTCAAAGCCTTTTGTAGCATCACTCCCAAGCATTCCTCAACTCTCCAATTGAGGAGTCTGACCCCCGAATTGCGCTTAGCGCTCGAGCGCGTTGGTGAGGTCGCCGGTGTTGCGGCGCACGCCGGGCAGCGGCTCGAGGCCGAAGCGCTGCGTGATCATCTTGAGGATCGAGGTCGTGTCGTAGGAGGTGTGGTCGACGTAGCCGCGCTTCGCGAAGGGCGAGACGATGAGGGTCGGCACGCGCGTGGCGGGGCCCCAGCGATCGCCCCAGCCCGCGCCCGCGGGCGGCGCGACATGGTCCCAGTAGCCGCCGTTCTCGTCGTAGGTGACGACCACCAGCATGCGCGGCCACTGCGGGCTTTTCTCGAGGCGATCGAGCAGCTCGGCGATGTGGATGTCGCCGCTCTGGATGTCGGTGTAGCTCGGATGCTGCGTGAGCCGGCCCGGGGGCTTGTAGAACGTCACCTGCGGCAGCGTGCCGCGCGCAATCGCCTCGATGAATTCCTCGCCGTCCCGGATGTGCTGCGCGCGATCGGCGCTGCCGGGCGCGAAGCGCGCGAAGTAGTTGAACGGCTGGTGATGCGGCTGGAAGTTGGAGCTGCCATCGGCGCGCGTGTAGATGATCGCGCGCTTCTCCTTCGCGGGACGCCGGCCGTCGGCGAGCGCCTGGTTCCACGCGCCGCCGTACCACGTCCACGAAATGCCCTTGGCGGAGAGCGTGTCGCCGATCGTCCTGGCGGTCTGCGGCGGCACCGGACTCCGGGCCGGGTCCGCGAGGTCGAGGCTGCCGCCATCCGCGGGCGGAATGCCGCTCGGCTGGTACGCAGGCTGCGATGTGTTCACGACGTAGCCATCGGGCGTGACCGTGCCGTCGAACACCGAGACCGGGCCTTCGAGCACCGACTTGGGTGAGTCGGGACGGCGCTTCAGCATTCCACGCTCGTCCAGCTGCGCGCGCAGCGTCGCGGGAGCGTCGGGATGGACCGGCGTGCACGCGCAGATCAGCCATTGGTGGTTCAGGAACGATCCGCCGAAGGCGCCCATGAAGAAGTTGTCCGCGAGCGTGTAGCGCCGCGCCCATTGCCAGACCTTCTGCGGCGAGCCGTCGTAGTAGCCCATGGTCCAGGCCCCGACCGTCGTCATCGCGACGAACTTGTCGTTGCGCCCGCCGTTGATCTGCTCGATGTTCTGCCAGTAATTGTGGATCGGGCTGGGGACGATCTCGTCGATGCGCCGGTTGACCGGCGGCGCGTCGATGCGGAACGGGCCGTTGGGCAGCCCGCTCGGATATTTCGGATCGGGCTTGCCGCCGGTGTATACGGGCGGCAGGTGCGGCAACGGCTTGCCGTCGAGATCGAGCTGCGTCTTCTGCTCCGCGGTCGCGTTGGCCACGCCGTTGGCTCCCGGGAACATGCCGTACATGTTGTCGAAGCTGTGGTTCTCCGCGTAGATGACGACGATCGTGTCGATCTTCGCGAGAGGCGATTCACGCAGCGCCGGGGCGGCGCACGCCGCCAGCAACGTCGCGACGGCCAGCAGCCCGATTTTCTTGTGCATTCGACTTTCTCCGGAGGACGAGCGACGTGAGCGGGGGTGCGAACCCCGGACGATAGCCGAAAACGCGGCCGCGATCGAGAACCGCGCTCCACGGTAGACTGGCGGCTCACAAAAGGAGAAAACCATGCGCTTGATCGCCCGGAACCGCATCCGCATCGCCGTCGCGGCCGTCGCCGCCGTGATCGCCGCCCCCGCTCTCACCCATGCCGAGGAGTGGCCGAGCAAGCCGGTGAAGATCGTCGTGCCGTTCGCCCCGGGCGGCGGCTCCGACTTCATCGCGCGCTACGTGGCGCGCCGCCTTTCGGAGGACCTGAAGACGCCCTTCATCGTCGAGAACAAGCCCGGCGCGGGCGGCAACATCGGGACCGAGCAGGGTATCAAGAGCCCGCCCGACGGCTACACGCTCACGCTGATCGCCTCGAGCTACACGGTGAACCCGAGCGTCTACAAGCTCAACTTCGATCCGGTGAACGACATCACGCCGATCATCCAGATCTCGCAGGGACCCCTCATCATCGTCACCAATCCGGCGTTCCCGCCCAAGACGGTGAAGGAGCTGGTCGCGTACGCGAAGGCGAAGCCCAACGAGGTGAACTTCGCGTCTTCCGGGCCGGGCAGCATCATCCACGCCGCGACCGAGATGTTCAACCTGCGCGCAGGCACGAAGATGACCCACGTTCCCTACAAGGGCACCGGCCCGGCACTCACCGACACGATCGGCGGCCAGACCCAGGTGCTGTTCGGAAGTGCGACGACCGTGATGCCGCAGATCACCGCGGGCAAGCTGCGCGCGATCGGGGTCACGTCGGGCAAGCGCATCCCCGCGCTGCCGAACGTGCCGACGGTGGGCGAGCAGGGCGTGAAGGACTACGACGTCGTGCTCTGGCACGGCCTCATCGGGCCGAAGGGATTGCCGCCCGCGATCGTCGAGAAGATCAACGCCTCGGTCGCCAAGTCGCTCAAGCTGAAGGAGACCGAGGAGACGCTGCAGAATGACGGCGTGGCTCCCGCGGGCGGCTCGGCGAAGCAGTTCGACGCGACCATCCGAAAGGAAATCGAGGCGTGGCGCCAGGTGGTCAAGGCCGCCGACATCAAGGCGGACTAGGCTCGGATCAACGCGAGGAACCCATGAATCGCACCCTGTGCATCGCGGCATCCCTCGCGATGCTGCTCGCGTCGGGGTGCGGCGTGCTGCGGCCGGTGACCCCGGACGCTCCGCCGCCCGCGATCGCGCAGCCCGATGTCGCGGCGCCCTCACCCCCTGCGGCGCCCTCACCCCCTGCGGCGCCCGCAAACCCTGCGGCGCCCGCAAACCCTGCGGCGGCAGCTCCGCCCACTGCGCGCCCGCCGCCGAGCGTGAAGGCACCGCCCGCGGCTCCCGCGGTTTCCGCGGTTCCCGCGCCGCCCGTGGCGGCCGCGAAGCCGCCGGCGCCGACCCTCGACTTGAAATCGCTCGAGCAGCAGCTCAAGGACACGAAGGCGATCGGCCTGATGACGAAGCTGTCGATCAAGAACCAGGTGGACGACCTGCTCGCCGAATTCCGCGCGTTCTACCAGGGCAAGGCGAAGACCACGCTCGCCGAGCTGCGCCGCTCCTACGACCTGCTGCTGATGAAGGTGCTGTCGTTGCTGCAGGATGCCGACCAGCAGCTCGCGAAGGCGGTCGCCACGTCGCGCGAGGCGATCTGGGGCATCCTCGCCGACCCGAAGAAATTCGCAACGATCTGAGCCGGAGACATCCCATGAACACACGAGCCTCGCTCTCCCTTTTCTGCTTCGCGGCGGCATTGTGCGCATCCGCCATCGCCGCCGACGACGCCTCGACGAGGAAGGACCTGACCGCGGTGATCGCGCTGCAGGGCCTGCCCTGCGGGGAGGTGGTCAAGGTGGAAGAGAAGGCGCCGAACGATTACATCGCCACCTGCAAGGACGGCAACCGTTATCACGTGTTCGTGAATGCCGAGGGCCGGGTGGTCGCGCAGAAGCAATAGGGCAAGAGGCTTAGGAGTCTGTCCTACGCCGGCGTCGTCCGGCGAGGTACTGCCGCACGTTCTCGGCCGAGAAGCCGACGCGGTCCACGGCGTTCAGCACTTCGCTTTCGGTCAGCCCGAGCGTTTTCGCCCAGAACAGCAGCTCGTTCGCATCGAGCGGGTCGATGCGGCGCTCATCGGGGTCCTGCGTGGCGGTATCGGGCGATTCCATATCCTGTCTGATGCGAACGCGCGCATCGGGTTCACTGCCGGCCCCCGGCTGGCCGGACCAGTCCCCGTGTGCCCCAGCGAACAGACGCGCGGCCCGCGGACGGTGATCATCCACAATCGCCTGACGCGGAAATTCGGCCATGCTGGATGCAGGAAGAAGTCCTGTCGTCGCGCCCGGCGCCGGCAAGGCGGACGGCACGACCGAGGGACGGCGGCAGAAGGCCCTGCTCAAGGCGGGGGCGCTGCAGAACGCGATCCTCACCAGCGCCAACTTCTCCAGCATCGCCACCGACGAGAAGGGCGTGATCCAGCTCTTCAACGTCGGCGCGGAACGCATGCTCGGCTACACCGCCGCGGACGTGCTCAACAAGATCACGCCGGCCGACATCTCCGATCCGCAGGAATTGATCGCGCGCGCCAAGGCGCTCAGCCTGGAGCTCGCGACCACGATCTCGCCCGGTTTCGAGGCGCTCGTGTTCAAGGCCTCGCGCGGGATCGAGGACATCTACGAGCTCACCTACATCCGCAAGGACGGCAGCCGCTTCCCCGCGATCGTGTCGGTCACGGCATTGCGCGACGAGCGCGAAGGCATCA
>JANPHA010000406.1:0-4032 GCA_031424255.1 Burkholderiales bacterium | reverse complement strand
CGTCGATGCTCTCCGCGCCGCTTGAATTCCAATTCTGGGGTCAGACTCCGCAAATGCAATTGCGGAGTCTGACCCCAGTATTGGAGTGACAAGGACAGAATCCTCGCGACCTAACGAATCGCCGCGCCGGACACGGAGAGCCGCGCCCGCGCCGCGGCGTTGGCTGCCGAGCAGAGCGTGGAAATGCCGCTCGCCGCGATCGACGACCTGCATGTGCTCGAGGAGATCGTCGCCGAGGTGCGCGAGATTCGCCCACATGGAAACCGGTTCGACGTGGTCCTCGGCATCGCGGCCGCGACGACCGGAAACGAAGCCTCGCAGCTGATGAACATGCTGTTCGGCAATTGCTCGCTGCAGCCGGAGGTGGAGCTCATCGACGTGAAGTTTCCCGCGGGCTACGAGCGGTCGTTTGCCGGCCCGCGCTTCGGCATCGAGGGCATCCGCACGCTCACGGGTGTCGCGCGCGGCCCGCTCACCTGCACCGCGCTGAAGCCCCAGGGCTCGCCCGTCGCGCATCTCGTCCAGCTGGCGCGTACCTTCGCGCTCGCGGGCATCGACATCATCAAGGATGACCACGGCATCGCGAACCAGGCCAGCTGCCCGTTCGAGCAGCGCGTGCCGGCGGTGCAGAAGGCGCTCGCCGAGACCAACCGCGAGACCGGCGGCAACACGATCTACGCGCCGACGGTCTCGGGCGGCACGCACGCGATCGCCGCGCAGGCGCGCATCGCAAAGGAGAGCGGCGTGCGCATGGCGCTAATCGCGCCGATGCTGGTGGGTCTTCCCGCGTTCATCGAAAGCCAGGTGGAGCTCGACTTGCCGGTGATGGCGCATCCCGCATTCGCGGGCACGCGCATCGCCGCGCCGCTGCTGCTCGGCCGGCTCTTCCGCCTCTTCGGCGCCGACGCGACCATCTTCCCCAACCACGGCGGGCGCTTCAGCTTCAGCCGCGAAACCTGCCTGGCGATCGCGAAAACCGCGCGCTCGTCATGGGAAGGCGTGAAGCCGGCGCTTCCGGTACCCGCGGGCGGCATGACGGTCGAGCGTGTCGACGAGATGATCGAGGGCTACGGTCCCGACACGATGCTGCTGATCGGCGGCGGGCTTCTCTCCGCCAAGGACCAGCTGCTCGTGAAGAGCCGCGAGTTCGTCGCGGCGGCGAAACGCCACCGGTAAACCGGGCAGGCCACCAATTCGGGGGTCAGACTCCTCAATTCGACAACGAATTGGGGCGTCTGACCCCCGCATTGGTGTACCAGAGGCGAGCGTCGAAGGAGAACGCGAGCGCCTCGCTGCGAACCCAGTTCGCGCGCGCGCGGTTCACGAGTAGCGTCCAGGTCTGGCCGCGCGTGGAAGTGAAGCGCTTGAACGCGCGCGGCGCGATCACGGCGACGTTGGTCGCGTGCTGCGGATCGCGCACCGATTCGTAGAGAATCATGCCGATGTCCTCCGCGCGCGCGACGCGCCCGAAGGCCTGCGTCCCCGAATAATCCGACGGATGCGTCCACACGGCGCGGTCGGCATCGAGCGGCGGCTTGCGCAGGTCCACCGCGCGATCGGCGACCGCGACGGGAAAGAGCGTGAACGCCACCGGCGGCAACTCCTCGAGCGCGGGAGAATCCATCAGGAATCCCTTCCAACGCCACCACGCCATCTCCGCGCACGCGGTGCGGATCTCGAGCGCGGCGTAGAAGGCTCCGGGATCCTCGGGAGCGCGAAAGCGCGAGCCGGGTGGCCGCGGCCGATAGCGGAACGGCGCGGACAGCAGATAGTGCAATCCCTGCAGCGGCTTGGCGATGCCCGGCTTGGCATCGTCGAGGAGCCGTTCGAGGCGGCGCTGTTCCTCGGGCGTGTCGACCAGGCGCATGGTCGAGACGACGTGCTGCGCCTCGACCGCCCGCCAGATTTCGTGCGCCGCGTCGAACGCGCTAGATGCGACCGCGTCGCGAGTCCAGGTAGTCACAGACTCGGACCAATCCTTCCGGGCGCATCAGCAGGTCGACCGGTCGCGCGTCGTCCAGGCCCGCGTTGGCCGATCGCAGCCACGTGCGCGCGGGGGCGTCGTGCGAGCCGATGATCGCATCGAGGCTGCGCCAGGCCCGCAGGAAGAGCGCGGCGAGCTGGAACGGCTTCGAGGCCGGGTCGAGGTGCGCCGATCCATCCTTCAGGCGCGAGATGGTCGAGGCGCTGACCCCGATGATCTGCCCCACCTCGCCCTGGCTCAGCGCGAGAAGGTCCGCAGCCTTCACCAACGCGGTGGTGAGGACCTTCGCATCCTCGAGTGACTCCGCCGCCTCGAGGGGAGCCGATGCCGGAGCTGTCTTGCGTGCCATGGCGCCATCATGCCTTGATTTGCATCTGCATGCAAGATGTCATAATCATGCACATGATGACGCCGTGGGAGTCCTCGCTAACTTGCAACCCATTGTCAAATCACATAATCATACCGGCGGTGGATCCATCGCCCGATCCCAGTTCCGGTGCTTCGCAAGCGCCGCGATGAACGCCCTGATGCCGGGCTGCGCCTTCGCGGAAGCGACCGTGATCAGGGCCGGATCCTTCCCATCCGGCGGGATCCCCGCCTTCTCGAGGAGCGCGCTCCCTGCCCCGAGCGCGAGGATCGGCTTGCAATGCCGATACTGGTCCTTCACGAACTCCACGGCCTGGCCCAGCGCGGACAACGCCTGCGCCGCTTCCGCACCGTCGGGAAGGACGACCGCGTCGAACGTGCACGACGGCATGGTCTCGAGCGTGCCGTCGGCATCGAGCGGATCTCCCCTGGAGCTCGCGACCTGCCCGAGCCGCACCGCGACCAGGCGAGGCACCGCGCCCTCGTTCACCAACGCGCGATGCACCTCCAAAGCCAGGGCTGCATTCACGCCCGGCGCGATCAGGATCGCGATCTTGCGCGTGGCGATGCGCCCGTCCCCGGGACGCGCGAAGAGCGAAAGCGCGGCGGACCGCTTCACCTCGGGCCGGGCGGCCTTGCCCGCGAGCGGTGAGGGCGCCGGCAACGCGATGCCGAGCCCATCGGCCACCTGCTGCGCGAGCCCCGCATCGACGTTCGCCAGGTTCGCGACCATGCGCTCGCGAATCGCCGGCACCTGGACCTTGGTGAGTTCGAATCGGAACGCGCGAACGATATGCGCCTGCTCGACCGGCGACTGCGAATTCCAGAAAAGTGCCGCCTGAGTGTAGTGATCGGCGAACTTCTCCGGCTTGCCGCGCACCTTGTCCTCGGGCGACGGATCGGGGAACGACATGAAGCCGCGCGCCGCGCCCTGCTGGAACGGGCAGCCTCCGCCGAGCGAGTTCGGCTCGTAGGCGACGCGCCCGCGGTTGATCGCCTGGCGATGCATGCCGTCGCGCTGGTTGTTGTGCAGCGGCGCGATCGGCGAATTGATCGGGATCTCGTGGAAATTCGCTCCGCCGAGGCGCGAGATCTGCGTATCGACGTACGAGTGGATGCGGCCCGCGAGCAGCGGATCGTTGGAGAAATCGATCCCGGGAACCACGTGGCCCGCGCCGAACGCCACCTGCTCGGTCTCGGCGAAGAAGTTGTCGGGATTTCGATCGAGCACCATCCGCCCGACCGGCTTCACCGGCACCAGCTCCTCGGGGACGATCTTGGTGGGGTCGAGGATGTCGAACGAGAACTTGTTGGCCTGCTCCTCGGTGAAGATCTGCACGCCCAGCTCCCATTCGGGATACTCGCCCGCCTCGATCGCTTCCCACAGGTCGCGGCGATGGAAGTCGCTGTCGGCGCCGGAGATCTTCACCGCCTCGTCCCAGACCAGCGAATGGGTGCCGTACTTCGGCTTCCAGTGGAACTTGACGAACACCGACTCGCCCTGCGCATTCACGAGGCGGAAGGTGTGCACGCCGAAGCCTTGCATCATCCGGTAGCTGCGCGGAATGGCGCGGTCGCTCATGGCCCACATCAGCATGTGCGTCGACTCGGGCATCAACGACACGAAGTCCCAGAACGTGTCGTGAGCGGAAGCCGCCTGCGGCATCCCATGGTGCGGCTCC
>JANPHA010000405.1:0-22085 GCA_031424255.1 Burkholderiales bacterium | reverse complement strand
GAGATGGAGGCGCTGCTCTCGATGGAGCTCGCCAATAGCCCCATGTGGGGCGCCGACATCCGCGTCTCCTCGGGCAACTTCGTGACCGCGAAACCCGTCGGAGTGGTGAACGGCATCGATTTCCAGCACACCGGCGAGGTGCGCAAGATCGACGCCGAGGGCATTCGCCGCCGGCTCGACGACCACGAGGTGGTGCTGATATCGCCGATCGGCTTCTCGCCCACCGGCGACGTCTTCAACTGCACGCTCGAGGATGTCGCGACCTCCACCGCGGTGGCCCTCCAGGCCGACAAGCTGATCTTCCTCACCGAGACCGCCGGCGCGCTCGATGCGAAGGGCAAGCTCATCTCGGAGCTCACCGTGAAGCAGGCGTCCGACCTGCTCGCCTCGAACAACCTTCCCGAGGACGTGCAGATCTACCTGCCGTGCGCGATCAAGGCCTGCTCCAACGGCGTGAAACGCGTGCACCTCATCAGCCGCCACGTCGACGGCGCGCTGCTGATCGAGCTCTTCACCCACCACGGCATCGGCACGATGGTGGTGCCCGAATCGCCCGAGCACATCCGCACGGCGCGGCCGGAGGACATCCCCGGCATCCTGCAGATCCTCGAGCCGCTCGAGCAGCAGGGGATCCTGGTGAAGCGCGAGCCGGCGCAGCTCGAGCGCGAGATCGACCACTTCTTCGTGATCGAGAGCGAGGGCAACATCCTCGGCTGCGCCGCGCTCTATCCGTTTGCCGAGCAGAAGACCGCGGAGCTCGCGGCGCTGGCGGTGAACCCGTTCTACCGCGACGGCGGACGCGGCGAGAGGCTGCTCGCATTCGCCGAGGCGCGCGCCAGGGCGATGGGGATGAAATCGATCTTCGTGCTCTCGACCCGCACCACGCACTGGTTCATCGAGCGCGGCTTCGTCGAGGCCGATCCGGGCCGCCTGCCGGAGAAGAAACAGGCGCTGTACAACTACGACCGCCGGTCGAAGGTTTTCGTGAAGGAGCTGTCATGACCCGCATGGTGAACTGCGTCAAACTGAAGAAGGAGGCCGAGGGCCTCGACCTGCCGCCCTATCCGGGCGAGCTCGGCAAGAAGCTCTGGGAGAGCGTTTCCAAGGAAGCGTGGAAGGGCTGGCTCGAGCACCAGAAGATGCTGGTGAACGAGAACCGGCTCAACCTTTCCGACCCGAAGGCGCGCAAATATCTCGAGGAGCAGATGCGCAAGCATTTCTTCGGCGAGGGCGCCGACGCCGCGACCGGCTACGTCCCCAAAGCCTAGTTACTTCGGGCGGTTGTACGTCTTGACGCCCGCGGCGGCTGCGAGCAGCAGGATGTCCGCGGGCCGGCGCGCGAAGATGCCGTTGGTGACCACGCCGGGAATCATGTTGATCTCGGCCTCCAGCTCCGCCGGCTTCATGATCGTGAGCCCGCGCACGTCGAGGATCACGTTGCCGTTGTCGGTCGTGACCCCCATGCGCAGCTCGGGCATCCCGCCGAGCTTCACCAGCTGCCGCGCAACGAAGCTGCGCGCCATCGGGATCACCTCCACCGGCAGCGGGAACCGGCCGAGCACGCCCACGAGCTTGCTCGCGTCGGCGATGCACACGAACCTGCGGCTCGCCGCGGCGACCACCTTCTCGCGCGTGAGCGCCGCCCCGCCCCCCTTGATCATCGCCAGGTGCTCGGTCACCTCGTCGGCGCCGTCGACGTAGATGTCGCAGCCGTCGGTGTCGTTCAGCTCGCGCACCGGGATGTGCAGCGCGCGCAGGCGCGCCGCACTCGCCTCCGAGCTCGCCACCGTCGCCTCGATCCGCGCGCGGCGCGCGGCGAGCGCATCGATGAAAAAATTCACCGTCGAGCCCGTGCCCACGCCGATGACGGCGTCGTCCTCGACATATTGCAGCGCGGCCTCGGCGGCCGCTTTCTTCAGCGCATTGGCGTCCATGGCCGAAGTTTACCCCCGGTCTTGCTATGCTCTCGCGATGCGGACCGGCGACTACCTCGAGATGATCCTCACGGCCAAGGTGTACGACGTGGCCATCGAGAGCCCCTTGGAGCCCGCCCCGGCGATCTCGCGGCGCACCGGCAACCACATCCTGATCAAGCGCGAGGACAAGCAGCCGGTCTTCTCGTTCAAGCTGCGCGGCGCGTACAACAAGATGGCGCACCTGAAGCCCGAGGAGCTCGCCCGTGGCGTGATCTGCGCGAGCGCCGGCAACCACGCGCAAGGGGTGGCGCTCGCCGCGCAGAAGCTCGGCGCCAAGGCCACGATCGTGATGCCGGTCACCACGCCGCGCATCAAGGTCGCCGCGGTCGCGGCACGCGGCGCGAAGGTCGAGCTGCACGGCGACAGCTATCACGAGGCCTCGCTGCACGCCAAGGCGCTCGCCAGGAAGCACAAGCTCACGTTCGTGCACCCGTACGACGATCCGCTGGTGATCGCCGGCCAGGGCACGATCGGCCTGGAGATCCTGCGCCAGCATCCGCGGCCCATCGACGCGATCTTCGTGCCGGTCGGCGGCGGAGGCCTCATCTCCGGCATCGCGGCCTACGTGAAGCGCATCTCGCCGAAGACGAAGATCATCGGCGTGCAGCCGGTCGACTCCAACGCGATGCAGGCCTCGATCAAGGCGGGCCGGCGCCTCACGCTGCCGCACGTGAACATCTTCGCCGACGGGGTCGCGGTGAAGCAGGTCGGCAAGGAGACGTTGCGCCTCTGCCAGGAGCTGGTCGACGGCTTCGTGCTCGTCGACACCGACGAGATCTGCGCGGCGATGAAGGACATCTTCGAGGAGACGCGCACCGTGGTCGAGCCGGCGGGCGCGCTGTCGCTCGCGGGGGCCAAGCGCTGGATCGAGCGCCGCCGCGTGAAGGGCCGCACGTTCGTCACGATCGCGTGCGGGGCCAACATGAACTTCGACCGGTTGCGCTTCGTCGCCGAGAGAGCCGAGCTGGGCGAGCATCGCGAGGCGGTGCTCGCGGTCACGATCCCCGAGGAGCCCGGCAGCTTCCGCGCGCTGTGCGAGCTGCTCGGCAAGCGCAGCGTGACGGAATTCAACTATCGCTTCGCGCCGGGCCGGGAAGCGCACGTCTTCCTCGGGGTCTCGGTCGCGGGCCGCGAGGAGACCCAGCGGCTGATCGCACAGCTCGAGCGCCATGCGATGAAAGCCGTCGACCTCTCCGACAACGAGCTCGCGAAGCTGCACGTGCGCCACCTCGTCGGCGGGCGCACGCGCGAGGCCGCCGCCGAGATGCTCTACCGCTTCGAGTTCCCCGAGCGGCCGGGCGCGCTGATGAATTTCCTGACGCGCATGGGGTCGGGCTGGAACATCACGCTCTTCCACTATCGCAACCACGGCGCCGACGTCGGCCGCGTGCTCGTCGGGCTGCAGGTGCCCGAGGCCGAGCGCGGCGCCTTCCGCCGCTTCCTGCGCGATCTCGGCTACGTCTACGCCGACGAGTCGCGCAACCCCGCATACCGGTTCTTCCTGAGGTGAACGCGCAGGGAACGGCATACTCGCGGGCGGTCGCGCTGTTCCAGGCGGGACGCTTCGCCGAGGCCGAGCCGATCCTGCGCGAGCTGCTCGCGGTCTCGCCCGAGTACGCCGAGGCGCTGCAGGCGCTCGGCGCCGCGCTGAGCGCGCAGGGCCGCATGGCCGAGGGGCTCGCGTTCTTCGATCGCGCGCGGGCGTTGCGACCCTCCGACCCCGCATTGCTGCACAACCGGGCGCAGGCGCTCTTTTCCCTCGGCCGCCTCGACGAAGCACGCACCGACCTCGAGCGCGCGTTGCGCCTGAAGGCCGACCTGCATCCGGCGTGGAACCTGCTGGGCGGCGTGCTCGCGGCACTCGGCGATGCCGCCGGCGCGGAGAAGAGCTATCGCCGCGCGCTGGCGTTGCGTCCCGACCATCCCGAGACCCATTACAACCTCGCACTGAGCTACCAGCAGTCCGGGCGCGCGGACGAGGCGATCGCGTCCTATCGCAAGGCGCTGCAACTGCGGCCCGCGTTCGCGCCTGCGCACAACAATCTCGCCAACGCGCTCAAGGCGAAGGGCGATCGCGACGGCGCGCTCCAGCACTATCGCGAGGCGGTGCGCCTCGATCCGAACCTCGCCGATGCGCTCTCCAATCTCGGCACGGCGCTGCGCGAATCGGGAAAGCCCGAGGAGGCGGTGGCGCTGCTCGAAAAGGCGCTCGCGCTGCGGCCGCAATCCGCGGCCGTGCTGAACAACCTCGGCATCGCGTATTTCGAGCGCAACCGCTTCGCAGATGCGGTCGCGGCGTATCGGCGGGCACTCGCGCTGCAGCCGGATTTCCACGAGGCGCGCAACAACCTCGGCAACGCGCTCGCCGCGCTGGGCGAGAACGACGAGGCGGGCGCCTGCTATGCCGCAGTGCTTGCGCAGTCTCCCGACAATGCCGACGCGCACAGCAACCTCGGCATCATCGAGCAGGAGCGCGGGGACCTGGCCGCGGCGATGGCGAGCTACGGGCGGGCCCTCGCGTTGCGGCCGGACCACGCGGATGCGCTCAACAACCTGGGCTACCTGCTGCTCGAGCAGGGACAGCGCCGCGACGCGATGGCGCTGTATCGCCGGGCGCTCGAGGCGAATCCGCAATCGACGCGCGCCGGTTACAACCTGGCGCTCGCGCACCTGTCCGGGCGCGAATTCGCCCCGGGCTGGGATCTGCACGAGTTGCGCTTCGAGACCTCGCCTCCGGTGGCCGTGGCGCGGACGTTCCCCTTTCCCGCTTTCACCGCGGACGACTGGGGCCGGGGACAGCGCATTGCGCTGTGGTCGGAGCAGGGTGTCGGCGACCAGTTGCTCTACTCGACGCTCGCGACGGAAGTCGCGGCCCGCGGCGAGCGCTTCGTTCTCGAGACCGATCGCCGCCTGGTCGCCGCGTTCCGGCGCGCCCATCCGGATTGGGACGTGGTCGGCAGGGAGCATTCGGCCGCGGCCTTCGCGCAGTGCGATCGTCATCTCTCGGTGGGATCCCTGCCGCGGCTACTGCGACCGACGGTGGAAAGCTTCCGGCGCCAACCGCGCGCGCTGCTCGCCGCAGATCCCGCTCGTGCCGAGGAATTTCGTTCGCGCCTCGCGGCACCCGGCACGCGGCGCATCGGCATCTCGTGGAAGAGCTTCCAGCCGAAGATGCGCGGCCATGTGCAACGCAAGAAATCCGCACCGCTCGTCGCGTTTACGCAGCTCTCGCATCGCGGCGAGCTGCGCCTCCTCGATCTGCAATACGGCGATACCGCTGCCGAGCGTGCCGCGTTCGCCACCGAGGGAGGGCGCCTCGATCGCCTTGAAGACCTCGACCTCTTCAACGATCTCGATGGCGTGCTCGCCGCGATCGAGGCGTGCGACCTCGTCGTCACCACGAGCAACGTGACCGCGCACCTGGCCGGCGCGATCGGCAAGCGCACGCTGCTCGTCTACCTTGCGGCCAATCCGCCGTTCCACTACTGGGTCCCGGGGGACGACGGCCGCAGCCTCTGGTATCCCACGGTGGAGATCGTGACCGGTGCGGAGCTCGACACCTGGGACAGGGCCTTCGAGCGCATCCATGAGCTCGTCGACGCCTGAAGCGCAGGCGCTGCGGCTGCTGCAGGCGGGGCAGCTCGCCGAGGCGGAGGTCGCGTGGCGCGCGATCCTCGAGCGCACGCCCGCCGATGCGACCGCGCTCAACTTCCTCGGCTGCATCCTCGCGCAGACCTCGCGGCAGGAAGACGGCCTGCGGCTGATGGACAAGTCGATCGAGCTCGTCCCGCGCAATGCGATGTTCCTCAGCAACCGCGCCGGGCTGCTGAACGACCTCGGCCGCTTCGAGGATGCGGCGCGCGACCTGCGCCGCTCGGTGCAGGTCGACCCGAAGTTCATGCGCGGCTATTTCAACCTCGGCACGATCCTGCGCAACCTCGGGCGGCACGACGAGGCGGTCACCGCGCTGCGGCGCGCCGTGGCGCTCGCGCCACGCGATGCCGACGTGCTGATGAGCCTCGCCCGCAGCCTGCAGCACTCGGGCCGCATCGACGAGGCGATCGCCCAGTACGCACTGGCGGTGCAGGCGCGGCCGGTGTTTCCCGAGGCGCTGGTCCACTGGGGCAACGCGCTCAAGGACCGCGGCGATCTCGAGGGCGCCGCGCGCCTCTACGCGCGCGCGGTGGAGCAGAGGCCGGATTTCATCGACGGGATGCTGAACGCGGCCGGCGCCGCGCTCGATCTCGAAAGAATCGACGAGGCGCGCGCGCGCTATCTGCGCATCGCCGAGCTGCGGCCCGATCTCGCCGAGGCGCGCTTCGGGCTCGGACTCCTCGCGCTGCGCGAGCAGCGTTTCGCCGACGGCTGGGAGGGCTACGAGCGCCGCTTCGACACGCAGCCGCCGCAATCGCTGCGCCGCGGTCCTGCGTTGCCAGAGTTCTCCCTCCCTCTTGGTTCCGACTTCTCCCTCCCCCTTGGGGCAGGGCCGGGGAGGGGGAAAGTCGCCCTGTGGATGGAGCAAGGCATCGGCGACCAGCTCCTCTTCTCCACCCTCCTTCCCGACCTCGCATCCGCGGGCATCGAGGCCGTCGTGGAAGTCGACCCGCGGTTGCTCGCAGCCTATCGCCGCAGCCTGCCCGCGATTGAATTCACAACGCCGCGCGATTCACCTGCCGCATTCGCATCGTGCGACTCCCAGCTGCCGATCGGATCGTTGCCACGCCTCTTTCGTCCCGACGCGGCGAGCTTCGCGCGCCAGCCGCGCGCGCTGCTGGTTGCCGATGCGGCGCGCGTCGAGGAGATGCGAACGAAGCTCGGGCCGGGAAAGTGGATCGCGATCTCGTGGCGCAGCCTGCAGAAGGGCGCGCGCCATTCGCTCGCCGAGCGCAAGTCGATTCCGCTCGAGCACTTCGCGCGGCTCGCCGAATCCACCGGAGCCCGCCTGCTCGACGTTCAATACGGAGATGTCGCCGCGGAGCGCGCCGCGTTCGATGACCAGCATCCGGGCGTGCTCACGCGCATCGAGGGGCTCGATCTGCGCGACGACCTGGAGGGCGTGATGGCGGCGATCGCGGCGTGCGACTCGGTCGTCACCGCCAGCAATGCGCTCGCGCATCTCGCGGGCGCGATCGGCAAGCGCGCCTTCGTCGTGTACCTGCGCGGATATCCGCCGTTCCACTACTGGGCGCCGGGGCCCGATGGACATTCGCTCTGGTATCCCTCGGTGGAAGTGCCGAGCGATGCGGGCTGGACCCGGTGGGACCAGGCCCTGCAGCTCATTCCGGCTTGATGCCCGCGTCCTTCACGACCTTCGCCCATTTCGCGAGATCCGCCTTGAGGTAACCGGCCAGCTCCTGCGAAGTGCTGGCCCGCGGCTGCATGTCGATTGCCGCGAGACGCTCGCGGTAGTCGGCGGATTTCACCGCGTCGTCGATCTCCTTCTGCAGCCGCGCGAGGATCGCCGGCGGAGTCTTCGCCGGCGCGAAGAGCCCGAGCCAGATCGTGGTCTCGTAGCCGGGCACGCCCTGCTCGGCGATCGTGGGCAGCTCCGGCAGCGCCGGATAGCGCTGCAGGCTCGCCACTCCGAGCGCGCGCAGCCGTCCCGCTTTCATGTTCGGAATCGCCGAGGACATGTTGTCGAACATCACGTCCACGTGACCCGCGAGCACATCCTGGATCGCGGGCGCCGCGCCCTTGTAGGGCACATGCGTCCATTCGATGCCAGTCTGCGAGCGAAAGAGCTCCGCGCCCATGTGGTACGTGCTGCCGATTCCCGATGAGGCATAGGTGAGCTTGCCGGGATGGGCCTTCGCATAGGCGACCAGCTCACGCACGTTGCGGGCGGGCACGCCGGGGTTGACCACGAGGATGTTCTCGATCGTCGCGATCAGCGAGATCGGCGCGAAGTCGTTGACCGGATCGAAGGGAAGGTTGGCGGTGAGGTTGGGACTCGCCGCCATGATGCTGCTGGTGCCCAACAGCAGCGAATCGCCGTCCGCGGGCGCCTTCGCGACGAAGGCGGCGCCGATGCCGCCGGTCGCTCCGACCTTGTTCTCCACGACGACCGGGCGCTTCAGCGACGTGGAAAGTTTCGGCGCCAGGACGCGCGCGATCACGTCGGTGGGACCGCCCGCGGCGAACGGGACGATGATATGCAGCGGCTTTTCGCTCTGCGCGTGAGCGCTCGCGGCGAAGAGCTGCAGAGCTGCCGCAAGGGTCGCGAGCAGGGTTCTCACCGCGTCATTCCTTCGCGGCCGCGGCGATCTCGGTGAACACCTGCTTCGCGACCTTGAACGAGTCGAGCGCGGCGGGCGCGCCGCAATACGCGCCGCAATGCAGGAAGATCTCGCGGATCTCCTCCTTCGTGACTCCGTTGTTGAGCGCGCCGCGGATGTGCAGGCGCAGCTCGTTGGGCCGGTTGGTCGCGGTGAGGATCGCGAGGTTCAGCATGCTGCGCGTCTTGAGCGAGAGCCCTTCGCGCACCCACACCGCGCCCCAGGCGTGCTCGGTCAGGTATTGCTGCAACGGCGCGCTGAACTCGTCGGCCTGCGCCATCGACTCCTCGACGTACTTCTCCCCCAGCACCTTCTTGCGCATGGCCAGGCCGGCCTTGTATGCGGCGCTTTCGCTCACGATCGTCTCCTCGGGTCAGTTGCGGCGCCGATTCATCATCGCATTCATCGCAACGGTGAGCGCGACCTGGCCGAGCGTCTGCACCAGCTGCGGATGCTCCGCATAAAAGCGGCTGGCGCGCTCCATGATGGTTGGGTTGGCGGCTGCCGCTTGCGCCGTGGCGCTCTCGACCTCTTGCGCGGGCACATTCGCCGCTTCCTGCGGCGTGACGTTTCGGCCGAGAATCTGGTTCAGGAAACCCGCGCGCTGGGAAGGGTCCGAGCGGCCGAAAAGTTGGGCAACCATCTTCTCGAAGGGTGGCGTGCTGTCGGAACGGAATGCCTCATGGAGCCCGTGGCTCACATCCTCGGCGGGCGCCTGGCGCGCGGCGTTCTCGAACTGGTTCACAAGGTCCATGAAGCCCATGCCGTGCTCCTCTCGCTATCGTTTATTAGCAGGATAGACTCGGCGCGGCGACGGGAAGTTCGATGGGCCCCGGACAAACTGGAGCCGCCCGGAGAGGATCCGGGCTTGAAGAAGTGGTGCTGTTGAGAGGAGTCGAACCTCCGACCTACTGATTACGAATCAGTTGCTCTACCAACTGAGCTACAACAGCACGAGGGGCGATTATACCGGCTGAAGCCCGCAGGCCGGAAGCAAGGAATGTGACTTGCCGCACATAGTGCGCCAGAGGGAAAGCAGCCCCTTCCGAACGGGCCATCCGCCGCTCCTGCCGCCCATCCCCCGTCCCCAGCCGCCCATCGGGGCAAAGTCGCCGCCAGTCGGAAGCCCCTTGTCCCCCCGTGCCCCCCACCACAGACTGCGGCCTGATCGGTGAAAAGGGGATTCCCAATGGCACGCAAGCAACAACAAGGCTTCACGCTGATAGAAATCATGATCGTGGTCGCGATCGTCGCGGTCCTGGCTGCCATTGCTGTTCCGAACTACCGGGACTACGTGACCCGCTCCCGGACGGTCGAGGCGACTTCCGCCCTCGCCGACGCGCGCGTGAAGATGGAGCAGTTCTTCCAGGACAACCGCACCTACCCGACCGGGTGCGTGTTCGGCAGCACTGCGCCGACCGCGGTGCAGGTGCAGCTCCAGCAGCCGCAGAACTTCGACCTCGCGTGCAGTGCCCTCGCCGCGACCACATATACGGTCACGGCCACCGGCAAGAACTCGATGGCCGGCTTCACCTATACGATCGACCAGTCCAACGTGAAGACGTCCACCTTCTCCGGCTCCGGCTCGAGCGCGGGCTGGACAGCCGCCTCGCCGAACACCTGCTGGGTCGTCCGCAAGGGTGGCATATGCTGATCCGTCGCTCACGCCAGCTCGGCATCTCGATCATCGAGGTGATGATCGGCGTGTCGATCATCGGGATCCTGCTGGCGCTCGCCGCGCCGACGGCCACCGTGTGGATCCAGAACACCCAGGTGCGCACCGCGGCGGAGGCGATCCTGCGCGGCGTGCAGCAGGCGCGCATCGAGGCGTTGAAGCGCAATACCAATGTGGGCTTCCAGCTCACCGACGCCAGCTCGACCGCCTGGCGCATCTGCCTGTACGACCCGATCAACAATATCTGCTACGCCGCGCAGCCCGACCTCTATACCAAGGCCGCGAGCGAAGGCTCGCAGAACGCGACGGTGGGTACCCAGACGGTACTGACCTCCACCACCACCGCGCTGGGCTCCGGTGTGGGCATGCCCGCCACGGCGGTGTTCGACTCGTTCGGCCGCCTCGCCTCCACCGCGCCCAATAACATCGTCCGCGTCGATGTGCGCAACACCACGCTCGCCGCGGCCAGTGAACGCCGCCTCGTGATCCTGATCACCGTCGGAGGCCAGGTCCGCATGTGCGATCCGAAACTCCCGTTGGCGACCAATCCCCAGGGCTGCGAATGAACAAGCTGCACACCAGAGGGAAAACCATGATCAAAGCGCAGACTCGCAAGCTCCAGCAGGGCGTGATGCTCCTCGAGGCCCTGGTCGCGATCCTGATCTTCACGCTCGGCATCATCGCGTTGATGGGGCTGCAGGCCGCCTCCATCAGCCAGGTGAGCCAGGCGAAGTACCGCACCGACGCGAGCTACCTCGCCAACCAGATCCTCGGAAAGATGTGGGTCGACCAGGCGAACCTCGCCTCGTACACCTCGGTCGGCGCCCCCGGCCGCGCCGATTGGGATGCGCTGGTCATCAAGTCGCTGCCTTCTGGCGCGGCGGACATCGCGGTCGCCGGCCGCCAGGTGACGGTCACCATCAATTGGAAGCAACCCGACGACATCGTCACGCGCAAGTACGTCTCCGTCGCGAACATCAATGGACGCACCTGACATGAACGCCAGATCGCTCGCATCACGCGCCCGCCAGGCCGGCTTCACGATCGTGGAGATCATGATCGGCATGCTGATCGGTCTCATCGGCATCGTCGTGATCATGCAGGTGTTCGCGGTGTCGGAAGGCTTCAAGCGCACCGCCACCAGCGGCACCGACGCGCAGATCAATGGCGGCATCGCGCTCTACATCCTCGAGCGCGAGATCCGCAATGCCGGCTTCGGCCTGAACCCGCTGCTGCCGCTGGGCTGCATGACGGTGCGCATCTGGGATAGCTCGACCGGCACCGGCCGCAACCAGCTCCTGGTGCCGTTCGAGATCGCCAACGTCGGCGCCCTCGGCCTGCCGGCCCCGGACGCCAACACCGATGTATTGATGGTCGCCTACGGCTCCGCCGACAGCGCGGTCGAGGCGGTGCAGGTGAACCAGCTCGTCGATGCCACCTCCGATTTCCAGGTGTACGGAGATCGCGAAGGCTTTCGCAGCGGAGATCTCGTGGTCGGCGTGCAACCGGGCGCAGGCCCCGGCGGAACCGCGCAATGCACGATGCACGAGCTCACCAAGGTGCCGGGCGCCGCTGGCAACTGCACGCAGGGCGTTCCCGCCGGCGGTGCCGACAAGCTCGAGCACGGCGTGGCCGCGTACAAGAACTCGGCCATTCAATGCACGAGCGTCGTGCCGTACCGGAACAAGGCCGGTGGCGTGACCGATGCGGGCAACGTCGTCGTGGCCAGGCTGCAGTTCGTGAACGGCGCGCGCCTCGTGAACCTCGGCGGCAAGGTCGTGATCAAGGTCTTCGCGATCCGCGGCGGCAACCTGACCGTGTGCGAATGGATCGCCAACAACTGCACCAACGCCGCCAACTACGAAGTGGTCGCCAACGACATCGTCAGCATGCGCGCGGTCTACGGCGAGGATTTCGACGGCAGCCTTACGCCGGCCACGATCAACGGCGACGGCATCGTCGACCAGTGGAGCCGCACCGCGCACACCACCACGAACCAGGTGTCGCGCACCATGGCCGTCGGCGTGCAGATCACCGCGCGCAGCGGGCTCAAGGAAAAGCCCACCTCCGGCACCACGTGCGATGCCACCACCAACTTCGCGCGCCCCGACAAGGCGATGACCCTCGATTGGTACGACCAATACAAGCCCGTCGTCGGCTCGCTCGGCGGCGCGGCGATCGATCTGTCGGCCACGTCCGCGGACTGGAGCTGCTACCGCTACAAGCTCTTCCAGACGACCGTGCCGATTCGCAACGTTATCTGGAGACCTTGATGGTCACGCGTGCTCGCAGGACAGGTATGACGGGCGCAACCCGCCGGGGACGCCAGAAGGGCGTCGTGCTGATGATCGCGCTCATCGTGCTGGTGGCGATGACGCTCGCCGGCATTGGCATGATCCGCTCGATCGACACCGGCACGATGGTCGCCGGCAACATCGGCTTCCGCCAGTCGGCGGCCCCGACCGCCGACAGCGGCGTCGAGAACGCGATCGCGTGGATCGTCGCGAACGCGACCGGGCTCACGGCGGACATCCCGGCGCAGGGGTACTACTCCACGCGCCAGGATTTCGTCGACCTGACCGGCAACAAGACCGAAGGCGGCCTGGACGGCGTCGACTGGAACAACGATGGGACCCAGCCGATCAAGGTGAAGACCGTCGGCTCGATCGACGGGACCGGCAACCAGGTCGCCTACATCATCCACCGCCTCTGCTCGGTCACGGGATCGATCAACCTGCCGACGCAGAGCTGCTCCACGAATTCGAGCACCGGGATCGGCAGCACGCAGGACGCGCCGACCTACGACAACCAGGGCCTGTTGCTCACCAACCGGGTTTATTACCGCATCACATCCAGGGTCGTCGGACCGAAGAACACCGTCAGCTACGTGCAGGCCGTGATCCTGATCTGAACATTGAAGAAAATGGGGAGTAAAGACGTGAAGGAGACATCGATGAACCGCATGGTGAAAAATTCGGCGCCGCCGCGAGCCAGCCTCGCAGCCGCCCTTCTCATGGTCCTCTGCGCCTCGGGGGCCGGCAGCTCCTTCGCCGCGCTCACCGACATCGCGCAGGTGCCTCTGTCGGTCAGCTCGACCACGGTCGTCAAGCCGAACGTGATGTTCGTGCTCGACGACTCGGGCTCGATGGCCTGGACGCACGCGCCGGACGATGCCCTGAATTTCCTCGGCAACTACGGGTACACGTCCTTCCAGTGCAACAGCATCTACTACAACCCGGCGATTTCCTATGACGTGCCGAAGAAGGCGAACGGCACCGACTATCCCGCTTCGTCCTTCACCGCCGCGTGGTACAACGGCTTCGACACGACGCAGGGCACGATCGACCTCAGCAGCAAATTCTTCTCGTACGACAACGTCACCAGCTTCGGCAACGGCCAGGAATCCAACACGCAGGCGTACTACTACACCTATAGCGGCACCAATACCATCATGCAGGGCACGCCGCCCAAGCCGGTGCCCAACGTGGACTTCTCCAACACGAACAGCTCGTCGTACAAGGAGTGCAACAGCACGATCGGAAACGGCCCGGGCAGCAGCGTCTTCACCAAGGTCAAGGTGACCTCGACTTCGGGCCCCAGCACCGCCCCCGACGAGCGCCAGAACTTCGCGAACTGGTTCAGCTACTACCGCACGCGCATCCTGATGATGAAATCGGGCGCGGGCCGGGCCTTCAACGCGGTGAGCGACAAGTACCGCGTCGGCTTCAGCACCATCAACTACACCGGCACGGATACCAACAACTCCGAGTTCCTCAATATCTCCGACTTCAACCTCGCCCAGAGGACGAGCTGGTACTCGAAGGTCTACGCCATCACGCCGGGCAACAGCACGCCGCTTCGAATCGCGCTCGCGAAGATCGGCCGCATCTACGGTGGCAAGCTCGGTACCGACCCGGTCCAATACTCGTGCCAGCAGAACTTCACGATCCTCACCACGGACGGCTACTGGAACGAAGCTTCGACCCCGAAGCAGCTCGACGGCACGACCGACATCGGCAACCAGGACGGCAACGCCGGCAGCATGCCGCCCCCGCTGTACGAGGGCGACAGCCCGCGCACGGTGTCGAACTCGCTCGCCGACGTGGCGGCCTACTACTACAACACCGACTTGCGTCCGGGCAACCCGGGGGATCCGGGCTGCACGATCAACGGCAACGACGTCTGCAAGGACAACGTGGCCAAGTCCGGAGTGTCGCTGACGAAAGACGACGCCGCGTGGCAGCACATGACGACGTTCACGCTCGGCCTCGGCGTCAACGGCACGCTGAAATACGATCCGAACTACCTGCTCGGCCAGTCGACCGACTTCAACGCGATCCTGGGCAGCACGTCCAAGGGATGGCCGAAGCCGGTTTCCAACCTTTCCACGACGGTGGATGACCTCTGGCATGCGGCGGTGAACGGCCGCGGGCAATATTTCAGCGCCCGCGACCCCGACAAGCTCGTCGAGGGCCTCACCACCGCGCTTTCCGGCATCAACTCGCGGGAAGCCGCGGGTGCCGCGGCCGCGACCTCGAACCTGGAGCCGGTCGCCAACGACAACTTCGCCTTTATCGCGAACTACCGCACGGTGAAGTGGGATGGCGACGTCGAGGCGCGCACCATCGACATCAACACCGGCATCCTGTCGGCCACGAACACCTGGTCGGCGCAAACCCTGCTGGATGCGCGCATCACCACGACGTCGGATAACCGCAAGATCTTCACGATCAACGCGAACGGCGTGGGCGCGCGCGACTTCTTCCCGGGCAACTTCACCCTGGCGGAGAAGACCGCGTGGTTCAAGCCCACCACCGCCCCGGCGCTGACGCAGAGCTCGGGCTGGAACGTGCTTGAAGCCGCCGCCGCCACCCCCGACTCGATCATCAACTACCTGCGCGGTCAGGGCCAGTACGAGATGGAGGTTTCGAACACCAGCCTGATCCAGATCTACCGCGGCCGCGAGCACGCGCTCGGCGACATCATCGACGGCAAGCCGGTGTTCGTGCGCATCCCGCCGTTCAACTACTCGGAGAACAGCTACGGCAACTTCAAAGCGAACCTCACGTCGTTGCCGCGCCAGGGCGTCGTGTACGTGGCCGCCAACGACGGCATGCTGCACGCGTTCAACTCGGACGACGGCTCGGAAATGTGGGCCTACATCCCGTCGTTCGTGTTGCCGAACCTGAAGTCTCTCGCCGACGCGAACTATGCGACCAACCACCAGTTCTCCGTCGACGGCTCGCCGACGATCTCGGACATCTGGGACGGAAGCCAGTGGAGGACGATCCTGGTCGCGGGCCTGAACGCCGGCGGCAAGGGCTACTACGCGCTCGACGTCACCACGCCCGCCACGCCCACGATCCTGTGGGAGTTCAAGGACGCGAACCTCGGCTACAGCTTCGGCAACCCGGTGATCGGCAAGCAGTTGGACCAGACGTGGATCGTCGCCTTCAGCTCGGGCTACAACAACGTCGGCGACGGCGTCGGACGGCTCTACGTGCTCAACGCCTTCACCGGCGCGCAGATGCCCTACAGCCCGATCTCCACCGGGGTCGGCACGGCGGCCTCGCCGTCGGGCCTGGGCAAGATCAGCGCCTGGACCGATACAGGCCTCACCGACAACACGATCCAGCGCATCTACGGGGGCGACATGTTCGGCAACCTGTGGCGCTTCGACATCAACGGCAGCTATCCGCCCGCCGGCAAGGACGCATTCCTGCTCGCCACGCTGCAATCCGGAAGCTACCTGCAACCGATCACGACCAAGCCGGAGCTCGGCCTGGTGGGCACCAAGCCGGTGATCTTCGTGGGTACCGGGCGCTACATCGGTTCCTCGGACGTGACCGACACCGGCCAGCAGTCGCTCTACGCGATCAAGGACAACCTCACGGGCATCCCCGTGGGCAACCCGCGCACCAGCACCTGCGGCGCGACTCCTTCGCAGCCTTTCGTGAAGCAGACGCTCGCGGTCCTGGATGTCAACACGCGGGTGATCACCTCGACCACCGCCGTGGACTTCACCAACACCCACTGCGGATGGTACGTCGACTTCAATCCGGGCAATTCGACCCCGGGTGAGTGCATCAACGTCGACATGAAGCTGCAGCTCGGCGTGCTGGGCGTCATCACCAACATCCCCGAGACCAGCGTCTGCACCGTGGGCGGCTCGAGCTTCATCTACTTCTTCGACTACTCGGACGGCACCAGCGTATCGGACAAGTCCTTCGTCGAGGTCACGGACATCAACGGCGTCGTCTCCACCGTCGCAGCCAACAAGGTGGGCGAGCGCATCGGCAACGCGACCGCGGTCGGCATGAACACCTATCGCCTGAAGGACGGCCGCGTGGTGACCACGGTGACCACGTCCGACGACAAGCACCCGGTCTACGGCAACCCGACCTACACCGGCGCCGCGATCGCGACCCGCCGCGTGCTCTGGCGCGAGCTGCTGAACTAGTACTTCGCCTGACTCGAACGCCCGGCCGATGGCCGGGCGTTTTTTTTGTGGCACTCTATCCGCGTCATGAGATCTCTCTTCGCACTTCTCCTCGTGCTCCTCGCCGCGTGCGGCCCGGAAGATCCGCGCTACCTGCCGGCGAGCGAGCTCGACGCGAAGCCGTTCCCGCTGCAGGCCGTGGACCTGCAGATGCCGAAGGCGGGGAGCGGCGCCGAGTACTACGGCAAGCTCAGGCTGAAGGTGTTCATCAGCGCGGCGGGCGGCGTCGATCGCGTCGAGGTGGCCGAGGCGACGGTGCCGCCGGCATTGCGCGATTCGGCGGTGAAGGCTTTCTCGGAGGTGCGCTGGGAGCCCGCGCGCAAGGCGGGCAAGCGCGTGAAGACCGTGAAGGTGGTCGAGGTGGATTTCCAGCCGCCGCCCGAGGGCCAGCGCGCGCCTATGACGCCGGACTGAACCCGCGCGGAAGCGGGAAGGTGACGCGCTCCTCGATGCCGCGCAGCTCGTGCACGCGGCCCGCCCCGAGCGCCTCCAGTCGCAGGATCACTTCCTGCACCAGGACTTCGGGAGCGGACGCGCCGGCGGTGACGCCGATGCGGCCCTTGCCCTGGATCCATTCGGGACGGATCTCGTCGGCCTTGTCGACGAGGTAGGCGTCGCGCCCGAGATTGCGCGCGACCTCGCGCAGCCGGTTGGAATTCGAGCTGTTGGGCGACCCCACCACGATCACCACGTCGCATTGCGGCGCCATGAACTTGACCGCGTCCTGGCGGTTCTGCGTGGCGTAGCAGATGTCGTCCTTCTTCGGCCCGACGATCGTGGGAAAGCGCGCCTTCAGCGCCGCCACGATGCGCGCGCAGTCGTCGATCGAAAGCGTGGTCTGGGTCACGTATGCGAGGTTGGCGGGATCCTTCACCACGAGGCGCGCGACGTCCTCCTCGGTCTCCACCAGGTACATGCCTTCCTCGGACTGGCCCATCGTGCCCTCGGCCTCGGGATGCCCCTCGTGGCCGATCATGATCACCTCGCGGCCCTGGTCGCGCATCTTCGAGACCTCGACGTGGACCTTGGTGACCAGCGGGCAGGTGGCGTCGAACACCTTGAGGCCGCGCGCGTCGGCCTCGCGGCGCACGTCGAGCCCGACGCCGTGCGCGGAGAAGATCACCGTCGCCCCGGCCGGCACCTCGGAGAGCTCCTCGACGAAGACCGCGCCCTTCGAGCGCAGGTCGTCCACGACGAACTTGTTGTGCACGATCTCGTGGCGCACGTAGATCGGCGCGCCGTGCATCTCGAGGGCGCGCTCGACGATCAGGATGGCGCGATCGACGCCCGCGCAGAAGCCGCGCGGCTTGGCGAGCAGCACCTCGGCGCCGGCGGTCGCCGCGCTGTCTTCGATCGGGTTCATGGCTTCTCCTGGGGCGCGGGCTGCGGCGCGCGCGCGTGCCGGCCGGGGCGCAGGCTGTCCCAGAGGAGCAGGGCCACGCCCACGCTGATCGCGGAATCGGCGACGTTGAAGGCGGGGAATGCATGCTCCCCCGCGTGCAGCAGGATGAAATCGATCACGTGGCCGAGCGACAGCCGGTCGTAGAGGTTGCCGATCGCGCCTCCCAGCACGAGTGCCAGCGAGAAGGCGAGCAGCGGATTGCGGTGCTCGCGCTTCAGCATGACCACGATCGCGGCCGAGATCACCACGGTGACGACGGTGAAGAACCAGCGCTGCCAGCCGCCGGCGTCGGCGAGGAAGCTGAACGCGGCGCCGGTGTTGTAGGTGAGGCCGAGCTTGAAGAATGGCGTCACCGCTTTCCACTCACCGACGGCGAACGCCGAGGTGATCCACGCCTTGGTCCCCAAATCCGCGACGACGACCGCGAGGCTGATCGATAGCCAGCGTGCCCAGTGCTCACGCATACGAGCGCACCTCCCCCGGACCTTCGAGGTTCGTGACGCACCGTGCGCAGATGGTCGGGTGGCGTGTGTCGGCGCCGACATCGTGGCGGTAGTGCCAGCAGCGCTCACACTTCACATTGGCGCTCGGGGTGACTTCAACCGTCACCGATCCGCTGTCCCCGGCCTCACGCACCGTCGCTTTCGACGTGATGAACACGAACTTCAGATCGTCGCCGAGGGAGCGGAGCAGCGCGAGATCGCCGCCCGAGACTCCGACCGTCACCTCGGCCTGCAGCGACGAGCCGATCGATCCCGCGGTACGGCTTTCTTCCAGCCGCTTGGTGACCACGCCGCGGATCTCGCGCAGCCGATTCCATTGGGCGGCGAGATCCTTTTCATCGGGAGTCGGCGGCGGCAGCACCTCGTTCCACGTGTGGAAGAAGATGCTCTCGTCCTTGCCGGGATGCAGCACTTCCCACGCTTCCTCGGCGGTGAACGACAGGATCGGCGCCATCAGCCGCAGCGTCACCTGCGTCACGTAGTGCAGCGCCGACTGCGCCGAGCGGCGCGCTTTCGAGTCGGCGCCCGCGGTGTAGAGGCGGTCCTTGAGGATGTCGAGCCAGAATCCGCCCAGGTCCTCGGAGCAGAAATTCTGCAGCCGCTGGGACACGAGGTGGAACTCGAACTTCTTGTAGTCGGCGGCGCAGGCGTCGGACATCGCGCGCGTCATCGCGAGCGCGTAGCGGTCGATCTCGAGCCACTGCTGCGGCGGCAGCATGTGCTTCGCCGGATCGAAGTCGGAGGTGTTGGCGAGCAGGAAGCGCAGCGTGTTGCGGATGCGACGGTAGCTCTCGACCACGCGCTTGAGGATCTCGTCGGAGATCGCGAGCTCGCCGGAATAATCGGTCGATGCGACCCACAGGCGGATCACCTCCGCGCCGAGCGTGTCGGAGATCTTCTGGGGTGCGAGCGTGTTGCCGAGCGACTTCGACATCTTCCGGCCCTCGCCGTCGACGGTGAAGCCGTGGGTAAGCAACGAATTGTAGGGGGCTCTCCCATCCATCGCGCAGCCGGTGAGCAGGCTCGACTGGAACCAGCCGCGATGCTGGTCCGAGCCCTCGAGGTACATGTCCGCGGGCCAGCGCTGGTCGGCGAGCCGGCGCAGCACCGAGTAATGAGTGGTGCCGGAGTCGAACCACACGTCGACCGTATCGGTGATCTTGCGGTACTGCGCAGGATCGACGCCGAAGTCCTCGCAGACCGCCGCGAACCACGCCTCGATGCCGCCCTGTTCCACTTTCTTCGCGGCACGCTCGAGGATCGCCTCGGTATCGGGATGCAGCTCCTCGGTCTCGCGATGCAGGAAGAAGGGGAGCGGCGTGCCCCAGTAGCGCTGGCGCGACAACGTCCAGTCGGGGCGGTTGCCGATCATCGCGGTCAGGCGTGAGCGGCCCCACTCCGGGTAGAAGCGCGTGTTGTTGATCGCATGCACCGCGAGCTCGCGCAGCGTGTGGCCGTCGGCGCCGGGCATGCCCACGTTGCAGGGCTGATCCATGCCGATGAACCACTGCGTGGTGGCGCGGAAGATGATCGGGGTCTTGTGGCGCCAGCAATGCGGATAGCTGTGTCGGAACGGTTCCTGGTGCAGCAGGCGGGCGTTCTTCGCGAGCAACTCGAGGATCGGTTTCTCGGCCTCGCGCACGGTGAGGCCCGCGAAGAAGGCAACGGTGGATTTGAATTTGCCCTGGTCGTCGACCGGCTGGTCGAGCGGCAGCTTGTACGCGGTGCCGACCTGGAAATCCTCGACGCCGTGCGCGGGCGCGGTATGCACGAGCCCGGTGCCGGCGTCGAGCGTGACGTGGCCCGCGATCACGATCGGCACGAGGCGGTCGTCGAACGGATGGCGCAGGCGGATGCCCTCGAGCTCCCTGCCCGGCGCGCGCGCCGTGACCTGTCCCTCGAGGCCGTAGCGCTTGAGCACGGCCGGGACGAGTTCCGCTGCGAGCAGAAGGTGACCCTTCGGTGTCGCGACGAGCGCGTATTCGATCTCGGCGCCGACCGCGACCGCCTGGTTGCCGGGCAGCGTCCACGGCGTGGTGGTCCAGATCACCGCGAATTGCGGCTCGGCCGGAACGGCGATACCGAACGCGGTGGCGAGATGCTCGTGGTCGACGACCTCGAAGGCGACGTCGATCGCGGGCGAGGTCTTGTCCTCGTACTCGACTTCCGCTTCCGCCAGCGCGGAGGCGCAGTCGATGCACCAGTTGACCGGTTTCAGCCCGCGGTAGAGGAGACCGTTCTTCCAGATGCGCGCGAGCGCGCGGATCTCCGCGCCCTCGGTGACGAAATCCATCGTCTTGTAGGGGTGCTCCCAGTCGCCGAGCACGCCGAGGCGCTGGAAGTCGGCCTTCTGGCGCTCGATCTGCTCCGAGGCGTAGGCGCGGCACAGGGCCCGCGCCTTGTTGGGATCGAGGTTGCGGCCGTACTTCTTCTCGATCATGTGCTCGATCGGCAGGCCGTGGCAGTCCCACCCGGGCGTGTAGGGCGCGTCGAACCCGGCCATCGTCTTCGACTTCACCACCAGGTCCTTCAACACCTTGTTGACCGCGTGACCGATGTGGATGTCGCCGTTGGCGTAGGGCGGGCCGTCGTGCAGGACGTACTTGTTGCGGCCGCGGCAATGCACGCGCAGGCGCTCGTAGAGCCGGGTCTCCTGCCAGCGCTTGACCCACAGCGGCTCGCGCCGCGCGAGGTCGCCGCGCATCGGGAACGGCGTCTCGGTCAGGTTCAGCGTGCGCTTGTAGTCGATTTTCGTGTCGTCGGGCATCAGGGTTCCAGCGCGCGGAAGAATTCCCGCGCCGCGTCACAATCGCGGCGGATCTGCGCCGCGAGCTCGTCCAGCGTGGCGAAATGCGTCTCGTCGCGCAGCTTCTTGTGGAACTCGAGGGTGAGTCGGCGCCCGTAAAGGTCGCCGTCGAAATCGAAGAGGAACGCTTCGAGAGTCGCCGGGCCGCCGGTGGCAACGGCCGGGTTGATTCCGAGGCTCGCCACTCCCTCGAGTCCGCGAGTTGCTGCACCGTAGCATTTTACCGCAAAGATCCCCTGCAGCGCGGCCTTGGGGCGGGCGAGGCGCACGTTGGCGGTGGGGAATCCGAGGCCGCGGCCGCGCTTGGCGCCGTGCACCACGCGCCCGCAGATCGCGTAGGGCCGGCCGAGCAGATGCGCGGCGGTGGCGAAATCGCCGCGCGCGAGCGCCACGCGCACGCGCGTGCTCGAGATGCGCTCGCCCCCGCTCGCGACCGTGGGCTGCATCGCCACTTCGAACCCCAGGCGGCGCCCGGCCTCGGCGAGCTGCTCCGGATCGCCGGCGCGCCCGGCGCCGTAGCGGAAATCCTCGCCCACCATCACCCAGCGAGCACCGTGGTAATGGCGCAGCCGCTGGGCGAATTGCTCGGCGCCAAGCGATGCGAAGCGCCGGTCGAAGCGCTGCACGAACGCGATGTCGATGCCGGTACGTGCGACGAGCTCGAGGCGCTCGGCGAGCGAGGTGAGCCGCGCCGGCGCCTGCGCCGGCGCGAAGAATTCCCGCGGCAGCGGCTCGAATGTGAGCATCGCGCCCTCGAGCCCGCGCGCCCTCGCCTCGTCGCGCACGCGCTCCAGGATCGCGGCGTGGCCGCGGTGCACGCCGTCGAAGCTGCCGATCGCGATCGCGGTTTGAATTCGGGGGTGAGACTCCCCAAATTGAAATTAGGAGTCTGACCCCCCCATATACCCCATTAAGAGGGGCCGGATTCGCATGGCCGGGATCGACGCCC
>JANPHA010000404.1:0-17035 GCA_031424255.1 Burkholderiales bacterium | reverse complement strand
GGCCTGCTCGAGATCAAGGCGGCGGCGCGCGACCCGGGCCAGCGCGCCAAGATCGCGGTCAAGTCGAACGACCAGCGCCTCGACCCCGTCGGCACCGGCGTGGGCATGCGCGGCTCGCGCGTGCAGGCGGTCACCCAGGAGCTCGCCGGCGAGCGCGTCGACATCATCCTGTGGTCGCCGGAGCCCGCGCAGTTCGTGATCAACGCGCTCGCCCCGGCCGACGTGAGCTCGATCGTGGTCGACGAGGAGCGCCATTCGATGGACGTGGTCGTGACCGAGGACCAGCTGGCGCTCGCGATCGGCAAGGGCGGGCAGAACGTGCGCCTCGCCTCCGAGCTCTCCGGGTGGCAGCTCAACATCATGACCACCGAGGAGCGCGAGCAGAAAAGCGAGGCCGAGACCTCGGTCGTGCGCGCGCTCTTCATGGAAAAACTCGACGTCGACCAGGAAGTCGCCGACATTCTCGTGGCCGAAGGCTTCACCTCGCTCGACGAGGTGGCCTACGTGCCGATCAACGAGATGCTCGAGATCGACGCGTTCGACGAGGAGACGGTGAACGAGCTGCGCCGCCGCGCCCGCAATTCGCTTCTCACCGAGGCGATCAAGAGCGAGGAGACGGTGGAGCACGCCGCCGAGGACCTGCAGGGCATGGAAGGCATGGACAACCAGACCGCGCGCGTCCTCGCCTCCAAGGGCATCACGACGATGGACGCGCTCGCCGACCTCGGCACCGACGAGCTGATCGAGATGACCGGCATGGATGGCGAGCGCGCGAGCAAACTCATCAGGACGGCGCGAGCGCCGTGGTTCAAAGAGCCGCAGGCACAAGCCTCGAGCTAGAACGGACACGAATGGCCAAGTCAAACGTCACCCAATTCGCCGAGGAGCTCAAGCTCCCGGTCACGTAGCTCATCGAGCAGCTGCAGGCCGCTGGCGTGAAGAAGCAAGCCGGGGACGATGCGATCACCGAGCAGGACAAGACGCGCCTGCTCGACTACTTGCGCGAGATGCACGGCAACAAGGAGGAGAAGAAGAAGATCACCCTCACGCGCAAGCAGACCACCGAGATCAAGAAGGCCGACGCGACCGGCAAGGCGCGCACGATTCAAGTCGAGGTGCGCAAGAAGCGCACGTTCGTGAAGGTCGACAAGCCCGCCGAGGTCGTGGCACCGGTCGAGCCGCCGAAGCCGGTGGCGCCGCCCGCGCCGATCATCAACGCCGAAGAGGCGAAGAAGCGCGAGGTCGAGGCCCGGCGCCAGGCGGAGCTCGCCGCACGCCAGGCCGCGGACGCGGAAACCCGCACCAAGCGGGCCGCGGCCACCGCGACGAAGAAGAAGGAAGAAGCCGTCGCTGCCGCGCCGAGCGTCGAAGCGCCGGCTGCCGCCCCGGCGACCGCCGCCGCGCCCGCGCCGGTGGAGGGCGAGGCCCCGAAGAAGCGCCGCGTCATTCGCAAGAAGGGCGAGGAGCCCGCGACCGAAGCCGAGGCCCCGGTGCTGGTCGAGGTCAAGGCCGAAGCGCCGAAGGCCGACGCCAAGGCCGCCGCCGACGTGCCCGCCGCGCAGGCGAGCGAGGGAACGCTGCACAAGCCCGTGCTCAAGCCGGGCGAGAAGGAAGTCAAGAAGCCGGCCAAGCGCGCGGCGAAGCCCGCCTCCGCGTGGGTCGACGACCAGGCTCGCCGCCGCGCGATGAAGACCCGCGGAGATTCTTCCGGCGGACGCGACGGCTGGCGTTCGCGTGCGGGCGGCTCACGTCATCGCGACGGCGAGGATTCCTCGTTCGCCGCGCCGGCGGAACCCAAGATCCTCGAGGTGCCGATTCCCGAGACCATTTCCGTGGGTGACCTGGCCCACAAGATGTCGGTGAAGGCGGCCGAGGTCATCAAGGTCATGATGAAGATGGGCACGATGGCCACGATCAACCAGGTGATCGACCAGGACACCGCGATGATCGTGGTCCAGGAGATGGGCCACGTCGCCAAGCCGGCGAAGCTCGACGATCCGGAGTCTTTCCTGATCGAAGCCGGCGCCGACGAGGCGAGCTACGAGACGCGCCCGCCGGTCGTCACTGTGATGGGCCATGTCGACCACGGCAAGACCTCGCTCCTCGACGCCATCCGCAAGGCGCGCGTCGCGGTGGGCGAAGCCGGCGGCATCACCCAGCACATCGGCGCCTATCACGTCGAAACGCCCCGCGGCGTCATCACGTTCCTCGATACGCCCGGCCACGAAGCGTTCACGGCGATGCGCGCGCGCGGCAGCCAGATCACCGACCTCGTGATCCTCGTGGTGGCGGCCGACGACGGCGTCATGCCGCAGACGATCGAGGCGATCAACCACGCCAAGGCCGCGAAGGTGCCGATCGTGGTGGCGGTCAACAAGATCGACAAGCCGGAAGCCAATCCGCAGCGCGTGAAGCAGGAGCTGCTCACGCACGACGTCGTGGCCGAGGAGTTCGGCGGCGAGGTGCAGTTCGTCGAGGTTTCCGCGAAGACCGGGCAGGGCATCGACCAGCTGCTCGAGTCGATTGCGCTGCAGTCCGAGGTCCTCGAATTGAAGGCGCCGGTACACGCGCCCGCGAAGGGTGTCGTGATCGAATCGCGCCTCGACAAGGGCCGCGGCCCGGTCGCGACGCTGCTGGTCAAGGCCGGCACGCTCAAGAAGGGCGACATCGTGCTCGCCGGCGCCGTCTTCGGCCGGGTGCGCGCGATGAACGACGAGAACGGCAAGTCGGTGAACGAGGCCGGCCCGTCGATCCCGGTGGAAATCCAGGGCCTGCAGGACGTGGCCCGCGCCGGCGACGAGGTGCTGGTGCTCAACGACGAGCGCAAGGCGCGCGAGATCGCGCTCTTCCGCCAGGGCAAGTTCCGCGACGTGAAGCTCGCCAAGCAGCAGGCGGCCAAGCTCGAGAACGCGTTCGACCAGCTCGCCGCGGAAGGCAGCTCGAAGCCGCTCGCCCTGATCATCAAGGCGGACGCGCAGGGCTCCTACGAGGGCCTCGCGCACGCGCTCACCAAGCTGTCGACCGAGGAGGTGCGCGTCAACATCATCCACACCGGCGTCGGCGGCATCACCGAATCGGACATCAACCTCGCGCTCGCTTCCAAGGCCGTGGTGATCGGGTTCAACTCGCGCGCGGACGTCGCGGCGCGCAAGCTCGCCGAGCATTCCGGCGTCGACATCCGCTACTACAACGTGATCTACGACGCGGTCGACGACGTGAAGGCGGCGATCAACGGCATGCACGCGCCGGAACGCAAGGAAAGCATCACCGGCATGGTCGCGGTGCGCAACGTGTTCAAGATCTCCAAGGTCGGCACCGTGGCCGGTTGCATGGTCACCGACGGCGTGGTGAAACGCGATTCGTCGGTGCGCCTGATCCGCGGCGGCGTGGTGGTTCACACCGGAGAGCTCGATTCGCTCAAGCGCTTCAAGGACGACGTGAAGGAAGTGAAGGCCGGGTTCGAGTGTGGACTCAGCCTGAAGAACTTCAACGACGTGCAGGTCGGTGACCAGCTCGAGGCGTTCGAGGTGGTCGAGGTCGCGCGCACGCTCGCCTGAGGGCGGTCATCGCGGAGCGCACTTCGATGAATTCTCCCCGTCGCGCCCGGATCGCCGACCAGATTCAGCGCGAGCTGGCGGAGGTCATCCGCACGGAGCTGCGCGATCCCCGCGTCGGCATGGTCACGCTCACCGGCGTGGAGCTGTCGAACGACCAGTCCCACGCGAAGGTCTTTTTCACCATCCTCGGCTCGCCCTCGGACGTGGAAAGCGCATCCGAAGGATTGCAGCGTGCCGCGGGTTTCCTGCGCTCGAGCCTCGCCCAGGGGCTCACCACGCGCAAGGTCCCGGAGCTGCATTTCGAATACGACGAGTCGGTCGAGCGCGGCGCGCGCTTGTCGAAACTGATCGACGACGCGGTCCATCCGCCGCCGCCGGCCAAGCCGAAGCGCACGCCGCGCAAGAAGAGCGGGTGACGTTGGCGGCGCTCGCGCCGGGCTCGCACGACGGGGTCCTCCTGCTCGACAAGCCGGCGGGCTACAGCTCGACCCAGGCGCTCGCCCGGGCCAAGCGCCTGCTGGGCGCGAGGAAAGCGGGGCATACCGGCACGCTCGATCCGTTCGCGACCGGGCTGCTGCCGCTGGTCTTTGGCGAGGCGACCAAGTTCTCGCGCTTCCTGATCGATTCGCACAAGGCCTACGAGGCCACGCTGTGCCTCGGGGTGCAGACCACCACGGGCGATCCCGAGGGCGAGGTGACCGCGCGCTCGGCGGTCGATGTGGACGCGGCGAGGATCGAGGCGGTGCTGCGCTCGTTCGTGGGCTTCCAGGACCAGGTGCCGCCGATGCATTCGGCGGTGCACGTGAATGGCCGGCGCCTCTACGAATACGCGCGCGACGGCCTCGAGGTCGAGCGCAAGGCGCGGCACATCGAGGTGAGCGCCGTCCGCAGCCTCTTCCTTCGCGGCGACGAGCTCGGCATCGCGGTCACCTGCTCCAAGGGCACCTACATCCGCACGCTCGCCGCGGATATCGGCCGCGCGCTCGGCTGCGGGGCGTACCTCGTCGGGCTACGCCGCACCGCGGTCGGACCCTTCCGCCTCGAGGCGGCGGTGACGCTGGCGGAGCTGGAGCGCGATGGCGAAGCGGCGGCAGGCCGGCTGTTGCCGACCGAAGTGCTGGTCGCCAACCTGCAGCGCCACGGCGCGACGCAGGACGAGGCACGGCGCTTCGTCCAGGGGCAGGCGATCCCCTGCGAGGCCGCCGAGCCGGGCTCGGAGTGGGCGCTTTTCAGTCCGGAAAATCGTTTCCTCGGCGTAGGCCTCGCCGCAAGCCCTGGGCGGCTGGCGCCGGTGCGCCTGATGGCCACGCCATCCGAGGGGAAGTCCCCTGATTTTGCTTGAATTTGTCGGCCCTTTCGCGCTAAAATCGACAGTTCAACCGAGAAGACATAGACAGCAAGCATCAACGGAGAATTTTCATTCATGGCCGTTACCACCGCAGACAAGGCGCGCATCGTTTCCGAACACCAGCGCGCGCAAGGCGACACGGGCTCGCCCGAAGTGCAGATCGCCATCCTCACCGAGCGCATCAACATGCTCACCGACCACTTCAAGGCCCACGTCAAGGATTTCCATTCGCGCCGCGGGTTGCTCAAGATGGTCAGCCAGCGCCGCAGCCTGCTCGATTACCTGAAGCGCACCAAAGTCGAGGCGTACCGCTCGCTCATCGAGCGTCTCGGCCTGCGCAAGTAAGGAAAGCTTCCCCCGGACCCCGAGCCCCGCGATGCCGCTCTCGAGCGCGCGCGGGGTTTTTCGTTCTGGCGGCCCTCACACCCCCGCGCGGCATGCATTGCCCGGATACCGGCGAATTCCGCGCTCCCTGAAGAACAGGACGACATCGTGAAATCCATCAAGAAGACATTCCCCTTCGGCCGCAGCGAGATGACCCTCGAGACGGGCGAGATCGCGCGCCAGGCCGACGGCGCGGCGCTGGTCACCATGGACGACACCGTGGTGCTGGTGAGCTGCGTCGGGCGCAAGGACCAGAAGCCCGGGCAGGATTTCTTTCCGCTCACCGTCGACTACCAGGAGAAGACCTATGCCGCGGGACGCATCCCCGGCGGCTTCTACAAGCGTGAAGGACGCCCGTCGGAAAAGGAGATCCTCACCTCGCGCCTGATCGACCGCCCGCTGCGCCCGCTTTTCCCGTCGGGCTTCTACAACGAAGTGCAGGTCGTCGCGACCGTGCTCTCGATCAACCCCGAGGTCGATTCCGACATCGTCGCGATGATCGGCGCATCCGCCGCCGTGACGCTGTCGGGAATCCCGTTCGACGGCCCGATCGGCGCCGCGCGCGTCGGCTACATCGACGGTGAATACGTGCTCAACCCGACCAAGACGGAGCTCGAGTCTTCCAAGCTCAACCTCGTCGTCGCCGGAACGGCCACCGCGGTCCTGATGGTGGAGTCCGAAGCCAACGAACTCTCCGAGGAAGTGATGCTCGGCGCGGTGATGTTCGGCCACGAGGGCATGCAGGCGGCGATCCGCGCAATCAACGAGCTCGCCGACGAGGGCGGCAAGGACGATTGGGAGTGGGAAGCGAAGAAGCCCGACGCCGCGCTGATCGAGCAGATCCGCACCCTCGCCGAGAATGATTTGAATGAGGCGTATCGCAACAAGTCGAAGTCGATCCGCCAGGAGAAGCTCGAGGAGATCAAGAACCGCGTGCTCGGTGCGACGGTGCTGGAGGCCGAGACGCCCGCGGATCCGAACGTCGCGCGCGGGATCCTGAAGGAAATGGAATCCAAGATCGTGCGCGGCCAGATCCTTAACGGCGAGCCGCGCATCGACGGCCGCAACACGCGCACCGTGCGCCCGATCTCGATCCGCCCCACGCTGCTGCCTCGCGTGCACGGCTCCGTGCTCTTCACGCGCGGCGAGACCCAGGCGATCGTGACCGCCACCCTCGGCACCGGCCAGGACGAGCAGATCATCGACGCGCTGCAGGGCGAGTACACCGAGCGCTTCATGCTGCACTACAACTTCCCGCCGTATTCGACCGGCGAGACCGGCCGCGTGGGCTCGCCCAAGCGCCGCGAGATCGGCCACGGCCGCCTCGCCAAGCGCGCGCTGCTCGCGGTGCTGCCGACGAAGGAGGAATTCGGCTACACGCTGCGCGTCGTCTCCGAGATCACCGAGTCCAACGGCTCCTCGTCGATGGCCACGGTGTGCGGCGGCGCGCTCGCGCTGATGGATGCGGGCGTGCCGCTCAAGAGCCACGTCGCGGGCATCGCGATGGGACTCATCAAGGACGGCGGGCGCTTCGCGGTGCTCACCGACATCCTCGGTGACGAGGATCACCTCGGCGACATGGACTTCAAGGTCGCCGGCACCACGCGGGGCATCACCGCGCTGCAGATGGACATCAAGATCACCGGCATCACGCGCGAGATCATGAAGGTGGCGCTCGACCAGGCCAAGGAAGGCCGCCTGCACATCCTCGAGATCATGCAGAAGGCCGTGCCCGGCCCGCGCCAGGAGCTGTCGACCTACGCGCCGCGCGTGCTCAAGATGAAGATCAATCCCGACAAGATCCGCGAAGTGATCGGCAAGGGCGGCAGCGTGATCCAGGCGCTCACGCGCGAGACCGGCACCACGATCGACATCGAGGACGACGGCACGATCTCGATCGCCTGCCTGTCGCAGGAAGCCGGCGACGACGCGATGGCGCGCATCAAGGCGATCACCGCGGAAGTCGAGGTCGGCAAGGTGTACGAAGGCCCGGTGCTGCGCCTGCTCGATTTCGGCGCGATCATCCAGCTGCTTCCCGGCAAGGATGGCCTGCTGCACATCTCGCAGATCGCGCACGAGCGCGTGAACGCGGTCTCCGATTACCTGAAGGAAGGCCAGATCGTGAAGGTGAAGGTGCTCGAGGCCGACGACAAGGGACGCGTGCGCCTGTCGCGCAAGGCGCTGCTCGATCCGCCGAAGCGCGAGGAATCCCCTCCGCCGACGCCGGCCGAATCGACCTCGCAATAGGGAGCCGCGTATAGTTCAATGACGCGAACGGGGTGTAGCGCAGTCTGGTAGCGCACTTGCTTTGGGAGCAAGATGTCGGGGGTTCGAATCCCTCCACCCCGACCCGCCCTCTCGGGAATTCGGATACGCGCCCGTAGCTCATCCGGATAGAGCACCGGCCTTCTAAGCCGGGGGTAACAGGTTCGAATCCTGTCGGGCGTGCCAATCAACGCATCGATGGTGGCTGTAGCTCAGCGGTAGAGTCCTGGATTGTGATTCCAGTTGTCGTGGGTTCGAATCCCATCAGCCACCCCAGCTCTTCCAATGGCCGCGCGAGCGGCCATTGTCTTTTCAGTCGGGCGCCTGCTCAACGCTCGCGCGCGTGCCCCCGAGGTTGCCGTAGACCCTGCAGCCGTTGAGCTGCTGCGAGAGCTTGCCGAGGAAGCCCTGCTTGCTCACTTCGATCTCGGTCAAGTCGAACGCGCCCGAGGTGCCGTCGCTGCAGCTGTAATTGCCCGTGACGGCGCTCATGCGGCCGTCTTGCGAGAACGCGCCGGAATACGTGCACGTGAGCGCCGGCGTAGCGAGGCGTGTGCTGATTGTCGCCGAGGATCCCGACTGCGAGACCGTCATCGTTCCCAGGGGTTGGCTTGTCGTCACATTGGGCATGCTGCAGCCGATGAGCCAGGGACGCGTCACGCGCACGCCGTTATAGTCGCCGGTGATGTCGTTGATGGCCCAGGTCTGGCGGCGCACGTTCTTGCTCGTCACCACGCCGTCCACCGTGTAGGAGAATTGGCCGGCGTTCGCGCGCGAATAGAAGAACCTGGCCTCGCCGACGGCGCGGCGTGTCACCGCGTCGGGGTTGAATCCGGGTCCCACGACCGGCCCGGTCGTCTCGTAAAGCGTGCCGCTGCAGATCATCTGCTGATCGGCGGGGGTGCCGGGACAACGCATGTCGGATGCCACATACCAGCGGGCGCGGGAGTCGGGGCCGTATACGAAGAAGGTCGCGAACAGGACGTTCGACTGCTGGATGATGTTCACGCCCCATCCGGACTCGCTCGAATTCCACCAGAGATCGGATGCGTCCGGCATGAAGGAATTCGCGCAGACGGCGGGCAGGGGGGCGAGCAACGCAATGGAGAGGAAGATGGGGCGCATGACGCATAGACGGAGGCGTCATCCAGCGAGTTTCCCCCCTGCGCCGATCGAACCATGGCGTGGACGGCGGGCTACAGGTCAGGCGCGCCGGCGCATCAGCTGGGCCTGCTCGCGCTGCCAGTCGCGGTCCTTCTCGACGGCGCGCTTGTCGTGCTGCTTCTTGCCCTTCGCGAGCCCGATCGCGATCTTCACGCGGCCCTTGGTGTAGTGCAGGTCGAGCGGCACCAGGGTGTAGCCCTTCTGCTCGACCTTGCCGATCAGCTTGCGGATTTCCTCGGCGTTCAGCAGCAGCTTGCGCGTGCGCGTGGGATCGGCGCGCACATGGGTCGAGGCGGCGAGCAGCGGGCTGATGTGCATGCCGATCACGAAGGGCTCCGCGCCCTGCATGATCACGTAGGCTTCCTTGAGGTTGGCACGCCCGGCGCGGATCGCCTTCACTTCCCACCCCTGCAGGACCATGCCCGCCTCGTAGCGCTCCTCGATGAAGTAGTCGTGGAACGCCTTGCGATTGTCGATAATGCTCATTCGCGTATTCTACCGGTCGTCCCGATGCCAACCGTGCGCAAGTCCGTGATCGTCCCGCGCTCGTGCGCCGAGATGTTCGCGCTCGTCGACGATATCGAGCATTACCCCGATTTCCTTCCCTGGTGCTCGGGCACCGAGGTCCTCGAGCGCACCGCGGCGATCACGCGCGCGCGCATCGACATCGACTACCACGGGCTCGAGAGCCATTTCACCACGCTCAACCGCAAGCATCCGCCGAAGTCGATGGAGCTCGAATTCGTCGAGGGCCCGTTCGAGACGTTCAAGGGCGCCTGGAGCTTCCACCCGCTCGGGGACAAGGGCTGCCGCGTGGAATTCGCGCTCGACTACGCTTTCTCCAGCACCGCGCTCGAGGTGCTGCTCGGCCCGGCGTTCGGGCATATCGTCGAGACGATGGTCGATCGCTTCGTCGACAGATCCGAGGCCGCGGGCAAGCCCGCGCGCCGCCGCGGCGGGAAAAAATGACGCTGCGCATCGCGGTCGCGCTGGCGCTCCCGGGCAGGCAGGAAGTGATCGAGATCGAGTTGCCGGAGGGCAGCCGCGTGGCCGATGCGATCGAGCGCGCGCGCGCCCGCGACTTCTTTCCCGGCGTGGACGCGGCGCAATTGCGTCTGGGCATCTGGTCGCGCACGTGCGATGCGCAGACCGTGCTGCGCGACGGTGACCGCGTGGAGGTCTACCGGCCGCTGGTGGCGGATCCGAAGGCGATGCGCCGCGCGCGGGCGCGCCTCAAGACTTGAGCTCGATCTCGAAGCGGGCCCTGATCCAGTCGGCGCCCTTCCGGATGATGCGGTTCAGGCGCACGTTGTAGGTCGCCGCGCTCGCCTGGATGCCGAAGGTGTGGTCGGAGCGGAAATCGCCGACGCGTACCAGGATGGAGTCCTGCTTTCCGTTGTCGTCGCTGCCGGGCAGGAACACCGCGGGCAAGGCCGTTCCCCCCTTCACCGGGGCGAGCTCGATCGGGATCGGGTGATAGGAGAGCACCTCGACGCCGACGAGGATCTCGCCGCGCACGCGGTTGGCGAGCTTGCGCACGATGGTGCCGATGATCCAGCCGCCGGTCTCATGGTTGCGCAGCGCGATCAGGCCGCTCAGCAATACGCCTTCGCTCGCAGCCCGGTCGACCAGCAGGCCGTAGCCCTTGGAGCTCAGGTCGTACACGCGCCAGCGCTCGACCTCGGGATCGACCGCCGCGGTCTCGACCGGGGCGGCCGCCTGCGCCGGAGATTCCACCAGCGACAGGCCCGCGGGCGACAGCTCGATCGTGTCGCTCGCGGCGAGCGCCGGTGCCAGCTGCTGCCGCGACGGCGCGACCGGCTTGTCGCGAACCTTGCGCATCACGCGCTCGACGCCGAGCGCGACATCGACCTCGCGGTCCTCGAAATGGGTCCGTTCCTCGATGCGGTTCTCGCTGCCGGCGAGGATCGAGTGGTAGAGCTTCTCGATGATCGCGAGCAGCGCCACGTGCTCCTCGACGGGAAAGACCGCGCCGGCGCCGTAGCCCGCGTAGAGGCGGCCGTGCCGCAGCCCCGCCTGCACCTCCTCGATCTGCGCCTTGAGCCCGTCGATGCGGATGAAGCGCACCGAGTCGCCGTGGCTGTCCTTGCGCATCAGGTGCATCCCGGAATCGGACGCGAGGTCGACGTAGAAGAGATGCTGGCGCGAGGAATATTCGGCGTCGATCGAGTAGTCGTTGCACCACGACGAGAACCAGCCGTCGGCGATCTCGATCTGGACCTTGGAGAGGTTGCCGGTATTGAGCAGGTCGAGGATGAGCGTGCGCAGGTAGAGCGACAGCACCGAGGGCTTGAAGCTGGGCTGCGACGGGTGCAGCACGAAGGGCACCTGTGCATAGCCGTCGGCATCGGCGAGGGAGAAGAGCGCGTGGATCTGCTTCCACGGCGCGGCCCTCCCGGGCTCGTTGAGGAAGTAGCCCCACTTCACGAAGCAGTGGATCGCATTGAGCGCGAGCCCGGTCACGGCGAACATCACGTCGAGCGAAGCGCGCGTGCTCGCCCAGGCGCTGCGGTTGCGCAGGAAGCGCTGGAACCCGTTCGCCGCCTCCAGGCAGATGCGCTGGACGTTGAGCGCGAAATCGCGATCGGCCTCGGCGACCGCGGGCGACTGGCGCAGGAAGTCGATCTGGTCGTAGAGCAGCAGCGCCTGGAAATGCTCCTCGACCCGCATCAGGTCGGTGAGGCGCGGCAGCGTGAACTCGATGCCCTCCTTGCCGAGCTCGCGGATGGTCGCGAGGAAGAGCGCGCGCGAGGTGGGCTCGCGCACGGTCTTGAGGGCGAGCACGCGTTGGACGTCGACGGTCGCTGTGTCGGCCATCTCAGGCGACCGTGAACATCTCGATGTTGCGCAGCGCCGGCATCGGATTGGGCACGAGGTCCTGCTCGCTCAGGCCGGCCTGGGCCATCAGCGCCTTGCGCAGCTCGTTGGCGAGGACCTCGTTCTCGAAATCCATCGGCGCGTTGAGCCAGTTCTCCTCGATCGGATCGAAGCTCGTCGCGCCGGCCGCCGCGGCGGCGAAGCGGCGGGCCTCGCGCGGGCCGATGGTCTCGAGCGTATTGGGCGCTTCTTCCTGGTAGAGCGCGTTGCCCGGGTCGATCTCGCGGCCGAAATACTGCACCTTGCGCCAGTGCTCGCTCTGGCCATGGTGTTGCTGGAAGCGGCGCGCGAGATCGGCGAACTCCCCGGTCAGCCGCTCGAGGCGGAAGATCTCGAAGAGCGCGAGCCAGGTCTTGATTTCCTCGGGCCGCCCGGAGATGGCGAACTGCAGCAGCTCCACGGCGCGCGTCACCGCTCCATCCTCGTAGAACAGGCGCGCTCCCTTCACGACCGAATCCGGATCCTCGAGCACGATCATGCGCGTGACGATCTCGGGGAAGCGCTCCTCGATGTAGCGCCGGCGCAGGTCCTCGGCATCCTCGACCGGAATGCGCGTCGTGAGCTCGGCATCCGAGGCGATCTCCGCGCGCTGCGGATGCTCGATCACCATCGGCTCTTCCGCGAACGCTTCGGCGTGGGGCGCGATCTCGTCGTCTCCCGGCCCGGCCTCGGGCGGCGGCGCGAGCGAGAACTCGTCCTCTTCCTCGACCCGCTCGCGGCGGCTGCGTCGCACCAGGTACCACGCGATCAGGATCACGAGCACCACAAAGAGCGCGACGACCGACCAGAGCCATTCCGGCAGCGCCGAGCCGTCCGTGGGCGCGGGCGCAGGCTTGGCGATGGCGCGCGCCTGCGCCTTCGGGGGCTCGGCCTTGACAGGGGGCGGCGCGGGGGTGGACTCCTCGGTGGAGGCCGTCGCAGGCGCGGCTTCCACCTTGGCCGCGGGCGGAGCCGGAATCACCAACGGCGCCTCGACCTTCGGCGGCGCCGCCGGCTCGACTTTGGGCTCGACCCTCGGCTCGGGCTTCGCCTCAACCTTCGGCTCGACTTTCGGTTCCGGCTTCGCTTCCACCTTCGGCTCGGGTTTCGGCGGCGGCGTTTCGGCCTTGCCGGCGACGAGCGAGGGCGGCATGCCGGAGAGCTTGAGCTGGAGCTCGGCGACGCGCGCCTCGAGCTGCTTCAGGCTGTTGCGCATCGAGAGCATCGCCGCGACCTGGTCGTCGGCATCGAGCATCAGCAGCCGCTCGCGCAACTGGTTGCGCAGGCGGTCGTCGATCGTGCGGCTCGGAGACAAGTCCATCTCCGGCGCGGAGAGCTTGAGCTGGAATCCGGGCGAGGACCTGCCCGATGCCGCCGATGCAACTTTCCGCGATGTCACGGGCGCGGCCTTCTGCGCAACCTGCGCCTGCGCCTTGGGCAGCGCGGGCTCTTTCCTCGGCGCGGACTCTTTCTTCGCGGCCTTCGGGGCGATCGGCTTCGGCTCGACGGCGAGCGCGGGGGCTTCGGCGGCGATCGAGGGAGCGCGAGGCGCGGCCGCGGAAGGCCGCGCCGAATGGCGCGCCTGCGCGAATGTATGCAGGTCCGGCAACGCGATCACCTCGTCCGCGCCGATCGGCTCGCGTTCGCCGCGCGATGCGATCGCGGGGTTGGCCGCGCGCAATGCTTCGAGGTACGCGCCGCGCGCGAAACGGTTGCGCGGGAACATCGTCGCGGCGATCGATTCGAGCGTGTCGCCGGGACGCGCGCCGAGGTTCGACGTCACTTCCGGGGACGCGGAGACCGCGGGTGTTGCCGCGGCGACCGTCGGAGGCGTGGGCGCGATGCGCGGATCGAGCAGCACCGCGTACTCCTGGGATTCGGTGGCGGGCGTGCCCGGACAAGCGATGGTCACGCGCATGTTCGATGCGGGCTCCGCGACCGGTTGCGCCGAGCGGATTCGCAGCCACGCGCCCGCGGCGGAGCGTTCGACCGCAACGTACGCCTCGGAGATGCGCGGCGCTCCCGACACGGCGTCGCTCGCGAGCGCGAAGCACCGGCCGCCGAACCATTCGCCCGGCGCGGCGATCACCGGGATGCGTGCATCGAGCGGCTCGCCCAGCGCGGAGCGCACCTGGATGTCACCGAGCGTCAGCGCGTGCGCGGCACTCGTGCACAGCAGCAACGCGAGGGCGAGCTCCCCCCGCCGTGACCGCGGACCCATCCCTGGAGCGCGCGTCACGGTCGTAAGCTCAGTCGGCGCGCCGGTGGCCGGCCGCGAGCGAGGTCATTTCCTGCAGGCCTCTTCCATCACCTTCTGGCTGCGTTCGCGCTCGGCATCGATTTCCGCATCGCCGAGGTAGATGCGCTCGCCCTTGTCGTTGTACTTGGTGAGCCGGCCGCCGTCGGCGTAGATCTGGTATTCGATCTTCGCCTGCTTGCAGCGCTCTTCGTTGGCCGCGGTGACCTTGGCGGTTTCCTCCGCCTTCTTGGCCTTCTCCTTGGCCTCGTCGCGGCCCTTGTCGGCATCCTTGTCGCGCGCGAGGAACGGCTTCGGTGCGCCGGCGCCGGGACCCGAGCTCGGCTGCACGTTGATCTGCTTGCTCTCGACGTTCGCCGGAGGCGTGTCGGAGTAGACCGTCTTGCCGTCCTTGTCGACGTATTTGTAGAGCTGCGCCGAGGCGAGCGGCGCGAGCGCGCAGGCGAGGGCGAGGATGACGATGTGTTTCATGTTGCGTTTCCTCCTAAGTTTCGTTGACGGGCGCTTCGCGCCGCGATTCATTTCACGGCCGGGTACGCCAACTGCTCCAATCCCAACTGCGCCAGCTCGCTCGCGTGGCGCGCATGTCGAATGGCACCGGCGGCATCCTTCGCCGCCACGGCCTGGCGTGCGGCAAGCAGATCCTCCCAGGCCTTCAGCCACAACGCGCGCTTCGCGCGGGCGCGCTGCACATCGGTTTCCGCCTGCGCGAGCAACGCCTTCGCTTCCTCCATCACCTTCGTATCATCGGGTGCAGCCACCACCGGCGGCGCGACCACGATCGGCGCTGCCACCGGCGCTTCCACGACCTCGGGCGCGGGCGCCGCGCACGCGGCCAGAACGGCCACGAAAACCCCCAACCAAACACGTGAAGTTTCAAGCATTTACGCTACCTTATCCAGAATCCACCTGAGCGTCAATTAACGCGCTCACAGGGCTTTGTGCCGACAGCCGACGTTGTTAGGGCTCTGTTGCGTCTGTATAATTTCGTTTTGCACGGGGTCTTTGCATGCGCGTCATACAAAAAGCGCTCACTTTCGACGACGTCCTCCTCGTTCCCGCCCATTCGACCGTCCTGCCCCGCGAGGTCAACCTCGCAACCCGCCTCACGCGCACCATCCAGCTGAAGATCCCGCTGCTGTCCGCCGCCATGGACACGGTGACGGAGTCGCGCCTTGCGATCGCGCTGGCGCAGGAAGGCGGCATCGGCATCATCCACAAGAACATGCCGCCCAAGGCGCAGGGCGCCGAGGTCGCCAAGGTCAAGCGCTTCGAGAGCGGCGTCGTGAAGGACCCGATCACGATCTCGCCGACCATGTCGGTGCGCGAAGTCTACGAGATCACCCGCAAGCACCGCATCTCGGGGTTGCCGGTGCTCGAGGGCAAGCGCGTCGTCGGCATCGTCACCAACCGCGACCTGCGCTTCGAGGACAACCTCGACCAGCCGGTGAAGAACATCATGACGCCGCGCGACCGGCTGATCACGGTGAAGGAGGGCGCGAGCCTCGAGGAGGCCAGGGCCCTGATGCACCGCCATCGCCTCGAGCGCGTGCTGGTGATCAACGGCGACTGGGAGCTGCGCGGCCTGATGACCGTGAAGGACATCCTCAAGTCGTCCGAGCACCCGAACGCCTCCAAGGACCTGCAGGGGCGCCTGCGCGTGGGCGCGGCGGTCGGCGTGGGCGAAGGCACCGAGGAGCGCGTCGCCGCCCTGGTGGAAGCCGGAGCCGACGTGATCGTGGTCGACACCGCGCACGGGCATGCGCAGGGCGTGCTCGATCGCATCAAATGGGTGAAGCGGACCTTTCCGCAGATGCAGGTCGTGGGCGGAAACATCGCGACGCGCGACGCCGCGCGCGCGCTGGTCGATCACGGCGCCGACGGCGTGAAGGTCGGCATCGGGCCGGGCTCGATCTGCACGACGCGCATCGTCGCGGGCGTGGGCGTGCCGCAGATCACCGCCATCCAGCACGTCTCCGAGGCGCTGCGCGACAGCGGCGTGCCGTGCATCGCCGACGGCGGCATCCGCTATTCGGGCGACATCGCCAAGGCGATCGCCGCGGGCGCCGGCAGCGTGATGCTCGGCAGCCTCTTCGCGGGCAGCGAGGAAGCGCCCGGCGAGATCGAGCTCTTCCAGGGGCGGTCGTACAAGTCCTATCGCGGCATGGGCTCGATCGCCGCGATGCAGAAGGGCTCGAGCGACCGCTACTTCCAGGATGCCGAGATGAATGCCGACAAGCTCGTGCCCGAAGGCGTCGAGGGCCGCATTCCCTACAAGGGGCCGGCGACCGCGATCGTGCTGCAGCTGATGGGCGGGCTGCGCGCGAGCATGGGCTACACCGGGTGCCGCGACATCGAGGAGATGCGCACCAAGGCGGAGTTCGTCGAGATCACCGCCGCGGGCATGCGCGAATCGCACGTCCACGACGTGCAGATCACCAAGGAAGCGCCCAATTACCACGTCGACTGACGGGCCGGCCACGATGGAAAAGATCCTCATCCTGGATTTCGGCTCCCAGGTCGCGCAGCTCATCGCCCGGCGCATTCGCGAGACCGGCGTGTATTGCGAGCTGCACCCGCATGACGTCAGCGACGCATTCGTGCGCGCGTTCAATCCGCGCGGCATCGTGCTGTCCGGCAGCCACGCCTCGGTCACCGAGGAGGAGACGGCACGCGCGCCCCAGGCGGTATTCGAGCTCGGCGTGCCGGTGCTCGGCATCTGCTACGGCATGCAGACGATGGCCGCACAGCTCGGCGGCACGGTCGAGCCCGGCAAGGTGCGCGAATTCGGTTACGCCGAGGTGCGCGTGCGCGGCCATTCGCGCCTGCTCGAGGGCATCCAGGATCGAGTGAACGGGAAGGGCGAGGCGTTCCTCGACGTCTGGATGAGCCACGGCGACAAGGTGACGCGGCTGCCTCCCGGCTTCAGGCTGATCGCGGAGAATCCCGCCTGCCCGCTCGCCGGCATGGCGGATGAATCGCGCCATTTCTACGCCGTGCAGTTCCATCCGGAAGTCACGCACACGAAGCAGGGCCAGGCGATCTACACGCGTTTCGTGCACGACATCTGCGGCTTGAGCGGCAAGGAGTGGAACATGCCGCGCTTCGTGCCGCAGGCGATCGCGCGCATCCGCGAGCAGGTCGGCAGCGAGGAAGTGATCCTGGGGCTGTCCGGCGGCGTCG
>JANPHA010000403.1:0-1967 GCA_031424255.1 Burkholderiales bacterium | reverse complement strand
CGCGAGGAGATCGCGTGGTTCGACCCGAAGCTCCGGGTGCATCGCCTGCCCGACTGGGAGATCCTTCCGTACGACCAGTTCTCGCCGCACCCGGACCTGGTCTCCGAGCGCCTGTCGACGCTCTGGCAATTCGCGAGCGGGGACTTCGACGCGGGCATCGTGCCGGTGACCACCGCGCTGCAGCGCCTTCCGCCGCGCGCCTATCTCGCCGGGCGCACCTTCCAGCTCAAGGCGAAGACGCCCCTCGATCTCGAGGCGTTGCGCGCGCAGCTGGTGCTGGCCGGCTACGCCCATGTGCAGCAGGTGATGAGCCCGGGCGAATTCTGCGTGCGCGGCGGCCTCGTCGATCTCTTTCCGACCGGCAGCGCCGTGCCCTATCGGCTCGACCTGCTGGGCGACGAGATCGAGACCATCCGCACCTTCGACGTCGACACGCAACGCTCGATCTACCCGGTGTCGGAAGTGCGCATGCTGCCGGCGCGCGAGTTTCCGCTCGACGAGGAGGGCCGCGCGCGTTTCCGCGAATCCTTCCGTGAGCGCTTCGAGGGCGATCCCACCCGGAGCCGCGTCTACAAGGACGTCTCCAACGGCATCGCGCCGGCGGGCGTCGAATGCTACCTGCCGCTCTTCTTCGACGCGACCGCGACGCTCTTCGACTACCTCCCGAAGGACATCACCTGCGTCATGCACGGCGACGTCTCCGCCGCCGCGCAGGCGTTCTGGAAGGACCTGAAGTCGCGCTACGACCTGCTGCACGGCGACCGCGATCGCCCCCTCCTCGAGCCGCGCGAGCTGTACATGCCGGTGGAGGATCTGTTCGTCGCGCTGAAGGACCTGCCGCGGATCGATGTGAGCGTCGTTCCCGCGAAGGCGGGAACCCAATCCGACCTCCCGGTGGACGTCGACCGCCGTTCCGTCGAGCCGTTGAAGGCCCTCAAGAAGTTCACCGCGTCTTTCGCGGGGCGCGTGCTGGTCGTCGCCGAGAGCCCGGGGCGGCGCGAGACGATCTCGTCTTTTTTCGGCGAGCACGGCGTGCATCCCACGCTGGTGGACGACTGGGGCCGCTTCCTCGATTCGACGCATCCGCTCGCGCTCACCTATGGCCCGGTGGCGGCGGGCTTCGTCACTCCCGGACGCGACATCGCGGTGGTTACCGAGGCCGAGCTCTATCCCGGCCAGGTGCGGCAATCGCGCAGGCGCGACGCGCGCGCGCGCTCGAGCGCCGAGGGCATGGTCCGCGACCTGGCGGAGGTCAAGCCCGGCGACGCGGTGGTGCACAGCCAGCACGGCATCGGGCGCTACCTGGGCCTCGTCACCCTCGATCTCGGCGAAGGCGACATGGAGTTCCTGCACCTCGAGTACGAAGGCGGCGACAAGCTCTACGTGCCGGTGTCGCAGCTGCACGTGATCAGCCGCTACACCGGCGCCGCGCCCGAGAACGCGCCGCTGCATCGCCTGGGCAGCGGCCAATGGGAGAAAGCCAGGCGCAAGGCCGCCCGCCAGGTCCGGGATACCGCGGCGGAGCTTCTCGACCTGTATGCGAAGCGCCTCGCGCGCCAGGGCTACGCGTTCCCGCTGAAGGTCCAGGACTACGAGACGTTCGCCGCCACCTTCCCCTTCGAGGAGACGCCCGACCAGGCGGCGGCGATCCACGCGGTGATCGAGGACATGACCGGCGGTCGCCCGATGGACCGGCTGGTGTGCGGCGACGTGGGCTTCGGCAAGACCGAGGTGGCGATGCGCGCCGCGTTCATCGCCGTCACCGCGGGCATGCAGGTGGCGATCCTGGTTCCGACGACGCTCCTCACCGAGCAGCACTTCCAGAATTTCAGCGATCGCTTCTCGGCATTTCCCGTGAACATCGCCGAGCTCTCGCGCTTCCGCAGCTCGAAGGAGGTGGCGAAATCGCTCGAGGGGCTCGCCGACGGCAGGATCGACATCGTGATCGGGACCCACAAGCTGATCCA
>JANPHA010000402.1:0-25429 GCA_031424255.1 Burkholderiales bacterium | reverse complement strand
GAAGGAATCCGCCGAGAAGGCCAAGATCGAGTTGTCGAGCTCCCAGAGCACCGACATCAACCTGCCGTACATCACGGCGGATTCGACCGGGCCGAAGCACTTGTCGATCAAGATCACGCGCGCCAAGTTCGAGGCCCTCGTCGACGACCTGATCGAGCGCACCATCAAGCCGTGCGAGATCGCGCTCAAGGACTCGGGCGTGAAGCTCGCCGACATCGGCGACGTGATCCTCGTCGGCGGCATGACGCGCATGCCGAAGGTGCAGGAAAAGGTGAAGGAGTTCTTCGGCAAGGAGCCGCGCAAGGACGTGAACCCGGATGAGGCGGTCGCCGTCGGCGCCGCGATCCAGGGTGGCGTGCTGCAGGGCGACGTGAAGGACGTGCTGCTGCTCGATGTGACCCCGCTGTCGCTCGGCATCGAGACGCTCGGCGGCGTGATGACCAAGCTGATCCAGAAGAACACGACGATCCCGACCAAGGCGCAGCAGGTCTTCTCGACCGCCGACGACAACCAGGGCGCCGTGACGATCCACGTGCTCCAGGGCGAGCGCGACGTGGCGAGCGGCACCAAGAGCCTCGGGCAGTTCAACCTCGAGGGCATCCCGCCCGCCCCGCGCGGCATGCCGCAGATCGAGGTCGGGTTCGACATCGACGCCAACGGCATCCTGCACGTGTCGGCCAAGGACAAGGCCACGGGCAAGGAGAACAAGATCACCATCAAGGCGAGCACCGGTCTCAACGAGGAAGAGATCCAGCGCATGGTGAAGGACGCGGAAGCGCACGCCGACGAGGACAAGAAGCAGCTCGAGCTCGTCACCGCGCGCAACCAGGCCGAGGCGCTGGTTCACCAGATCAAGAAGTCGCTCACCGAATACGGCGACAAGCTCGACGCCGGCGAGAAGGAGAAGATCGAGGCCGCCATCAAGGAGACCGAGGGGGTCCTGAAGGGCGACGACAAGGCCGTGATCGACGCCAAGGCGCAGGCGCTCGCGGCCGCTTCGCAGAAGCTCGGCGAGAAGATCTACGCCGAGTCGCAGGCGAAGAACGCCCAGGGCGAATCCCAGCCCCAGCCGGAGGGCGCCTCGGGCAACACCGCGGAAGCGGCCAAGGACGAAGGCAACGTGGTGGACGCCGAGTACACCGAAGTGAAGGACAAGAAGTCGGCGTAAGCTGGCGATCTTAGGCAAGACCCGCGGGGCCTGATCGAGAGACCAGGCCCCGCTTTTCGTAACCGACTGGGAACCTGATGGCGACGAAGAAGCGCGATTACTACGAAGTGCTCGGCCTGAACCGCGATGCCTCCGACGAGGACATCAAGAAGGCCTACCGCAAGCTCGCGATGAAATTCCATCCGGACCGCAACCCGGACAGCAAGGACGGCGAGGAGAAATTCAAGGAGGCGAAGGAGGCCTACGAGATCCTCTCCACGCCCGACAAGCGCAAGGCCTACGACGCCTACGGCCATGCGGGCGTGCACCCGCAGATGGGCGGGCCCGGCGAGGCGGGCTTCGGCGGCTTCGCCGAAGCGTTCGGCGACATCTTCAGCGACATCTTCGGCGGCGGCCAGGGGCGCGGGCGTTCGTCCGTGTACCGCGGGGCCGACCTGCGCTACAACCTCGAGATCTCGCTCGAGCAGGCGGCGCGCGGCACCGAAACCAAGATCCGCATCCCGACGATGGAGACGTGCGAGACCTGCAAGGGCTCGGGCGCCAAGCCGGGCACGCATCCCAAGACATGCGAGACCTGCCACGGCTCCGGCACGGTGCGCCTGTCGCAAGGCTTCTTCTCGATCCAGCAGACGTGCCCCACCTGCCACGGCAGCGGCAAGATGGTGAGCGACCCGTGCGTCACGTGCAAGGGCGCGGGCCGCCTGAAGAAGCACAAGACGCTCGCGGTGAAGATTCCCGCCGGCGTCGACGAGGGCGATCGGATCCGCCTGTCCGGCGAGGGCGAGTCGGGCGTGAACGGCGGACCTCCGGGCGACCTCTACGTGGTGATGCACCTGAAGGAGCATTCGGTCTTCCAGCGCGACGGCGACGACCTGCATTGCGAGATGCCGATCAGCTTCTCGCAGGCGGCGCTCGGCGGGGAGATCGAGATCCCGACGCTCGACGGCTCGGCGAAGATCAAGGTGCCCGCCGAGACCCAGAGCGGCCAGGTGTTCCGCCTGCGCGGCAAGGGCATCAAGGGCGTGCGCTCGAGCTACCCGGGCGACCTGATGTGCGCGGTCGTGGTGGAGACGCCGGTGCGCCTCACCGAGCGGCAGAAAGAGCTGCTGCGCGAGCTCGAGGACATCAACAAGAAGGATGGCGACCGCCACAACCCGCGCGCCAAAAGCTTCATGGACAAGGTGCGCGAGTTTTTCGCCGGGTAGCGCAACGCGTCGCGCTCGCGCCCCTGCCGTGATGGCGGCGTAAGATTGCTGCTATCGGCATCCACGGATCACCGGAATGACAAACTTGGTTCGCGCGCCCCTCGCGGCGCTATGGCTCGCGATCGCGGGCGCGGTCGCAGCGCAGGGCGTCACCGATTCCCAGGTCCTCCTCGGCCAATCGGTCGCGCTCTCCGGCCCCGCCGAGCAGCTCGGCAAGGACATGCAGACGGGCGCGTCGCTGTACTTCAACGCGGTCAACGCCAAGGGCGGAGTGAACGGACGCAAGATCGTCCTCAAGACTCTCGACGACGGCTACGATCCGCCGCGCGCGGCGGAGAACACCCGCAAGCTGATCAATGACGAGAAGGTCTTCGCGCTCTTCGGCTACGTCGGGACCCCGACAAGCGCGGCGGCGCTGCCGATCTTCACCGAGGCCAAGGTGCCTTTCGTGGGGCCGTTCACCGGCGCGGAGCTGCTGCGCACGCCGGTCAATCCCTACGTCTTCAACGTGCGCGCGAGCTATTACGACGAGACCGAAGCCATCGTGCAGCACCTGACCGCGATGAGCATGAACCGGATCGCGGTGTTCTACCAGAATGATGCCTACGGCCAGGCGGGCCTCACCGGCGTCGAGCGCGCGCTGAAGAAGCGCAACCTCGAGATCGTCGCGCGCGGCACCGTGGAACGCAACACCGTCGAGGTGAACAAGGCGGTGGCCGATACGGCGAAGGCCGCGCCGCAGGCGGTCGTCATGATCGGCGCCTACAAGGCGTGCGCCGCCTACATCAAGGAGATGAAGCGGGTCGGCGCCAACGCCAACTTCTGGAACGTCTCGTTCGTCGGCAGCAAGGCGCTCGCCCGCGAGCTCGACAAGGATGGCCGCGGCGTGCAGATCTCGCAGGTCGTCCCGTTTCCGTGGGATTCCACCATCCCGGTCGTGAAGGAATACCGCAAGCTGATGGACGAGGCCCAGGCCGAGCCCGGCTTCGGCACGCTCGAGGGATACATCGCCGCGAAGGTGATGGTCGAAGGCCTGCGGCGCGCCGGCAAGAAGCTCGACCGCGAATCCTTCATCAAGGCGATGGAAAGCATCACCGACTACGACGTCGGGGGTTTCAGGGTGAGCTACGGGCCGGGGCAGCGCAGCGGCTCGCATTTCGTCGACCTCACGATCATCTCGAAGGACCAGAAGTTCGTGAGGTAAATGCGGGCGTGAAGCGTGCGCCGGCCTATTTTCTGCGCCACTCCGTCACGCCGCCGGGCTTGTCCTCGAGAATGATGCCGGACGCTTCCAGCTCCTTGCGGATGCCGTCGGCTTCCGGGAAATTTCCCGCCCGCTTCGCTTCGCGACGCTTCGCAATCATCGCCTCCACGTCGAGCGCGCTGCCGCCCGCCTTGAGGAATGCTTCCGGATCGGCCTGCAGGAACCCGATCGTCCCTGCGAGCGCCTTGAGCAGTCCCGCGGCCTGTGCGGAGCGCGTGCGATTCACCTCCGCGCGCAGCTCGTGCAGCACGGCGAACGCGACCGGGGTGTCGAAGTCGTCGTTCATCGCGTCGCGCAAGCGCTTCGCGTAGGGATCGTCCCAGTCGATCGCGACCGCGGCCGGCGCCACTTCGCGCAACGTCGTGTAGAACCCGCGCAACGTGTTGCCGGCATCGGCGAGCGTTTCCCAGCTGTAGTTGATCTCGCTGCGGTAATGCGCACGCACGAGGAAGAAGCGCAGCTGCTCGCCGCCCTGCACCGGATCGAGCTTGTCGAGCACCTCGCGCGTCGTGAAAAAGTTGCCGAGCGACTTCGACATCTTCTCGGTGTCGATGTTGAGGAACGCGTTGTGCATCCAGTAATTCACGAACGGCCGGTCGAGCGCGCCCTCGCTCTGCGCGATCTCGTTCTCGTGGTGCGGGAACTGCAGGTCCCATCCGCCGCCGTGCAGGTCGAACGGGATGCCGAGCTCGCCGCACGACATCGCCGAGCATTCGATGTGCCAGCCCGGGCGCCCTTGCCCGAACACCGACGGCCACGCGGGCTCGCCGGGCTTGGCCGCTTTCCACAGCACGAAGTCGAGCGGATCGCGCTTCGTCGTCTCGACCGCGACGCGCTCGCCCGAGCGCAGCTCGTCCAGGTTGCGGCGTGAGAGCTTGCCGTAGCCGGGGAAGTCGCGCACCGAGAAGCACATGTCGCCGCTGCCCGCCTTGTACGCGAGGCCCTTCTTCTCGAGCATCGCGATCATCTCGAGCATCTCGGCGATGTGGTGCGTCGCGCGCGGCTCGCGATCGGGCTTCGCGAGCCCCAGGCGCGCGCAATCCTCGTCGAGCGCGGCGATCATGCGCGCGGTGAGCGCCTCGATGCTCTCGCCGGCCGCGCGCGCGCGCTCCATGATCTTGTCGTCGACGTCGGTGATGTTGCGCACGTACGTGACGTCATGGCCGGTCGCGCGCAACCATCGCGCCACCATGTCGAATGCGCTGAACGAGCGCGCATTGCCGATGTGAAAGTAGTCGTATACGGTGGGACCGCAGACGTACATTCCCACCTTGCCGGGCACTCGCGGCGTGAACGTCTCTTTCTTGCGCGTGAGGGTGTTGTGGATTTGCAGTGTCGACATGTCGATGGCACGGAGTTCGACGGATGGGCACTTCGCGGAACGCTCGCGGTCGATGCCGCGAGGGGCTCAGGAGGTCGCGCGGGGACGGCGCCGACAGCGCGGCGGATTGTGAAGGTCCCGGAAGCCGGGTAGAATATTGTTTCCCATTAAATTCAACAAATTATAACACGATGCTGCACCGCATTCCGATGATCGGCCGGCTCGCCGCGGCGGTGGCCGCAACATGCCTGGGCATGGCGGCAACCGCGGTTGCGGCGCCCGCCGACGACCTGCGCGAGGCGCAGAAGCTCTACGGCCAGCAGAAGCTGCAGCCGGCGCTCGACAAGGTCGAGGGGTTTCTCAAGGCGCAGCCGCGCGATCCCCAGGGACGTTTCCTCAAAGGCCTGCTGCTCACCGAGCAGAAGCGCGTGCCCGAAGCGATCCAGGTCTTCACCGGCCTCACCGAGGATTTCCCCGAGCTGCCCGAGCCGTACAACAACCTCGCGGTGCTCTACGCTTCGCAGGGCAACTACGACAAGGCGAAATCCGCGCTCGAGCTCGCGATCCACACGCATCCGAGCTACGCCACCGCGCACGAGAACCTGGGCGACATCTACGCGCAGCTCGCGAGCCGCGCCTACGACCGCGCGCTGCAGCTCGACAAGAACAACAGCACCGCGCAGCTCAAGCTCTCGATGGTGAAGGACCTGTTCAAGACCGGCTCCGCGCCGGCGAAGGCGGAGCCCGCCAAGATCGAGCCCGCGAAAGCCGAAGCCCCGAAGGCCGAGCCGGTGAAGGCCGAGCCGGCGAAGGCGGAAGCGCCGAAGAAGGCCGAGACGCCGAAGGTCGACGTCGCGAAGGTGGAAGCGCCGAAGGCCGAGCCGAAGAAGGCGCCTCCTCCCGTGGTCGCTGCAGTTCAACCCACGGCCCCCGCGCCGGCTCCGGCCCCCGCGGCCGCCGGCTCCGACCCGAAGGCGCAGATCGCCGCCACCGTCGATTCGTGGACCAAGGCCTGGAGCGGCAAGGACGTGAAAGGCTATCTCTCGTACTACGCCCCCGATTTCGAGCTTCCCGCCGGCGAGACGCGCGCCTCGTGGGAAAAGCAGCGTGCCGACCGCATCCAGAAGCCGAAGTTGATCGAGGTCGGTGCGAAGGTGCTGAGCACGCAGGTGAACGGCAATGAAGCGACCATCACGATTCGCCAGTCGTACCGCTCCGACACGCTGAAGAGCAACAACACCAAGACACTGAAGCTCGTGAAATCCGGCGATCGCTGGCTCATCAAGCAGGAGCGGGTCGGCGGGTGATTCGCGGCGCCTTCTTCCGCACCGGCGTTCGCTTCTCGCAACGCATTGCACTGGTCTCCCTCGCGATGGCCGCGACCGCGGTCGCCGACGGCAGCCTCGCGCCGATCAGCGGCCCGGCGTTCGCCAACGAGGTCGAGGGCGCGCTGGTGCGCGCGATCATGGGGCTGCGCGACAGCAGCTTCACCCAGGCGATGGTCGAGATCGACAAGGCGCTCGAGCACAATCCCAACTTCCGCCTCGGCCAACTCGTAAGGGGCGACATCCTGATGGCGCGCGCCGGCCGGCCGATCGCGTTCGCCTCGACCTCGGTGGCGCCGGAGAGCATCGCGCACCTGCAGGACGAGGCGCGCGTGCGCCTGCGCCGCTACCTCGCCGCGCCCCCGGTCGACTACCTGCCGGCGCCGTTGCTGCAGCTCGCCTCCCACCAGTCGCACGTGCTGCTGGTCGACACGTCGCGCTCGCGCCTGTTCGTGTACGCGAACGATCTCGGACGCCCACGCTACGTGACCGACTTCTACATCAGCCTCGGCAAGAACGGCGTGGAAAAGCAGCGCGAGGGCGACCAGAAGACTCCGCTCGGCGTCTACACGATCGTCGCGGCGAAGGAGAAGCTGCCGGACTTCTACGGGCCGGGCGCATTCCCGATCAGCTATCCCAACGACTGGGACAAGATGCACGGGCGCAACGGCCACGGCATCTGGCTGCACGGCACTCCCTCGGAAACCTACAGCCGCCCGCCCTGGGCCACCGACGGCTGCGTGGTGCTCACCAACGACGACCTGGCGCGGCTGTCGCGCTACATCGACGTGAGCCGCACCCCGGTCGTGATCGGCCAGGGCATCGAGTGGCACGATCCGAAGCAGTGGGAGGCCCGGCGCGAGGCATTCCTCGCCGCTTTCGAGAGCTGGAAGACCGACTGGGAAAGCCTCGACGCCAACCGCTACCTGTCGCACTATTCCGCCGACTTCCGCACCGACACGCGCGACTTCGCGACGTGGAAATCGCGCAAGCGCAAGGTCTCCTCGGGCAAGACCTGGATCAAGGTCGGCGTGAACGAGGTGAGCCTCTTCGCCTACCCCGGCGCGAAGGAGACGATGATGATCACGTTCGAGCAGGACTATCGCTCGAACAACATGTCGAACCGCACCGTGAAGCGCCAGTACTGGGTCCGCGAAGGCACCGAGTGGCGCATCGTGCACGAAGCGATCGTTTCCTGACCCGTTCCTTTCCTTCCTCCCTTCCGGAATCCCGCCATGAGAATTTCCCGACCCGTAGCGCTTGCAACTCTCGCCGCCGCGATGGCCCTGCCCCCCTTCGCCTTCGCGCAGGCGGCGAAGGCGATCGATTGCTCCGCCGCCCTCAAGTCCGCCACTCCGAAGGTGAGGCTGACGACCTCCATGGGTCCGATCACGCTGCAGCTCGACAAGGAGAAGGCGCCGGTGAGCGTCGACAACTTCCTCAAGTACACGCAGTCGGGGCACTACAATGGCACCGTGTTCCACCGCGTGATCGACAGCTTCATGATCCAGGGCGGCGGCTTCACCAAGGACCTGCAGCAGAAGCCCACCAACGCGCCGATCAAGAACGAGGGCGCTAACGGCCTGAAGAACGACGCCTATACCGTGGCGATGGCGCGCACCGGCGTGCGTGATTCCGCGACCTCGCAGTTCTTCATCAACTCCGCGAACAACGACATGCTCAACTACAGCGGCGAGAGCCCGCAGGGCTGGGGATACGCCGTGTTCGGCAAGGTGGTCGACGGCAGGGAAGTGGTCGACAAGATCCGCAAGGTGCCGGTCGCCAATTCCGGCATGCACCAGAACGTTCCCGCGACGCCCGTCGTGATCGAAAAGGCCGAATGCGTGGCCTAGCGAGGAGATCGCCATGAAAGTGAAACTCACCACCTCGATGGGCGCCATCACGATCGAGCTCGATGAAGCCAGGGCGCCGATCTCGTCGCAGAACTTCGCGCAGTACGTGAAGTCCGGCCACTACGACGGCACCATCTTCCATCGCGTGATCGACGGCTTCATGGTCCAGGGCGGCGGCTTCACCCGCGACATGAAGCAGAAGCCGGTCGACGCACCGATCAAGAACGAGTCGACCAACGGGTTGAAGAACGAGAACTACACGGTGGCGATGGCGCGCACCAACGTGCGCGATTCGGCCACCTCGCAGTTCTTCATCAACGTGAAGGACAACGCGTTCCTCGATTTCGGCGGCGACGCGAACCCCGGCTACGCCGTCTTCGGCAAGGTGGTCGAAGGCAAGGAAGTGGTCGACCGGATCCGCAAGGTCGCGACCGGCAACACCGGCGGCCACCAGAACGTGCCCAGCACGCCGGTCGTGATCGAGAAGGCCGAGGTCGTCTGAGCCGCACGCTCTTCATTTCCGACCTGCACCTCGACGACGCGCGCCCCGCGATCGTCGCGCAATTCGAGCGTTTCCTCGCGGACGTGGCCCCGGGGGCCGATGCCCTCTACATCCTCGGCGACCTGTTCGAATACTGGGTGGGCGACGACGGCCTCGCCCTCGCGTTTCCCGCGCGCGTGGCGCAGGGCCTGCGCGGCATCTCCGCGCGCGTCCCGGTTCACTTCATGCACGGCAATCGCGATTTCCTCGTCGCTCAAGGCTTCGCGCGCGCGACCGGCGTTCACCTGCTCGCCGATCCCGCCGCGATCGACCTGTACGGCACGCCCGCCCTGCTGATGCACGGCGACACGCTCTGCACCGACGATGCGCCGTACCAGGCGTTTCGCGCGCAGGTGCGCGACCCGCGCTGGCAGCAGGCGGCGCTCGCGCGCCCGCTCGACGAGCGCCTCGCGATCGCGCATGGCATGCGCATCGACAGCGAGGAGGCCAAGCAGGGCAAGGCGATGGGAATCATGGATGTGTGCGCGGCGGAAGTGGAGCGGGTGTTCGCCGAATCCGGCGCCGGGATCCTGATCCACGGCCACACGCACCGGCCCGCGCGCCACGTCCATCGGGTCGCGGGCACGGACCGGGTTCGCTGGGTGCTGCCCGACTGGTACGAGCGCGGCGGCTACCTCGAGGCCTCGCCCGCCGGCATCCGCGCCGTCGAGGCGTTCTGAGCGAGCGGCACGCCGGCGCGCGCGAGCGCGGCCTGGATCGCCGGCAATTTCTCGCGCGCCGCGCGCTCCGCGATCGCGATGACCTTGCGGCGGTACGGTTCGGTGTGGCCCGCGTAGTAGCCGATGTTGGGGTGCACCAGCACGTCGGCTTCCTTCGCCTCCGCGGCCACCTGGCGCGTGCGCCGCTCGTCCTTCACCACCCACTCCCGCGGCACGCCGGGAGGCGTGTCTTCGAGGTACGCCGAGACATCGACCGCGATCACCACGGCGGCGCCGAGGCTGCGCGCGGCGTGGATCGGCACCGGGCTTGCCTCGTCGCCATCCATGTAGACCTCGCTGCCGATGCGCACCGGCGCGAACTGCCCGGGGCTGGCACCCGAGGCGCGCACCGCGAGGCCGGTGTCGCCGTGGTTGAAGAGCGCGAGCTTGCCGTCGCTCACGCGCGTGGCGGCGGCCACGAACGCGATCTGGAGGGCCTCGATCGGCTTGCCGCCCACATGCGTGTTCACGTACGTCTGCACCGCGGAGCCCGAGATCGGCCCGCCCCAGAGCATCGAGGTCTCGACGAAATCCATCACGTTGATGCCGTAGGCGAGCTTCTCGATCTCGCGCGCGCTCAATCCCGCGGCGTAGAGCGCGCCGACCATCGAGCCCACGCTCGATCCGATGACGATATCGGGACGCACGCCCGCATCCTCGAGGGCCTTCAGGGCTCCGATGTGGGCGAAGCCGCGCGGCCCGCCCGAGCCCAGCACCAGCGCCACGCGCGGCTTCGGTCCGGTGGGCGGCTCGAAGCGCGGCATGCGCTCGGGCGGCACCGTCTGCGTGAGGTTGCAGCCCGCGAGCAACGCGCACGCGGCGATGATCTTCGCGGCGCGATTCACTTGACGTCGCAGCTCGCGGCGAATTCCTTGCGCGCCCTGTCGACCTCGGCCGCGCGGTCCTTGTCCTCGATGAAGACCTTCTCGCCGCGCTCGTTGACGGTGGAGACCGGGCGCTGCTGCTGCACGGTCTGCAACGTACGCATGGCCTGCGCGCACTTGGTGCGCCGCTTCTCCGCCTCGGCATCGGCGAGCGCCTTTTCCTTCGCGTCGACCTGGTCCTTCTCGATGCGCTGCTTGCGCTGATCCTGCTCCTTCTCGCGCCACTTCTCGGCGGATTGCGCTGTCTCGGGCGCGGAGGAGCGGATGTCGACGCGCGTCGATTTGCGATCCGGCGGCGGCTCCTCGGTGTAGTGGGTCACGCCCTTCTCGTCGACCCACTTGTACATCGCGGCGGCGGCGGCGGGGATCATGGCGGCCAGCGCCAGGCCGAGCAGGGCGCGGGCGATCATGGCTCGTCCAGCCGCAGCGTGAGGCACTTGGCGGAGCCGCCCGCCTTCATGAATTCGGACAGCGGGGTCTGGACCACGTCGAATCCTTTCTGCGCGAGGGCTTTCACGAACGCCGGCGACGCGCGGTTCACGACGACGATGCGGTCGATGTTGACCGCGTTGCATGCGAATGCGAGCGCGTCGTCCTCCGCGACCGCGATGCGCCGGGCCGCGGGAACGCGCGACTCGATCTCGGCGCGCGACGCCTCGTCGAACGCCGCGGGGAAATACATCATGTACCCGCCTTCGAGCGGGCAGAAGCACGTGTCGAGATGGTAGAAGCGCGTGTCGGTGAGCTTCAGCACGACGACCTCCGTGCCGAGCCAGCGCGACAGGATATCGCGCGCGCCCTGGATCGAGCGGTGGCCGTGCGCCATCCACAGGCGCGGCTCGCCGCGGTCGAAGAGCGCGTCCCCCGCGCCCTCGAACGGCACGTCGCGCGGCATGAGCGTCACGTCGTAGCCGCGATCCATGAACCAGTCCGCGAAGTAAGGCTCTTCGTACTGGCGCTCCGGATAACGGAAACGCGAAACGATGAAACGCTTGTCCTTCACCAGCCCGGCGTTCGCGGTGAACACCATGTCGGGAGATCCCGGCTGCGGCAGGACCAGGCGCACGATGGCGTGATCGGTGAGCACATCGTAGAGCGAGCGCCACTGCTGGCGCGCGACCGCGATGTCGATCTTGCGCAGGTTACCGTGCATCCACGGGTTGATGATGTAGGCGACCGTGAAGTATTCGGGCGGGCACATCAGGAACACGTGCCGCGCCTGCGCGGCGCCTTCGGCGGATGCGACGGTCTTCGCCACGCCTACGGCCCCGCGTCCAGGCCGCGCGCGAGGTCGGCGCGGATGTCTTCGGGGTCCTCGAGGCCGACGGCGAGCCGCACCAGCCCCTCGACAATGCCCGCGGCCTCGCGCTCCTTCGGCGGGATGCGTCCGTGGGTGGTGGTGGCCGGATGGCAGACGGTGCTCTTCACGTCGCCGAAGTTGGCGGTGATCGAGATCATGCGCACGCGGTCGATCATGCGCCAGGCCGCCTCGCGGCCGCCCTTCACGACGAACGAGAGCACCGCGCCGCCCGCCGATTGCTGTCGCATCGCGAGCGCATGCTGCGGATGGGATTCGAGGCCGGGATAGTGCACGCGCTCCACCGCGCCCTGCGCCTCGAGCCAGCGCGCCATCTCGAGCGCGCTCGCCGACTGCGCGCGCATGCGCACGCCGAGCGTTTCCATCCCCTTCAGGCAGAGCCACGCGTTGAACGGCGAGACTGCCGGGCCCGCGGTGCGCATGAAGCCGAAGAGCGGCCCGGAGACGAGGTCCGCGCGCCCGGCGATGGCGCCCGCGAGCACGCGTCCCTGCCCCTCGAGATACTTGGTGGCCGAGTGGACCACGAGGTCCGCGCCGAACTCGATCGGGCGCTGGATCGCGGGCGAGCACAGGCAGTTGTCGACCGCGAGCACCGCGCCGGCCTGCTTCGCGATCGCGGCGAGCGCGGCGATATCGGCGATCTCGCACACCGGGTTCGAGGGCGTCTCCACGAAGAGCAGGCGCGTGTTCGGTCGGACCGCGCGCTTCCAGCTGTCGAGATCGGGAAGATCGACCCAGGTCGTGGCGATGCCGAGCCGCGCGAGGATCTGGTCGAAAAGCGGCACCACGGTTCCGAACACGCCGCGCGGAGCGATCAGATGGTCGCCGGTCTTGAGAAGCCCGAGCGTGAGTGTCGTGATCGCCGCCATCCCGGTGGAGGTGGCCACGCACGCCTCGGCCCCTTCGAGAGCCGCGAGCCGGCCCTGGAACATCGCCACCGTCGGATTGGTGAAGCGCGAGTAGATGTTGCCCGGCTCTTCGTTGGCGAACTTGCGCGCCGCCTCGGCCGCGCTCTTGTAGACGAAACTGGTCGAGAGCACCAGCGCCTCGGAGTGCTCCTGGAAGTCGCTGCGTAGCCCGCCGGCACGCACACCAAGGGTGTCGGGCTTGAACTCGGCGGGCATGGGGGCTAGTCGACCCGGGACAGCCCGAGATCCAGCTGGTAGCTCGACAGCCGCGTCTCCGGCCGCGACTCGCCCTCGCTGCGCCCCGCCTCGACGCCGTCGAGGTACGCCTGGGACACGTCGCCGGTGATGTACACGCCGTCGAAGCACGAGCAGTCGAACTGCTTGATCGCGGGATTCAGGCTGCGCACGTCTTCGATCAACGCGTCGAGGTCCTGGTAGATCACCGCGTCGGCCCCGATGAGCGTGGCCACCTCGTCGGCGTTGCGCCCGGTGGCGATGAGCTCCCCCTTGGTCGGCATGTCGATGCCGTACACGTTCGGAAAGCGCACCGGCGGCGCGGCCGATGCGAAGAACACCTTGCTCGCGCCGCTCTCGCGCGCCATCTGCACGATCTCGCGGCTGGTGGTACCGCGCACGATCGAATCGTCCACGAGCAGCACGTTCTTGTCCTTGAACTCGATCGCCATCGCGTTCAGCTTCTGCCGCACGCTCTTGCGGCGCATTTCCTGGCCGGGCATGATGAACGTGCGCCCGATGTAGCGGTTCTTGATGAAGCCTTCGCGATAGGGCTTGCCGAGCTTGGTCGCCACCTCGAGCGCGCTCGGGCGGCTCGAATCGGGAATCGGGATCACGACGTCGATCTCCCCGGCGATGCCCGCGGCGACGATCTTGTCGGCGAGGCTCTTGCCCATGTTGCGGCGGCTTTCGTAGACCGAGACGCCGTCGATCACCGAGTCGGGACGCGCGAGGTAGACGTACTCGAAGATGCACGGGTTGAGCTGCGGGTGCGCGGCGCACTGGCGGCTGTGGAAGTTGCCGCTCTCATCGATCAGGATCGCCTCGCCGGGCGCGACATCGCGCATCACCTTGAAGTTGAGCGTGTCGAGCGTGACGCTCTCGGAGGCCACGAGGAACTCGACGCCCTTGTCGGTATCGGCGCGGCCGATGATCAGCGGGCGGATGCCGTGCGGATCGCGGAAAGCGAGCATGCCGTGGCCGGCGACCATCGCGACCACCGCGTACGCGCCCTTCACGCGCCGGTGCACGCCCGCGACCGCGGTGAAGATGATGTCCGGATTCAGCCGGTCGCGGCCGGCGCTGGCATCGTGGATCTCGTGCGCGAGCACGTTCAGCAGGATCTCCGAGTCGGAGTTCGTGTTGACGTGGCGGCGGTCGGCCATGAAGAGCTCCTGGCGCAGCTCCTCGGCGTTGATCAGGTTGCCGTTGTGCGCGAGCACGATGCCGTACGGGGAATTCACGTAGAACGGCTGCGCCTCCGCCTCCGAGGAGGCCGATCCCGCGGTCGGGTAGCGGCAATGCGCGATGCCCATGGTGCCGACCAGGTTGCGCATGTCGCGCGTGCGGAACACGTCGCGCACGAGCCCGCGGCCCTTGTGCATGTGGAAGCTGTGCCCCTCGGCCGTGACGATGCCCGCGGCATCCTGGCCGCGATGCTGGAGCACTGTCATCCCGTCATAGAGCAGCTGGTTGACGGGACTGCGAGCGACGACTCCTACGATCCCGCACATGCCTGAGGCTTCCTTCCACTCGTGGACCGCGCATAGTGTAAGCGGTTTAAATGGGGGCGAAGCGCCGTATCTTCAACCGCGTTCATGGCAGCGGGACCACCTGGCCTTCGAGCGCCACGGAGCGCAATTTCGCGGCTCCCGCCTCGGCCGCCTCGCGCGTCGGAAACGGCCCGGCGCGCAAGCGGGTCAGCTCGCCCGAGGAGGTATCGAGCCGCTCGGTGTAGTGCGCGATGCCGGCCGCGGAGAGCTTGTCGCGCGCCTGCTTGAGCTTGGCGTCGTCGCGGAAGGCTCCCACCTGCACCGCGAAGCCCTCGAGCTTCGGCGCGGCGGCCGCTTTCGGCGCCAACGGGGATGTGACGTTCGCGGGCTTCGCAGGTTCGAGGACTCTCGCCTCGGGCGGCTTCTGCGCTTCCGGGGATTTCTGCGCCGGCGCGGCGTGGGTGGCGCGTCCCGGAGCGGGCGCTGGCAGCGCGGGGGCGTTTTCCTTCGGAGGGATCGCGAGCGCGGGCTCGTTGCGAGCGGGACGCGGCTGCGAATCGAGCACCATCGGCACGAACACCACCAGCAGCACGACGATCGCGATCGCGCCGATCAGGCGCTGCCGGCCGCGTCGCCGGATCTCGCTAGCTTCGGTGGATGACGGGGTCGCCATGGGGAGGAGTCAGCGGGCCGGGCGCAGCCCTTCGGCCACGGTTTGGAACGATCCAAAGACGACAATTCTATCATTCGGCCCCGCTTCCCGACGCGCGGCATCGAGCGCCGCTGCGACCGTCGCGAAGCTGCGCGTGACACCGGCCGCGCCCCGGGCTTCCAATGCGGCCGCGAGGCGCGACGCGGGTGCGGCCCGATCGCCGCCGGTGGAGGCGACGAACCAGCGATCGATCCGATGGCGCACCGCGTCGATCACGCCCTCGATGTCCTTGTCGGCGAGCATCGCGAGGACCGCGTAGGTGTTGTCGAAAAAGCCCATGTCCCCGAGGCCCTCGGCGAGCGAGCGCGCGGCGTGCGGGTTGTGGGCGACATCGAGCACCACCACGGGCCGCCCCGGCAACGCCTGCAGCCTGCCGGGCAAGCGCACCCGCGTGAGCCCGCGCTTGATCTCGCCGAGCGAGACCGGAAGCCTCGACGCGAGCTCGTCGATGGCGGCGAGCGCGCTCGCGGCATTCTTGAGCTGCCAGCGCCCGCGCAGCGCGGGCATCGGCAGCGCGCGCTTGGTGCTGTGCTGCCCGACGAAATCCCATTGGCGCTCACCCGCCTCGAAGCGGAACTCCCGCCCCAGCACCTGGAGCCCGGCGCCGATCGAGCGCGCATGGGCCACCAGGCTCGCGGGCGGGTGGGTGTCGCCGAAGATCGCGGGACGCCCGCCGCGGAAGATGCCCGCCTTCTCGAATCCGATCGACTCGCGGTCGTCGCCGAGATACGCCTGGTGATCGAGATCGACGCTCGCCACGATCGCGCAATCCGCGTCGATGATGTTCACCGCGTCGAGCCGGCCGCCGAGACCGACTTCGAGCACCGCCGCTTCAAGGCGCGCGTCGGCGAACACCGCGAAGGCCGCGAGCGTGCCGAACTCGAAATAGGTGAGCGGCGTGTCGCCGCGTGCCGCCTCGACGCGCGCGAACGATGCGGCGAGCGTCGCGTCGTCCGCGTCTTCCCCCTGCAGGCGCACGCGTTCGTTGTAGCGCAGCAGGTGCGGCGAGCTGTACGCGCCGACCCGGTAGCCGGACTCGAGCAGGATTGTCTCGAGGAACGCGCAGGTCGAGCCCTTGCCGTTGGTGCCGCCGACCGTGATCGCGACCGGCGGGGCCGGCAGGTCCATGCGCCTCCACACCTCGCGCACGCGCTCGAGGCCGAGGGCGATGGTCGCGGGATGCTGCGCGGAGATGTACGCGAGCCAGTCGTCCAGCGAGCGCTGTTTCAAGCTTGCGGGGCGGGCTCGCGCTTGAGCAACGTCACGAGGCGCGCGACCTTGTCGCGCATCTGGCGGCGGTCGACGATCATGTCGATCGCGCCCTTCTCGAGCAGGAACTCGGAGCGCTGGAATCCTTCGGGGAGCGTCTCGCGCACCGTCTGCTCGATCACGCGCGGGCCGGCGAAGCCGATCAACGCGCCGGGCTCGGCGATCACCAGGTCGCCGATGAACGCGAAGCTCGCCGACACCCCTCCCATGGTGGGATCGGTGAGGATCGAGATGAACGGCTGGCGCGCCGCGGTGAGCTGGTGCAACGCCGCGGTGGTCTTCGCCATCTGCATCAGGGAGAGGAGCCCTTCCTGCATCCGCGCCCCGCCCGTGGCGGTGAAGCAGATGAACGGCAGCTCCTCGTCGCAGCACGCCTGCACCGCGCGCACGAAGCGCTCGCCCACGACCGAGCCCATCGATCCGCCGAGGAATCCGAATTCGAAGGCCGCCGCGACCATGGGCACCGACAATACCGAGCCCTGCATCACCACCAGCGCGTCGGTCTCGCCGGTCTCCTTCTCCGCCTCGTCGAGGCGCTCGCTGTACTTGCGGCTGTCCTTGAACTTGAGCGGATCGATCGGCACCACTTCGGAGGCGAGCTCCGCGCGGCCTTCGGAGTCGAGGAAGAGATCGAGGCGCTGGCGCGCGGACAGGCGGTTGTGGAAGCCGCACTTCGGGCAGACATGCAGGTTGTTCTCGAGGTCGGTGAAATACAGCACCGCCTCGCACGACGGGCATTTGCTCCACAGGCCCTCGGGGACGGCCTTCTTCTGCTGCGTTCCCTCGCGTTTGATCTTCGGCGGCAGGAGCTTGCGAAACCAGCTCATGCGGGCGACTCTTCGCGATCCATCGCGGCGCGGAACTCGCGCAGCACTGCGCCCGCGCGCTCCGCCGCCGAGTCCGGGTGATCCGCCATCTCCTGGACGATGCGGCTGCCGATGACGACGGCGTCGGCCACGCGCGCAACGCGCCTCGCGGTCTCGCCGTCGCGGATCCCGAAGCCGACACCCACCGGCACCGCGGTGCGCGCGCGAATGCGCTTCATCATCGCCTCGACGCCGGACGTATCGATGTGCGCTGCCCCGGTCACGCCCTTCAACGAGACGTAGTAGATGTAGCCGCGCGCCACGCGCGCGACGAGCTCGATGCGCGCCTCGCTCGACGTCGGGGCGAGCAGGAAGATCGGAGCGATCGGCGATCCCTTCAACGCCTCGAGCCACGCGCCGCTTTCCTCGGGCGGGTAATCGACGATCAGCACGCCGTCGATGCCCGCGCCCGTCGCCTGGGCGACGAATCCCGCAAGCCCCATGCGCTCGACCGGGTTGGCATACCCCATCAGGACGACCGGTGTGGCCGCATTGGTGCGGCGAAACTCCGCGGCCATCGCGAGCACGTCGCCCAGCCCCACGCCGAACTTGAGGGCGCGCTCCGAGGAGCGCTGGATCACCGGGCCATCGGCCATCGGATCGGAGAACGGCACGCCGAGCTCGATCACGTCCGCGCCCGCGGCGACGAGCGCGTGCATGACCGGCACCGTCTGGCGCGGCGCGGGATCGCCGGCGGTGATGAAGGGGATCAACGCGGCGCGGCGCTCGGAGCGCAATCGCGCGAAGGTGGCGTCGATGCGGCTCGCGTTGTCCATCAGTAGGCGATGCCCGAGGCCTTGCCCACCGTGTGCATGTCCTTGTCGCCGCGGCCGGAGAGGTTCACGAGCAGGATCCGGTCGCGCGCCATCGCGGGGGCGATCTTCATCGCGTGGGCGATCGCATGGCTCGACTCGAGCGCCGGGATGATGCCTTCGAGGCGGCAGAGCGCATGGAAGGCCTTCAGCGCCTCGTCGTCGGTGATCGAGACGTACTGGGCGCGCCCCGAGTCCTTGAGCCATGCGTGCTCGGGTCCCACGCCCGGATAGTCGAGGCCCGCGGAGATCGAATGGGTCTCCTGGATCTGGCCGTTCGCATCCTGCATGAGATAGGTGCGGTTGCCGTGCAGCACGCCCGGGCTACCCGCCGAAAGCGAGGCCGCGTGCTTGCCGGTCTCGATGCCGAGGCCGCCCGCCTCGACGCCGATCAGCTTCACGTCCTCGTGCGGAATATAGGCGTAGAAGATGCCCATCGCGTTGGAGCCTCCGCCGACGCATGCGAGCACCGCGTCGGGCTTGCGGCCCCCGGTCATCAGCGGCATCTGCGTGAGGCACTCGGTGCCGACGATCGAGTTGAAGTCGCGCACCATCATCGGATACGGATGCGGCCCGGCCACCGTGCCGATGATGTAGAACGTGTTCTCGACGTTCGTGACCCAATCGCGCATCGCTTCGTTGAGCGCGTCCTTCAACGTGCGCGAGCCGCTCTCCACCGGCACCACTGTCGCGCCGAGCAGCTTCATCCGGTAGACGTTCTGAGCCTGGCGCGCGACGTCCTCGGTGCCCATGTAGACGACGCATTCCATGCCGTAGCGCGCCGCGACCGTGGCGGTGGCCACCCCATGCTGGCCCGCGCCGGTTTCCGCAATCACGCGCGGCTTGCCCATCTTGCGCGCGAGCAGCGCCTGGCCCACGGTGTTGTTCACCTTGTGCGCGCCGGTGTGATTCAAGTCCTCGCGCTTCAGGTAGATCTGCGCCCCGCCGCATTGCTCCGACAGCCGGCGCGCATGGTAGATCGGACTCGGGCGGCCGACGAAATGCTCGAGCTCCCAGGCGAGCTCGGCCTGGAAGTCCGGATCCTCGCGGCAATCGCCGTAGGCGCGCGTGAGCTCGTCCAACGCCGCGCGCAGCGTCTCGGCGACAAAGACACCGCCGTACGGACCGAAATGTCCCCCGGCGTCCGGCAGCGAATACCTGGCCCAGTCAGGCGGGTTGCCCTGCATCTTCACGTCGCACGCTCCGAATGAATTCGATGATCTTCTGCGGGTCCTTGATCCCGCGGACCGCCTCGACGCCGCTGGATACGTCCACGGCCCAAGGCCTGATTTCGCGCACTGCGCGCCCGACATTCGCGGCCGTCAGGCCCCCGGAGAGGATCAGCGGGACCGGAAGATCGCGCGGGATATCCGCCCAATCGAACGTGTGTCCGGTGCCCCCCGGCTCGCCCGGGCGGTAGGCGTCCAGGAGAAGCGCCCGGGCCCGGGAAAATCGCTGTGCGTATTCTAACAAATTGATCCCCGGCCCCATGCGCACGGCGCGAATGAAGGGCCGATCGAACGCAGCGCAGAATTCCGGCGTCTCGTCCCCGTGGAACTGCAGCAGGTCGAGCGCGACCTCGCCGAGGATCGCGCGCACCTCGGCGGCGCTCGCGTCGACAAAGAGGCCGACGGCCGTCACGAACGGCGGCAGCGACGCGCTCACGCGCGCGGCCTCGGCGGGGCTCACGTAGCGCGGGCTCGGCCGGTGGAAGACGAGACCGATCGCATCGGCGCCCGCGTCGGCGGCCACGCGCGCGTGCGCGACCTCGCGAAGCCCGCAGATCTTGATGCGCGTGCGCTCGCGGGTCATGGCGATTCCAGGTCGAGGCGCGGGGATGGGCGAAAGGCGGGAAGACCGAAGGCCGGATCATACTCGACGCCCGTGAGGTAAAGCCCCGCAGGCGAGAACGTGGGGGCCGCGGCGGCGCGATCGCGCCCCGCAAGCACTTCCGCGATCCATCCCGGGGGATGCCTGCCGGAGCCGACAGAGACCAGGGATCCGACGATGTTGCGGATCATGTGATGGAGGAACGCGTTCGCGCGGAAGCGCAGGACGAGGAGATTGCCGCGGCGCTCGACGCGCGCCTCGGTGAGGTTCCTTACCGGCGTTTTCGCCTGGCACTGCGCGCCGCGGAACGCGCTGAAATCATGCTCGCCCACGAGCGCGCGCAGGCCCTCCTGCATCAGGGCGGCATCGAGCGGCCGGTGATACCAGCCGACGCGCCCGCGCAATATCGCCGGCTCCACGGGCTCGTTCAGCAACAGGTAGCGATAGGAGCGGGCGAGAGCGCTGTAGCGCGCGTGGAAGTCGTCGGCCACGCGCCTCGCCCAGAGCACGCGGCACGTTGCGTCGAGATAGGTATTGGTGCCGCGCACCCAGGAGAAGTCCGCGCGTTCGGCCGCCGAATCGAGGTGGACCACTTGCGCAGTGGCGTGCACGCCGGAATCGGTGCGGCCCGCCGCGGTCACCTCGACCGCAGCGTCTGCGAAGCGCGCGAGGGCCCTCTGCAGGTGGTCCTGCACGCCGCAGCCGCCGGGCTGCGTCTGCCAGCCGCAGAACGCCGCGCCGTCGTACTCGAGGCCCAGGGCGATGCGCATGAGTGGGGATCCGGAATGAAATTGGCGGGGTCGCCCCCGCCAATGGAACCGCGTTCTGGAGCGCCGGGCGTCAGAGCGAGGAGATCAGCTTCTTCGCCTCTTCCCTCTGCGCGGAGGAGCCCTCCTTGGCCACTTCCTGCAGGATCTCGCGGGCTCCGTCCTTGTCGCCGATTTCGAGGTAGGCCTTGGCGAGTTCGAGCTTCGTGCCCACCGCTTCTCCGCCGCCCGACTCGCGACCCGGCGAATCGAGGCTCAGGTCGGCGAGATCGATGTTTCCCGACGACGGCGCGTGGGTATCGGCGGACGCGGCCGGCTTCGACGAAGGGAAATCGAGCCCGGAAAGATCGAAGTCGAACGACGGCTTCTCGTCCTTGTGGGCTTCCACGGGCGCTTCGGCGTGGGCAGTGGGCGCGAGATCGAAATCGAGGACCGGGGAGGCATCCGTCTGCAGATCCGCATGCGCCGGCCTCTGCGCGTCCAGGTCGAGGTCGAAACTCGGCGGCGGAGCCGCGGCGGAGCCGGAGCCGCCGCCGCTCGAGCTGGTGTCGAGGTCGAAATCGAGGTCGGGCTTCGCCGGGGCGGGTGCGGGAGCGGCGGCGGCGGGAGACATCGCGGTATACGTCGCGGTGCCGCTGGCGGCGGCGATATAGAGCGGATTGGTGGGATCGATCTGCGCGCCCATCGCCGCGGCTTTCTGCCACAGCGGATGGGTTTCGCCAACCGAGGCGCGCAATTCCTTGGCGACGGTCTCGAACGCAGTGGCGCTCTTGCGCGCGTGGTAGATCTCGAGCAGCTTCAGCGCGATCTCGTGGCGGCCCTTGTCGCGCGCCATCGCCTCCTTGAGGATCTCCTCGGCCTGCGCATCGCGGCCGTAGGCGATATAGACCTCGGCCTCGGCGACCGGGTCGACCTCGTCGGTATCGATGGTCCCGGGACCGGTCTTGTCGAAGTCCGTCAGGAAAGAGCTGTTACCGGTGTCGACCAGACCACCCCCCGGCTTCCCCGTGTTCGTGTTGGGCTTAAGGTCGGAGGGAAAGGCGCTCGTCATCGAGCTGTTGGGTTCCGCCTCAGCCCTCGCCTTTCGTCGCCGCGCGAACAGGAAGCCCGCGAGCGCGAGCGCGCCGATGCCGCCGACCGCGATGGCGAGGTACGCCGGGTTGTCGAGCAATTCGTCGAGGAAGCTCTTCGGGGGCGGCGGAGCTTTCTTGGGGGCGACCTTCGGGGGTTCCGTCTTCGGCGCCTCGGCGACCACCGGCGGCGGCGGTGTCGGAGCCGCCGTGTCCGGCAGCTTCGCGGGCTCCGCCGGCTTGGGCGGCTCGACCTTCACCTCGGCGACCTTGGGCGCTTCCGCGGGCTTCGGCGGCTCGACGGCCTTGGGCGGCGTGGGCTCGGGCACCGGAACGGGCACTGGAGCGGTAGCGACCTTGGTGTCGGGGGCCTTCGCCGGGGCGCCCGCCTTCAGATCCAGCAGGCGCTGCATGTCGCGAATCTGTTTCTCGAGGTCGGCGACGCGCGATTGCGATTCCTTCAGCGCCTTGTCCTTGGCGGTGACTTCCTCCTGCAGCGCGTTGACGCGATCCTGGCCGCCGCCCTTGCCGCTCGCGCCGGTCGCGCCGCGGCCGGCATCGGACTTGGACAGCTTGAGCGTGTCCTTGGGCTCCGCGGAAGGCGGAGCCGGGGGTGTCACCGCCGCGGAGGAGACACGTCCCGATGCGGCGTTGGTGCTGTCGCCGCGCGCGGGGATCGACGCGACGCCGCCGGCGAGCTGCTCGCGATAGCCCTTCCAGTCGGCAACCTGCGTGCGGATTTCCTTGCCGGCGTCGGCGGGCGTGACCTGCGCGACTTCCTCTGCCGTCGGCACTTTCAGGATCTGCCCGGTCTTCAGGCGGTTCATGTTGTTGCCCGCGAACGCCGACTTGTTCTCGCGATAGAGTGCCACGAGCATCTGCTCGAGGCTCACGTCGGAGGGCTTCACTTGCGTCGCGATCTTGTTGAGGGTCTCGCCCTTCTGCACCGGGCCGTAGGTGTCGCCCGCGGCGGCCGGGGGCGCGCCCGCGCCGAGCTCAGCCTGCGCCGAGGGGGTCGAGGAGCCCGGTTCGGACGCAGATGCGGGAGTTGAAGGCGCCGCCGCCGGCGCTGCGGCCGGCGGCGTCTCTGGTGATCGGCTGGTTGGAGCGGCCGTCACCGTGGGCGGTGCCACCCGGGACTGAGCGTACCCCGGTGGATCGAGGAGGATCGGATATTCGCGCTGGATGCGCCCCGATGGCCACGTGACCTCGATCAGCGCATCGACGAACGGCTCGTTGATCGGGCCGATGCTCGTGACCTTGAGGTAGGGCTGGCCGTTGGGACGCTTCTCGACCGAGAAGCGCAGCAGGCGCAGCGACGACGAGTATTCGATGCGTGCATCGCGGAACGCCTCGGGCGAGGCCACGCGCGCGGAGAGCGAGTCGAGCTCGCCCGGCTGCAGCGAGACCAGGTCGATTTCCGCGTTGAGGACCTGTCCAAGCGCCGAATTGACCGTGAGCTTGCCGAGCCCTGCCGCCTGAGCCGCCACCGCGCCCAGGAGCAACGCGATGGCCGCCCCGCTTCTGATTATCCTCACCATCATCGTTGTCATCCCAACCCGGAAGATCGGTGAAATGTAGATTAACATCAGGGGTTTATTGTTTCAACCTCACCCGGTTTTTCACATTATCTCTTAAGTCGGACATTTTACAAGCGTTTTTTCCGCCCGACTGCTGTTTTTCAGGCTGTAACGCGCGCCGGAATCCGGCTCTTCAACAGGATGCCGAGCATGCGGCGCAGGGGCTCGGCCGCGCCCCACAGCAACTGGTCCCCGACCGTGAAAGCAGAAAGATACTCCCCTCCCATGCGCATCTTGCGCAGCCGCCCGATGGGCACGTCGAGCGTGCCGGTGACCGCGACCGGGGTGAGCGCCTTCAGCGTTTCCTCGCGACGGTTGGGCACGACCTTCACCCACGCATTGGCGCGCGCGAGAATCTGCTCGATCTCCTCGATCGGCAGGTCGCGCTTGAGCTTGAGTGTGAGGCCCTGGCTATGGCAGCGCATCGCGCCGACGCGCACGCACAGCCCGTCGACCGCGACCGGGCGCGCCTCGCGCCCGAGGATCTTGTTCGACTCCGCGTGGCCCTTCCACTCCTCGCGGCTCTGGCCGTTGCCGAGGTCAGTATCGATCCACGGCAGCAGGCTCCCCGCGAGCGGAACGCCGAAATGCTCGGTCGGGAAGTTCTCGTCGCGCAGGATGCCGGCGACCTCGCGGTCGATGTCGAGGATCGCCGAAGCGGGATCGTCGAGCAGGCCCTTCGCGGCGAAATGCACTTCGCCCATCTGCTGCAGCAGCTCGCGCATGTTCTGCGCACCCGCGCCCGATGCGGCCTGGTAGGTCATGGCGCTCACCCAGTCGACCAGGTCCGCCTTGAGCAGCCCGTCGATCGCCATCAGCATCAGGCTCACGGTGCAATTGCCGCCGATGTAGTTCCTGATGCCGGAGGCGACCGCCTTGTCGATCACCGGACGGTTCACCGGGTCGAGGATGATCACCGCGTCGTTCTCCATACGCAGCGCCGAAGCAGCATCGATCCAGTAGCCGTCCCAGCCCGAGGCGCGCAGCTTCGGATAGATGGCCTTGGTGTAATCGCCGCCCTGGCAGGTGATCAGCACCTCGCACCTGGCGAGCGCCGCGATGTCGTTCGCGTCCTTGAGCGGCGCAACCGGTTTGCCGATGGCGGGCCCGGTTCCTCCCACGTTGGACGTGGTGAAGAACACCGGGTCGATCGCGTCGAAGTCCCTCTCCGCACGCATGCGCTCCATCAGGACGGAGCCCACCATGCCGCGCCAGCCGATGATTCCTACGGTCGTCATGATCGTCGATCTTTATTCAAGCGAGAGGCGACATTCGTCGGGGAGAGAGGCGGGGCGCCTCCCAGCCCGCCCGCCTCCGGTTCTAGAGCGCCTTCACCACCGCCGTGCCCATGTCGGTGGTGGAGGCCGGTTTGAGCCCGTGGGCCGCGATGTCGGCGGTGCGCAATCCCGAGGCGAGCGCGGAACGCACCGCATTCTCGATTCGTTGCGCGACCCGGGGCAGCTCGAAGGTGTAGCGGAACATCATCGCCATCGACAGGATCATCGCGAGCGGATTGGCGATGCCCTTGCCGGTGATGTCGGGGGCCGAGCCATGGATCGGTTCATACAGGCCCTTGCCCGCGGCATCGAGCGAGGCCGACGGCAGCATGCCGATCGAGCCGGTGAGCATCGAGGCCTCGTCGGAAAGGATGTCGCCAAAGAGATTTCCGGTCACGATCACGTCGAATTGCCTCGGGTTCCTCACCAATTGCATGGCGCAGTTATCCACGAGCATATGCGAAACCGCCACGTCCGGATACTCGGGCGCGATCTCCTCGACGATGTCGCGCCAGAGCTGCGAGGTCTCGAGCACGTTCATCTTGTCGACCGAGCAGAGGCGCTTGCCCCGCTGCCGCGCGGTCTTGAAGCCGACGTGCACGATGCGGCGGATCTGCGGCTCGGTGTAATGCATCGTGTTGATGCCGACGCGCGCGCCCTTGACGCCGGTCACGCTGCGCGGCTCGCCGAAGTAGATGTCCCCGGTCAACTCGCGGATGATCATGATGTCGAGGCCCGCGACGATTTCCGGCTTGAGCGACGATGCGTTGGCGAGCTCGGGATAAAGGATCGACGGCCGCAGATTGGCGAAGAGTTCAAGATTCTTGCGCAGCCCGAGGATCGCCTGCTCGGGACGGAGTGCGCGCTCGAGCTTGTCGTATTTCCAGTCGCCGACGGCCCCGAACAGCACCGCGTCCGACGCCTTGGCCAGGTTCAGCGTGGCGTCCGGCAGCGGATGGCCATGGGCTTCGTAGGCGGCACCGCCCACCAACGCGGTTTCCATCTCGAACGGA
>JANPHA010000401.1:0-5108 GCA_031424255.1 Burkholderiales bacterium | reverse complement strand
TGGAATCGAAGCGCCGTGAGGAGGCAGAAGACGACACCAGGAGAGCGTCTGGCCACGGTCGCGAGGGCTCCGTACTCGCCCTCCTCGTAGCCAGGCTTTGCGTATAGCCCGCGCGCCACGCGAATCAGTTTGCCGGTCGCGACGCGCCTCGAGATCTCGATACGGGTCAGGCCCGCCGCGACCAGGTCGCGGGAGCGAGCCACCCCTTCCCGTCGCAGCAGATTCCTCACGCGCAGTTCGGTCGATCCCATCCCGGGATTGTTCCATAGTTTCGGTAGTTATGTACAACTACCTAGCTTTTGGACCAATGGTATTTTCGCCCCCCGGTCCCAAGGGGAGGAAGGGTCATTTCTTCGGCGCCGCATCCTCGATTACATCCGCGCCCTTGGGCGGAGTGCACCGGAAAGTTTCGGGAGCCACGGGCACGTTGGCCTTCAGGTCGGAGAAGCGCAGCAGCGTGCGCCCGCCGAGTTGGTCGAAGAGCTCCATCGCGGCGAGCGTCTTGCCCTTGAGCCCGAGGCGCACTTTCTCGAACCCGGTGTCCTGCGCCCTGGGCAACGCCTCGACCCACTCGAGGCCGTCGGCGCTGCCGGCATCGCGCAGCGAGAAGAGCTTGGTGATGTCGTCCTTGCCGGCGAGGAGTGCCGCGGGCGTGGACGAGATCGCGTTGTCCACGCGCTTCACCGTTACCTGGTTGAGGTCAGGGTCGTGGATGTATAGGCGCGTGCCGTCGCCCACGATCACCTGCTGGTTGGGCTTCTCGTAGGTCCAGCGGAACTTGCCGGGACGCGCGAACGCGAACGTGCCGGAAGCGCGATCGACCACCTTGCCGGCGCGGTCGTAGACCTCCTGGTCGAAATGGGAGGTCGCTGTCCTGGTAGCGGCGTTGAACGCGATGAAATCGTCGAGGCCGTTGGCGAAGGCGGCGAGAGGAAGGGATAGGGCGAGGAAAAAAAGGACCCCCTCCCCAGCCCTCCCCCAAGGGGGAGGGAGCACTTTGCGCATGGCTATTTGTCTCGCGACGGAACGATGATCTCGCGATTCCCGTTGGAGGCCATGGGCGTGACCATGCCGGCCTTCTCCATGTCCTCGATCAGGCGCGCGGCGCGGTTGTAGCCGATGCGCAGGTGGCGCTGCACGAGGGAGATGGAAGCACGCTTGTTCTGGAGCACGATCTGCACGGCCTGGTCGTAAAGGGGATCGGACTCTGCTGAGACACCGCCCTCGCCGGAGGTTCCGTTGCCGTCGGCAAGATCGGGCTCGTCGAGGATGCCGTCGATGTACTGCGCCTCGCCCTGCTTCTTCAGCGCCTCGACCACGCGATGCACCTCCGCGTCCCCCACGTACGCGCCGTGCACGCGCTGCGGAATCCCGCCGCCCGGCATCAGGTACAGCATGTCGCCCTGCCCCAGCAGGCTCTCGGCGCCCTGCTGGTCGAGGATCGTGCGCGAATCGACCTTGGCGGAGACCTGGAACGCGATGCGCGTCGGCACGTTCGCCTTGATGAGGCCGGTGATCACGTCCACCGACGGGCGTTGAGTCGCGAGGATCAAATGAATTCCGCAGGCGCGCGATTTCTGCGCGAGCCGTGCGATCAGCTCTTCCACCTTCTTGCCCGACACCATCATCAGGTCGGCGAGCTCGTCGATCACCACCACGAGCAGCGGCAGCGGATCGAGCAGCTCGGGGTTGTCGGGCGTGAGGGTGAACGGATGCTTGAGCGGCGCCTTCTTCTCGATCGCCTCGCGCACCTTCTGGTTGTAGCCCGCGAGGTTGCGCACCGCGATCGCCGACATCAGCTTGTAGCGCCGGTCCATCTCCGCGACACACCAGTTCAACGCCGCGCCCGCCTGGCGCATGTCGGTGACCACGGGGGCCAGCAGGTGCGGAATGCCCTCGTAGACCGAGAGCTCGAGCATCTTCGGGTCGATCAGGATCAGGCGCACCTCGCCCGCGGTCGCCTTGTAGAGCAGCGACAGGATCATCGCGTTGATCGCGACCGACTTGCCCGAGCCCGTGGTGCCGGCGACCAGCAGGTGCGGCATCCGCGCGAGGTCGGCCACGACCGGCTTGCCGGTGATGTCCTTGCCGAGCGCGAGCGTGATCTTCGAATGCATGTCGGCGTAAGCCTGCGAGCCGACGATCTCGGAGAGCCGCACGATCTCGCGCTTCGGGTTCGGGATCTCGAGGCCCATGCACGAGGTGCCGGGAATCGTCTCGACCACGCGGATCGCAACGACCGACAAAGCGCGTGCCAGGTCGCGCGCGAGGCCGAGGATCTGCGCGCCCTTCACTCCGACCGCGGGCTCGATCTCGTAGCGCGTGATGACCGGTCCCGGATACGCCGCGACCACCTTCACCTGCACGTTGAAATCGAGCAGCTTCCGCTCGATCAGGCGCGAGGTGTATTCGAGCGTCTCGGCGGTAGGGCGCTCGATGTGCGTGTCGGGCGGATCGAGCAGGCTCAGCGCCGGCAGCGGGGAATCGGGCATGTCGGCGAAGAGCGGCACCTGCCTTTCGCGCAGGATGCGCTCGCTCTTCTGGATCGCGACCGGCGGCATCTCGATGCGGATCGGCTCGTGGTCCTCGTACGCCTTCTTCGCGACCTCGACCTTCTCCTCGCGCTCGAGCGCCTTCACGCGCCCCGCCTCGCGATCGCGCCGCGCCTCCACGCGCGCGCGCACCGCCGCGTAGATCCACTCCAGCCCCGCGCCGACGGCTTCGGCGAAGCGCAGCCACGACACGCCGGTGAACATGCTGAACGCGGCCGCGATGAGCGCCAGCAGCATCAGCGTGCCGCCGGTAAAGCCGAGGGAAGTGGAAATGAAGCTCGCGAGCAGCCGCCCCAGCACCCCGCCCGGCATGTAGGGCAGCGGTGTCGCCAGCGTGTACAGGCGCAGTGCCTCGAGCGCGCTGCTCGCGGCGATCACGAAAACGAAACCCACGAGCGACACTGCGAGCGAGCGGCGGTGCACCATCTGCCACTCGGGAATGCGGCGGTAGAGGCGCAGGATGCCGTGCAGGGCGAGCGCGACCCACCACCAGGCCGAGATGCCGAACACGTAGAGCAGCGTCTCGGCGATCCACGCGCCCGCGACACCGCCCTTGTTCGCGATCGCCTCGCCCGTGCCGCTGAAGAACGGGCCCGGGTCGCTGCGCTGGTAGGTGCCGAGGATCAACGCCAGGTAGATGCCGGCGCCGAGCAGCAGGATCCAGCCCGCCTCGCGCATCACGCGCCCCAGGCGCGGGTGGGCGTTCGGGACCGTCGTTACAGCGATGGCGGCAACTCCCGGTTGATGATGGTGATCGACTTCGACTCGATCGAGATGAAGCCGCGGTCCGAGAGATCCTTCAGGATGCGGTTCACCATCTCGCGCGACGCTCCCACCATGTTGGCGAGGTCCTGCTGCGAGAGCTTCTCACCCACCATCAGCTTGCCGGTGCTGTAGACCGAGAGCTCGAGCAGCGTGCTGGCGACGCGGCCGTAGACGTCCATCAACGCGAGCGTTCCGATCTTGCGGTCGGCCTCGCGCACGCGTTGCGCGAGCACCTGCATCACCATGTTGCCGATGCGCGGCGCTTCTTCCACGCAGCGCTCGAACGCGGAGTGCGCGAGCACCAGGAAGATCGCCGACTCGATCGTGGTGACCGAGGCCGAGCGCGGCTGCTTGTCGATCATCGACATCTCGCCGAAGAAATCGCCGGGACCGAGGATCTTCAGGATGATCTCGCGGCCGTCCTCGTCGCCGATGAAGACTTTCACCTTGCCCGACTGGATCATGTAGAGCGAATCGCCCATCTCGCCCTCGGTGAGGACCACCGCGTTCTTCGGGTAGGTCTTCTCGGAGGCGACCGCGCGCACGACATCCAGCTCGCGATCGTTGAGGCGCGTAAAAAACGGGACCGCCTTGAGCGTCATGGTGCGCTCTCCGACGGCGGATTTCCTGGGCGGGCTTTGCATGGCTCCCCTTAAATAGCGAAAATCCCCTTATTTGTCAATCTGTTAGGCCGCTATCTTGAGATACTCCCTTAGTTTCAGGGACATAGGCCCGCCTGCGGAATGCGATAATCCCATTCCCGCAGCGCTTTTCAAGCCATTTCTTACCTCTCGACATGGGCACCAGACACTCCCGACTGCTGATCCTGGGCTCCGGCCCTGCCGGTTATTCCGCCGCCGTGTACGCCGCGCGCGCCAATCTCAAGCCGGTCCTGATCACCGGCCTCGCCCAGGGCGGGCAGCTGATGACCACCACCGACGTCGACAACTGGCCCGCCGACGCGATGGGCGTGCAGGGCCCCGAGTTGATGGATCGTTTCCTCAAGCACGCCGAGCGCTTCGAGACCGAGATCCTGTTCGATCACATCCACACCGCGAAGCTCGGCGACAAGCCGGTGACGCTGATCGGCGACGCGGGAACCTACACCTGTGACGCGCTCATCATCGCGACCGGCGCCTCGGCGATGTACCTCGGGCTGCCGTCGGAGCAGAAGTTCATGGGCAAGGGCGTATCGGGATGCGCCACCTGCGACGGTTTCTTCTACAAGGGCCAGGACGTGTGCGTGGTGGGCGGCGGCAACACCGCGGTGGAGGAAGCGCTCTACCTGTCCAACATCGCGAAGCACGTGACCGTGATCCATCGCCGCGACAAGTTCCGCGCCGAGAAGATCCTGCAGGACAAGCTTCGCTCCCGGCAGGCCGAGGGCAAGGTGGACATCAAATGGAACCACACGCTCGACGAGATCCTCGGCGACCGCTCCGGGGTCACCGGCGTGCGCATCAAGTCCACGACCGACGGCAAGGCCCACGAGCTGGCGCTCACCGGCTGCTTCATCGCCATCGGCCACAAGCCGAACACCGACATCTTCGCGGGCCAGCTCGAGATGCGTAACGGCTATATCGTCACCAAGAGCGGCCTGGAGGGCAACGCCACCGCGACGAGCGCGCCGGGTGTCTTCGCCGCCGGCGACGTGCAGGACCACGTCTATCGCCAGGCGGTCACCAGCGCCGGCACCGGCTGCATGGCGGCGCTCGACGCCGACAAGTATCTCGAGACGCTGGCGTGAAAAAGGACGACGACGCGGCGCTCTTTCGCGCCGCCGTGCACGGA
>JANPHA010000400.1:0-6364 GCA_031424255.1 Burkholderiales bacterium | reverse complement strand
GTCAGCTCGGCGCCCTCCGACGATCTTCAAATCCCGCCCGTCCCTCTCCTTCGGAAGCGTGTTCCCGTTTGCAGGCGTTGTCGTAACGCCTGCATTCGCGACTGCCGGCAGTATCGCCACCGTGTGCGCTCGGGTGATTGGCGGAGGAAGGTGGTTCACGTCGCGCGACCGTGGAGGACGCCGAGCTGACCCGCAAGTCGACGGAGCACGGTTCGCAAAAAGCGCGTCGGCCCCGCTTGCGAAAAGAAGAGGGAGGGAAATTCCGTGCGCGCACCTTTTTGCGAACCCCGTCGATTTGCGGGAAGCGAGGGAACCGGCGCGACGAGCGCCGGCGCTCCGACCGGTCGCGCGACGTGGACGACCTTCTTCCGCCCCTCCAACGGGACGCGGAGAGGTTGCGAAGAGGAAACAAACCAGCGTGAACCTTTTACCGGCCCACGCCTCAAAATCGGGCACGCTGGGTCCGGGCCGCACAAGAAAAAGAACACGCGGATAAGGTCGCGCCGCTTTTTTCCCTCCCGGACGTTATAATTTTCAAATGCTTACGTTCGGAACCGCCCCCATTGCCTAAAAGAATCGGCGAAATCCTCGTCGAGCGCGGCAAGCTCGACCCCGCAAACCTCGATCGCGCCCTGAAGCTCCAGGAGGGCGACGTGCGCGAAAAGATCGGCGTGATCCTGCAGCGCCTCGGCATGGTTTCCGGACGCGATCTCGCCGACGCGCTCGGCGACCAGCTCGATATTCCGCTGGCGCTCGCGGGCGACTATCCGGAGCTGCCGCTCCTCGAGGAGCGCCTGTCGGCCAAGTTCCTGCGCGATGCGCAGGCGGTGCCCCTGCGCGAGGACGACGAGGAGCTGGCGCTCGCGATCGCCGATCCCACCGATTCCTACGTGATCTCCGCGGTGCAGATGGCCTCGGGCAAGCGCGTGCGCGCCTTCATCGCCGCGCCCAACGAGATCGAGGCGGCGCTGGAGCGCCTCTACGGCGGCGGCAAGTCGTCGATGGGATCGATCGTCGACAACATCTCCTCGCGCGACGAGGAGCAGGACCTGGGCGACGTCGAGCACCTGAAGGACCTCGCCTCCGAGGCTCCGGTGATCCGGCTGGTCAACCTCGTGCTCACCAAGGCGTTGGAATCGCGTGCCTCGGACATCCACATCGAGCCGATGGAGAACCGGCTCATCGTGCGCTACCGCATCGATGGCGTGCTGCACGAAGTCGAGTCTCCGCCCAAGCGGTTGTCGGCCGCGGTCATCTCGCGCGTGAAGATCATGGCGTCGCTCGATATCGCCGAGCGCCGCCTGCCCCAGGACGGGCGCATCAAGCTGCGCGTGCAGGGCAAGGAGATCGACCTGCGCGTGTCCACCATCCCCACGATGCACGGCGAAAGCGTGGTGATGCGCATCCTCGACAAGGGCGGCGTTCCGCTCGATTTCGCCTCGCTCGGGTTCGAAGGCCAGTCGCTGGAGCGCGTCATAACCGCGCGCGACCCCGTCCACGGCATCCTGCTCGTCACCGGGCCGACCGGCAGCGGCCAGACGACCACGCACTACACCGCTCTCGAACGCCACAACCGGCCGGATGTGAAGATCGTCACCGTCGAGGACCCGGTCGAATACCAGATGCCCGGCATCAACCAGATCCAGGTGAAGCCGCAGATCGACCTCACCTTCGCGAACGCGCTGCGCTCGATCGTGCGCCAGGACCCGGACATCATCATGGTGGGCGAGATTCGCGACGTGGAGACGGTGAGGATCGCGATGCAATCGGCGCTCACCGGCCACATGGTGCTGTCCACGGTGCACACCAACGACGCGCCTTCCACGGTGAGCCGGCTACTCGACATGGGCGCCGAGGACTATCTGCTCACCTCGACCGTCAACGGCATCCTCGCCCAGCGCCTGGTGCGCACCCTCTGCCCCAAATGCCGCGAGCCGCACGTGGCGCTGCCCGAAGTGGTCGAGCAGATGAACCTGCGGCGCTATTCGCCCACCGGCGACATCGTGCTCTACCGTCCGGTCGGCTGCCCGGAGTGCGCCGGCACCGGATACTGGGGAAGGATCTGCATCATCGAGATGCTCACGATGTCCGACAACATCCGCTCCCTGATCATGCGGCATTCGACCTCGGGCGACCTGCGCGCCACCGCGATCGCCGAGGGAATGGAGACGATGTTCGAGAACGGCCTGCGCAAGGCGCTCGCCGGCATCACCACGATCGAGGAAGTCCTGCGCGTCACGCGCGAGGATTGACGGCCCGCAGCCCGCCGCCCCACCGATGCCGTTCTACCAATACAAGGCGGTCACTCCCGCGGGCGAGCTCCAGGAAGGCGTGCTCGAAGCATCGAGCACTTCCGCGGCCGTGGCGCGACTGCAATCGATGGGCTTCATCCCGATTCGCGCCGAGGAAGCGGGCGCCGCCAAGGTCGCGGTCACGGGCGCGGCGGGCACGCGGCTTTTCGCGCGCAAGGGCATAACGCAGGACGACATCGGAGTGCTCACGCGCGAGCTCGCCACGCTGCTCAAGGCCGGGCTGCCGCTCGACCGTGCGTTCGAGATCCTGATCAACCTCGCATCCAACCCGCGCGTGGCGGAACTGCTGTCGAAGGTGCGCAACGACATCCGCGGCGGCGCTGCGCTGTCCAAGGCGCTCGACGCGCAGAAGGGTGTCTTCACGCGCTTCTACGTGAACATGATCCGCGCGGGCGAGGCGGGCGGAAGCCTGCCGACCGTGCTGCTGCGCCTGGCCGAGTACATGGAGCGCGCCAAGGCGTTGCGCGACAACGTCACCGCCTCGCTCACCTATCCCGCGTTCCTCGCGGTGATATCGCTGCTCGCGGTGGTCGTGTTGCTCGGCGCCGTGGTGCCGCGCTTCAAGCCGATCTTCGCCGGCGCCGGCAAGGCGGTGCCGTTCGTCACCCAGGTGGTGCTGTTCGCCGGCGATGCGGTGCGCAATTACGGCTGGGTAATGCTGATCGGCGTCGCGTTGGCCGGCTACCTCACGCTGAGGCGGCTTCGCGATCCCGATGCGCGCTACCGGCTCGACCGGCGGCTCGTCACCGCGCCGGTCGTCGGCGACCTCTTCGCGAAGCTCGAGATGGCGCGCTTCGCGCGCACGCTCGGCACGCTGCTCGCCAACGGCGTGACGCTGGTGGCCGCGCTCAACATCGTGCGCGAGACGATGAGCAACACCTGGCTCGCAGAAGCGGTGGCGAACGTCGCGCGCGAGCTGAAGGAGGGCCGCGGCCTCGGCCGGCCGATGATGGAGACCGGGCGCTTCCCGATGCTCGCGGTGCACATGATCCTCGTCGGAGAAGAGACCGGGCGCCTCGACGACATGCTGCTGCAGGTGGCCGAGACCTACGACCGCGAGGTCGAGGTGGCGATCCGCAAGGCGCTCGCCCTGCTGCAACCGGTGATGATCGTCCTCATGGCGGCCGTCATCGGGTTCATCATCATCGCCATCCTCTCGGCGATGCTCTCCGTCTACGACCTTCCGATCTAGAGATGAAGGCGCACGCGGGATTCACGCTGCTCGAGGTGATCGTCGTGCTGGTCATCGGCGCGACGCTCTACGCGATCCTGCTCGCCGGCCCGCTGCGCGGCGCCTCCGCGGCCGATCTCAAGTACGCCGCGCGCACGCTCGCCTCGGGGCTGCGCCAGGCGCAGGGCGCGGCGATGACGACGCGCCGCGACGCGGTGCTGACGCTCGACCTCCAGACGCGCGAGTACGTCGTGCCCGGCGATGCGGGGCCGCGCCAGTTGCCGCCCGGCATCGATCTGAAGCTCTACACCGCGCAAAGCGAAGTCACGAGCGAGCATCGCGGCGCGATCCGCTTCTATCCCGACGGCAGCTCCACCGGAGGGCGCATCACGGTGTCCGCGGGCGAGCGAAAGTACCTGGTCGACGTCGACTGGCTCACCGGGAGGGTTTCGATCGGTGACTAGGCGAGCCCGGCGCACGGCGGCAGGCTTCACGCTGATCGAGGTCGTGGTCGCGTTCGTGCTGCTCTCGCTGATCCTCGCCACCAGCTTCGAGATCTTCTCCGGCGGGATGCGCCGTGCGGGCGATCTCGACGAGCGTGCGCGCGCGCTTGCGGTCGCGCAGTCGCAGCTCGCCTCCGCGGGGACCGAGGTGTTGTTCGCGGAAGGCGAGACCCGCGGCGAGACCGAGGACCGGCATTTCCGCTGGACCACGACGATCACGCGCTCCGAGGAAGGCACCGATCCCTCGCGGCCGGTGACGAGCCCGTATTCGCTCTATCGCGTGGACGTGAAGGTGGAGTGGCGCACGGCCGACGGGCGCGATCAGGTGCTGTCGCTCGCCACGCTCGGGTTGGGGTCGCGCACGTGACCGCGCGCGGGCAATCCGGCTTCACGCTGATCGAGCTCGTGGTCGCGATGGTGATCCTCGGATCGATGATGGTGCTGCTCTATTCGGGCCTCGCGTTCGCTTTGCGAAGCTGGGATGCGGGCGACGTGAACGGAAGGCGCACGGCCGACCGGCGCATCGGCGAGAATTTCCTGCGCCGCGAGGTGACCGAGATCTTCCCGATGCGCTGGAAGGACCCGTCCAACGTGAAGTTCGCCTTCGACGGCGCGGAGCAGCGCATGCGCTTCGTCTCCTCGCGCCCGGCCGGTATCTCGCTCGGCGGGCTCTCGCTCGTGGACCTCGAGGTGGAGCCCGGGGAGACCGCGCGCTCGCGCAACCTCGTGATGCGCCGCGTGATGGCCGATTCCGACACCAACGACTTCGGCCCGCTCGACGCCGCCGAGCGCTCGATCCTGATCGCGGACGTGGCGAGCGTCGCGTTCTCGTACTTCGGTTCCGAGAACGACTTCACCGATCCGCGCTGGGTCGATGCGTGGTCTTTCCCGGCGCGCATGCCGCAGATGGTGCGCATGCGAATGAAGGCGAGCGACGGCTCGCCGTTGCCGGAAGTCGTCATGAAGGTGATGGTCGGCGAGGAAGCCGGATGCCTCGAGAACACATTCCAGCGGCAATGCCGCCCGCGGCGCCAATGAGGCGCGCCGCGCCCACCCGGCAGCGCGGCGTGGCCCTGATCCTCGTGATCTGGGTCTGCGTGCTGGTGACCGTGATCGCATCGAGCTTCATCATCGAGCGGCGCACCGAGACGATGGTGGTGCGCAACTCGCTCTCGATCGCGCGGGCCGGTGCGGTGGCCGACGCCGGAATCCAGCGCGCGGTCTTCGAGGCGTACCGCACCGATAACGCGCCCGACGTCTGGAAACGCGACGGCACGCCGTACGACTGGAGCTTCGACGGCGTTGCGGTGCGCGTCGAGATGCGCGACGAGTCTGCTAAAATCGACATCAACACCGCCTCGGATGCACTGCTTCGCGGACTGCTGGTCTCCGTGGGGCTGAACGACGAAGAAGCGTCCAAGCTTCTCGACGCCATTCTCGATTGGCGCGATCCCGACTCGCTCAAGCGCGTGAACGGAGCGGAGGAAGCGGATTACAAGGCCGCAGGCCTTTCCTATCGACCCGCCAATGCGCAGTTTCAGGCCATTGAGGAGATCCAGCTCGTGCTCGGTATGCGCCCCGACATCTATCGCCGCATCGCGCCTTCGATCACCGTGTTCTCGCGGCAGCCGGGCGTGAACGCGCAACTCGCCACGCGCGAGGTGCTGCTCGCGATTCCCGGCCTCACCGCCGAGATCGTCGACGACTACATCGCGCGGCGCGAAGACGCGCGCGCCAAGGGCGAGCCGCTGCCGGCGCTCTTCCAGGCGAATACCTTCGGCTCCGGAACCTCGATGATCCTGCGGATCCACGCCGAGGCGCGGCTCGAGGATGGAACCTACTTTGCCCGCGAGGCCGTGGGCATCCTGCGCTCCGCCCCGCGCAAGCCCGTGACCTTCGTCGCGTGGCGCGAATCGACCGCGGCGCCTGAATTCGCGGCGCCGGGCAGCCCCACCGCCGCGAGCGCAACCCACTGATGTCCTCTCCCGCCGAATACGCTCCCGCCCGTCACGTGCCCGCGTGGCGCCAGCAGCTCGGCGCATTCTGGCGCTGGTGGATGAACGAGCTCTCGCAGCTCGTCCCGCAGCGCTTCGCGGCGCTCGGCGGCGCGGCGCGCGTGCCGGTCGTGGCGATCGATGGGGACGAGGTCGTGCTGGTCGAGCCGAAGACCGCGGTCGGCCCCGATACGCGCGTCGACCTGGCTTCGCTCGACGACACGCGCCGGCGCGCGGCGTTGCGCGCGTTGCTCGAACGCGCCGGCGAAACGCGCGCTCGCGTGCAGCTGTGCCTGGGGCGCGACGAGGCGCTGGTGCGCCGCCTGAACATGCCCGCCGCGACCGAGGAGAACCTCGGCCAGGTGCTCGCGTTCGAGATGGATC
>JANPHA010000399.1:0-2350 GCA_031424255.1 Burkholderiales bacterium | reverse complement strand
ATGCCGAGTCCCGAGTACTTGCGGCTCGCCGAGCCGTCGGCCTGGCTGAAGCGCTCGAACACGTGGGGCAGGAACTCCGGTGGAATGCCGTCGCCGGTATCGGACACGCGGATTTCGAGATGCGAATCGACGCGCTCCGCGATCACGTGCACGTAGCCGCCGCGCGGCGTGAACTTGATCCCGTTCGAGAGCAGGTTCCACAGCACTTGCTGCAAGCGCGCCGGGTCGCCGGTGATGGTGCCCGCATTCGGGTCGAGCGTGACCTCGAGCCGCACGCCCTTCGCCTCCGCCGCCGGGCGCACCGCTTCGGCGGCGGCCTCCACCACCGGTGCCGCCTCGATGCTCTGCATCTCGAGCCGCAGCTTGCCCGAAACGATGCGGCTCATGTCGAGCAGGTCCTCGATCAGCTGCGTCTGCACGCGCGCGTTGCGCTCGATGATGTCGAGGCCCTTTGCGAGATCGGCCGGCGAGCGCGCGCCGGCGCGCAGGACCTGCGACCATCCGAGGATGGAGCTCAGCGGCGTGCGCAGCTCGTGGGAAAGGGTGGCGAGAAATTCATCCTTCATCTGGCTCGCGCGTTCGGCCTCCGCGCGCGCGAAGCGCTCGCTGCGCAGCAGCTCCTCGCGCTCCTCGGCGGCCTTGCGTGCCGCTTCCTCGGCGAGGCGGCGTTCGGTCACGTCGCGAAAGCTCCACACACGCCCGACCTTGCGGTCTTCGACCACCTGGATGCGCGAGAAACGCTCGAAGGTGCGGCCGTCGGTGAACTCGAGCACGTCGAACGATTCCGGCGGCGCGCCCGCATAGATCGCCTCGACCCGATCGAGGAACGCTCCCGGGTTGGCGGACTGCAGGGCGACGATCTCCGCGATGCCGCGATGCTCGCCCGCGGCCATCACGTCCGGAGGGATTCGACACAGCTCGACGTAGCGCAAGTTGTACCCGGTGACGCGCCCGGCGTCGTCGGTGACCAGGATGCCGTCGGTGGTCGACTCGAGCGTGGCCCGCATCATGGACAGCGAGTGCGCGAGCTGGCGCGTCCTCTCCTCGAGCGCATCCCTGGCGGCCAGCAGCTCTTCCTCGGCGCGCTGGCGCGCGAGCAGGATGCTCTTCGCGTTCTGCAGCGCGACGGAGCGCAGCATCTCCTCCTCGTCGTCCCGCCCCCGCACTACGTTCTCCCGAGGATGTCGGCCGCCATCTGGGTGCCCAGCACGCGCGCGCGGATCTTCGCGAATGCCGTGTCGCGCGTGGTCGAGGTGTCGTCGCAAAACGGCGAGAACCCGCAGTCGTCGGTGGTGCCGAGCTGGGCGAGCGGAATGTAGCGGGCCGCTTCGAGGACGCGGTCGCGCACTTCCTCGGCGGTTTCGACATGGGGGTCGATCGGCGCGACGACCCCGACGAAGACGCGATGGTGCGGCTTCAGGTAACGGCGAATGATTTCCAGCACGCGCACGCGGTCCTTCTCGCCGGCGAGCGCGATGAAGAAGTTCGTGACCTTGAGCTCGAACAGCCCCGGCAGCAGCTCGGCGTAATCGACATCGGCGCTATGCGTGGAATCCCGATCGCCGCCCGGGCAGGTATGCACGCCCAGCTTCTTGCGCTCCTCGGCGCTGAAGCGCGACAGGGCGAGGTTGTTCAGGTCGATGAAGCTGGTGAGCAGGTTGCCGCTGGGATCGATCTTCATCGCCAGGCGGCCCTCGGTGAAATCGATCTGCACCGAATGCGCGCCCTTGGCGAGGCATTGCCGGATCTCGTTCACGTGCTCGGCCAGCAGGTCGTCGATGAACTGCTCGCGCGAGTAGCCGGGAATCCCCTCGGCCGGATACATGAGGCTCAGCGCCGAGGGCGAGATGACCGCCTGCTTGACCGGGCGGTGCGCGTAGCGCATCGCGACGTCGAGATAGGTGTCGGCATAGCGCTTGTAGCGAAACGGCCCGCTCGTGATCCGCGGCATGCGCCGGACGTGTCCCGCGGCGAAGGGAATCCTGAACCCGTCGGGCGACGTGTTGGGGAGCCCGTGGACGCTGTAGGTCCAGAAGTTGTGGTACTTGCGCTGCTCGCCATCGGTGACGACCGGCGAGCCGGTGGCCTCGAAGCGCTCGATCGTGTCGCGCACGGCCTCCTCATAGAGCGAATCCAGGCGCGGGTCGTCGGAATTGCCCTGGGCGACGGCATTGATCAGCTCGATGGGCCTGGGTATGCTGCCGATGGGCTCGGTGGGAATGACCATGGTTCTTACACTACCCTGTTTCTGCGGCGGATTCCGGGTTCGCCGCCGCGAGGAGCGTGGCGGCATGGCAGAGGTCGCGCTCGCCCTTCGCGGGCAGCGAACACCAGCAGGCGAGGTTCTTGC
>JANPHA010000398.1:0-19063 GCA_031424255.1 Burkholderiales bacterium | reverse complement strand
GCCAAGCCCGGCGTGCTCAACTTCGCGTCGCCCGGCGCGGCCTCGTTCGACCGCCTCGAGATGGACCGCTTCATGAAGCTCGCCAACCTGAAGATGGTGCACATCCCGTACAAGGGCGGCGCCGGGCCCGCCGTCACCGGCCTGCTCGGCGGCGAGACGCAGCTCATGTTCGTGACGCTCTCCTCCGCGATGGCGTTCGTGCAGGCCGGGCGGCTGCGTGCGCTCGCGCTTTCCACCGCGAACCGCATCGACGCGCTTCCCAACGTGCCGACGCTGGGCGAATCGGGCTTTCCGGAGCTGGTCGCGAGCTCATGGCAGGGCCTCTTCGTTCCCGCGGGAACGCCGCGCCCGATCGTCGACAAGCTCCACGCGGCGCTCGTTGCCACGCTGGAGTCTCCCGACGTCAAGCAACGCCTCGCCGTGGGCGGCGCGATCGTCGTGACCAGCAAGACGCCCGAGGAGTTCGCCGCCTTCGTCGGCGCCGAGATCGTGCGGTGGGGCAAGGCGGCGCGCGATTCCGGCGCAACCGTGGATTGAAAACCGGGGGGAGCAATGGCGAATTTCGGCATGGTGGGACTGGACTGGCAGCAACGGGTCAACTGGGACCGGCTGCGCAACTATCGCCTCGACCGGGCGCGCGCGCGCATGAAGGCGCACGGGCTCGGAGCGATGCTCCTCATGTACGACGAGAACGTGCGCTACGTGACGAGCACGCTCACGCCGGGATGGAACCGGTTGAAGCCCGGGCTGCGCTATGCGCTGCTGTGCGGCGACGATCCGCCGGTGCTGTTCGAGCAGGGCGATCTCGGAGCGCACATCGCGAAGCACTCGCCGTGGATCCCGAAGGAGAACATCCGCTGGTCGTACGCGTGGATCAAGGGCGCGGCGGGGCCCGCCTCGCTGCAGCAGGTGACCAAGTTCACCAACGCGATCGTGAAGGAGATGAAGAGGAGCGGTGTCGCGGGCATGAAGCTCGGGGTCGATTTCATCGACATCAACATGATCCAGATCTTCAAGGCCGCGAACATCGACTGGGTCGACGGCATGACGCCGATGATGGAAGCGCGCGCCGTAAAGAACGTCGATGAGCACGAGTGCATGCGCATGGTCGGCGCGATCGGCGATGCGGCGCACTGGGAGTGCATGAAGTTCCTGAAGCCCGGTCTCACCGAGAACAAGGTGACGGCGCACATCATGGAATTCCTCTACTCGATCCCGGGCATGGAGGACGTCGAGGACGTGATCGTCTCCTCGGGCCTCAACACCTGGCCCAACTGGCGCAACTTCTCCGACCGCATCATCAAGCCCGGCGACATCGTGTTCATGGACCTGGCCGCGCTCACCTGGAACGGCTACAAGTCGTGCTACTACCGCACCTACTGCGTGGGCAAGGAGCCGACCAACGAGCAGAAGGACTACTACGCCACGGCGCTCAAGTGGCTCTACGACTCCATCAAGGCCGTGAAGGTCGGCACCACGACACGCGAGATCGCGTTGAAATGGCCCTCGGCGAAGGAAGCGTGGGGCTACGAGGAGGAGGACCAGGCAGCCGCCAACCTGTGGGGCCACGGCCTCGGCCTCGCGCAGTACGATCCGCCGGTGATCTCGCGCATCTGGTCGCTCGACCACCCGGTCGAGATCCAGGAGGGAATGGTGTTCGCGCTCGAGACCCAGCACGGCAAGACGCACCAGTGGGGCGTGCGCATCGAGGAGATGCTGATCGTGCACCAGGACTCGATCGAGATCGTCTCGAATTTCCCGGTCGAGCAGATCACCGTCGTCGACCCGATGGTGGGCTATTCGACCTACGGCAAGTCATGACCGCGACGGGCTCGCTCATCGTCCCGCTGCAATCGCGCGAGGCCGCCGACGCCGCGCGGTTCGGGCCGAAGGCGGCGAACCTCGCTCGCCTGGGACACGCGGGCCTGCCGATTCCCGCGGGGTTCTGCGTCGACGCCGACGCGTATCGGATGCAGGTCGCGGCGCTCGGGCTCGAGGAGATGGCGCGGGCAGTTCTCCCTCTCCCCTGGGAGAGGGCCGGGGAGAGGGTCACTCCGCGCCGCGCCGCCCTCGCGATGCGCCTCGGCCTCATGGACCGGCCGATCGTGCCGCGGGTGCTCGATCCGCTGCTCGACGCATGGCGTGCATTGGCCGAATCGAGCGGCGCGCCCACGGTGGTGCGCTCCTCCGCGCTGGTCGAGGACCGCTTCGGCTCGAGCTTCGCGGGCCAGTTCGAAAGCTATCTCGGCCTGGAGGGCGAGGCCGACTTCGTGACGGCCGTGCGCGCGTGCTGGGCGGCCCTCTGGTCGACGCGCGTGCTGCGCTACATGGCGACCCACGATGCGAGCCCTGCGGACACCGCCATGGCGATCCTGGTGCAGCCGCTCGTGGCGGCGCGCGTGGCCGGCGGCGGCCTCAGCCGCACCGCCGACGGCGACATGGTCCTCAACGCGACCTGGGGCCTGGGAGCGTCGATCGCGCAGGGCGAGGTGGTGCCGGAGCGGATCGTCCTCACGCGCGACGCCGTGGTGCGCGGCAGCGAAGCGGGGCGGAAATTCCATCGCGTCGGTTGCGCCCACGGATCGCGCGACGCGCGCCGGGCGCTCTTCTCCGAGCCGTGCCTGGACGCGGAGCAGGCCGTGGAGCTGGGCCGCTTGCTGCGCCGCGCCGAAGACGTGATCGGCTTGCCGGTGGAAATCGAGTGGGCACAGGACGAGACCGGATTCAAGCTGCTGCAGGCGCGGCCGCTGCACCTCGAGCCCGCGCGCGTCCCCGACGAGATCTGGCTGCGGCATCCGGGGCTCGGCGGGCAACCCGCGGGCGTGGGCTGGGGCTCGGGCCGCGCGCGCGTGGTGAGCTGCGAATGCGAGCTCGAGCGCGTGGCACCCGGCGACATCCTGGTTACGCGCGTCGCGGGCCCGGCGCTCGGCCAGGTGCTGGCACGCGTCGCCGGCGTCGTCGCGGAGCTGGGCGGCAGCACGTCGCACCTCGCCTCGCTCGCGCGCGAGCGCGGCATCCCGATGGTCCTCGGCGTGCGCGACGCCACGCAGCGCATTCCCGACGGCGCGCAGGTCGCGGTCGACGGTGTCGCCGGGGTGGTGCGCTGGATGCGCTGATGCGCATCTTCATCACGCAGCCGGTCGCATCGAGCGCCATCGAGCGGCTGCGCGGCATCGCGGACGTGGAATTCAATCCCGATACGTCGCACATCATGACGCGCGACGAGCTACGCGCAGCGGTGCGCGAGCGCGAGATCCTCTTCTGCCTGCTGCACGACACGATCGATGCCGAGGTCATCGCCGCCGGCCCGATATTGCGCGCGATCGCCTCGATGAAGATCACGCCCTCGGGCATCGACCTCGCCGCGGCGACCGCGCGGCGCATTCCCGTCACCGTGATCCCGCCGATCGTGACCGAGGCCACCGCCGACCTGCATTTCGGATTGATGATCGCCGTCGCCCGCCGCATCGTCGAGGCGGATCGCCTCGTGCGCGCCGGCGGGTTCCCGGGCGGGCAATCGATGCATCTCGAGGGCGCGGCGATCTGGGGCAAGACGCTGGGGCTGATCGGCGGCGGCGGGCGCATCGGGCGGGCGGTCGCGCGGCGCGCGCGCGGCTTCTCGATGCGGACCCTCTACTGGGGCCCGCGGCGCATCGCGACGGCCGAGGAACGCGAGCTGCAGCTCGAATACGTCCCGCTCGACACGCTGCTCGCCGAATCCGACTTTGTCTGCGTGCATGCGCCGCTCACGCCCGAGTCGCGGCACCTGATCTCCGAGCGCGAGCTGGCCCGGATGAAGCCGAGCGCGTTCCTCGTCAACACGGCGCGCGGCGCGATCGTCGACGAGGAGGCACTCGTGCGCGCGCTCGCCACGCGCCGCATCGCCGGTGCCGGCCTCGATGTCTTCGAGCGCGAGCCGCACATCGGGCGCGCGCTGCTGGCGCTGCCCAACGTCGTGCTCACACCCCACCTCGGCAGCGCGGTCGCCGAGCTGCGCGAGACGATGGCACACGTGGTGGTCGACAACATCGTCGCGGTGATCGAGGGCCGGCGAGCGCCCAACTGCTGCAACCCCGAGGTCTACTGAAGAGCTACGCGAGCGAGCCGGCGAGATCGCGCAACACCTGCCGCGGGTTGTCCTCGATGGCCTCGCCGTGCGAGACCAGGATGCGCTTGAGCGAATCGATCGCGGCCCACTGCAGCAGCTGCGCGCGCAGCGCGGCCGGGTCCTTGATCAGCGCCATCTTCACGACCCGCGGGATCTGCGGCTTGTCGCCCGCGAATCCGGCCACGCGCAGGAACCAGCCTCCGAAGCCGGACTTGCCGTGGATATTGCCGACCAGGTCGTTCAGCACCAGCGTCGTGCCTTTCGGAGTACGCACGACGAGCGCCGCTTCGCGCTCGCCCGTTCCCGGAACGGCCACGAACTGCACGCCCGGATCGTCGAAGCGCGGCGCCACCCGGTCGACCGGGACCTTTTCCTCGACCTTCTTGCGCGCGCCCTCGGGCGCGATCACCTGGATCGCGGGATAGCGGTCCTTCCAGAGCGGCGCGTCGAGCCGGTGGCTGCCGTTCGGAACGATCATGAAGGCGGGACGGCCGAATTTCTCGAGGCGCGCCATCTCGTCCTCGGCGAGCGCGATCGCATTGAAGATGACGAGCCGCGCTCCGCTCAGCCGCGCGACCGTCATGCGCCGCGGCAGGTCGGTGAGCGGCATGGGGATTTGGCCGGTCACGGTCAGGATGCTATCGTCGATCTCGGTGAGCTTGCCGTGCGGCAGGACTTTCCACTCTCGCATTTTCCCCCACTCCCGAACGCCGATGACCGATCTTTCCGCATTCCCGATCACGAGGAAATGGCCCGCGAGCCATCCCGACCGCATCCAACTCTACTCGCTGCCGACGCCGAATGGCGTCAAGGTCTCGGCGATGCTCGAAGAGACGGGGCTGCCGTACGAGCCGCATCTCGTTCGCTTCGACGCCAACGATCAGATGACGCCGGAGTTCCTCTCGCTCAGCCCCAACAACAAGATCCCGGCGATCCTCGATCCGAACGGCCCCGGCGGCAAGCCGCTCGCGCTGTTCGAGTCCGGCGCGATCCTGCTCTATCTCGCCGACAAGAGCGGGCAGTTCATGCCGCGCGATCCCGCCGGCCGCTACGAGACGATCCAGTGGCTGATGTTCCAGATGGGCGGCATCGGCCCGATGTTCGGCCAGGTCGGTTTCTTCCACAAGTTCGCCGGCAAGGACTATGAAGACAAGCGCCCGCGCGATCGCTATGCCGCCGAAGCGAAGCGGCTGCTCGCGGTCCTCGAGCGGCGGCTCGCGGGTCGCGCGTGGATCATGGGCGACCACTACACGATCGCCGACATGGCGACGTTTCCCTGGGTGCGCAACCTGGTCGGTTTCTACGGCGCGGGGGATCTCGTCGGGATCGAGGATTTTCCCGATGTCACGCGCGTGCTCGAAGCGTTCGTCGCGCGGCCCGCGGTCGCTCGCGCCCTCGATATTCCCCGGCGCACTGGATGACGTCATGGCGAATGCGAGCGAAATCCACGTGATGTCCTCGATGTCGCTCAAGGCCGCGTACCTCGAGCTCGTGCCGCGGTTCGAGCGTGAGAGCGGTCACACGGTCGTGACCGCGTGGGTCGGCTCGGCCGACATCGTGAAACGCATGCGCGCCGGCGACACCACCGACCTCGTGATCATGGCGGCGGGCGCGATCGACGCGCTGGAAAAGGAGGGCAGCATCGGCGCCGGCAGCCGCGTGGACCTGGTGCGATCGAGCGTGGGGGTCGCGGTGCGCGCGGGCGCGCCGAAGCCCGACATCCGCACGGGCGAATCGCTGCGGAGCGTGCTGCTCGCGGCGAAGTCGATCGCGTATTCGAGCGGGCCGAGCGGCGTCTATCTGCGCGGCGTGCTCGAGCGGTGGGGAATTCCCCGGGACCGGATCACGCAAACGCCGCCCGGCGCGGCGGTGGGCGATGTCATCGCGCGCGGCGATGCCGAGATCGGTTTCCAGCAGGTGAGCGAGCTGCTGCCGGTGAAGGGCATCGATTACGTCGGGCCGCTGCCCCCGGAGGTGCAGCTCGTTACCGTGTTCTCCGCCGGCACGCACGCCGGGGCAACGCAAGCCGAAGCGGCGAAGGACCTGACGCGCTTTCTCACATCCTCCGTCGCAGCGCCCGTGATGCGGAAGCACGGGCTGGAGCCCGCCTAAGGTCTCCCTTTCCCTCTGGGACGACCTTTCTCGGGCCCTCAGCTCACGCGCTTCCATACGTGGCGCTCGCGCGACGCGAGCAGCGGCACCGCCTCGGCGACGTACTTCTTGAACGCCGCGGTTTGCTGGTGCGCCTCGAACGCCTTGTCGTCCGCGTATACCTCGTAGAGCATCACGTGGGTCGGGTCCTTCGGATCGACCACGACATCGAATTGTTTGCAGCCCGGCTCCTGGCGGGCGCTCGCGCCGTTCTCGAGCACCTTCTTCATGAACGCGTCGACGTTCCCGGCCTTGATGCGGATATCCACCTGCAGCACGAAGCTCATGTCTTCTCCTTTGTCAGGGGCGTTTGCCGGTTCTTGCCGCGGCCTGCGGCGCCGCGTCGCGCTTCAGGTCGCGAAACTCCGCGAACAGCCAGCTGCGCATCGCGACCACCAGCGTATACGGTCGCGACAGCCCCGGCCGCAGCTTCTGGTCGGCGAGGTGCTGATGCGCGAAGTCCTGGCCGACGCGCTGCAGTCGCTCGACGAAGGTATTCGCGAGGCTGCGGCCGATCTGGCCGTGCACCAGCATCAGCATCTCGCCCGGGCCATCGAAGCCGCCGCTGTAGTAGTCGTCGACCACCTGCTTGCGGAAGTATTGCATCACCGGGCCGTGCGGGCGCCAGCGGAACGTCTTCGCGACGTGCAGCCGGTAGCGGTTCATCGGCTTCAGCTCGATGATGCCGAGCTTGTCGAGGCGTGCGAGGCCCTTGACGACCTCGGCCTCGGTGTAGCTGTAGGTCGCGACGATCTGCTCGAAGGTCCATTGGCTGAGGCAGCAAAGGGCCAGCAGCAGCAGCTTGCGGTCGGCGACCACCGCCTTCTCCTGCTCGAGAGTCAGCTCGCGCCGCTGCGGGCGCGCATCGGCCACCTTGCGCGCGAGATCGGCGAAGTCGGTCTTCAGCACGCGGCAGATCTCGTCGACGCGCAGCAGCGGCATGTCGCCCCGGGCGAACATGCGCTTGACGCTCGACTCGGCCAGCCCGAGGTGGCGGGCGAGCTGCGCGTAGGTCACGCCGGAGAGCTTCAGCTCCGCCTTGATCACCGCGACCAGGTCCTCGGATGTGCTCATCGGTGCTCCGTGAGTATCGCGACACGATACCAGAAGCGGCAAAGGGTGCGACTTCGTATCGCCACGTTGACCGTGCCGACCGCGGTCGCGAACATCGCGCCGTGTCCGACAGCCCGTCGAGTGCCGCCATCCATCCCCTCAAGGAGAATGCCATGTTCGCGATCACGTCCCGAATCGACGCCGTGCGCTCGTTCCAGCGATTCGCGCTCTGCGCGTTGAGCGCCGTCACGATCTCGCTTGCGCCATTGTCGAGCGCGCACGCCCAGTCCAACGTCTCGGAGGCCAGCGGCATGTCGCTGCTGCCGGTCGCGATGTCGGTCGCGGCGCCGGTGATGCTGATCGCCGCGGGCGGCGCGCTGACGCTCGTCGGGATCGAGGCATCGGCGGACGGCACAGCGTGGGTCCTCGAACGGGCCTCCGACGGCGCGCGCGCCACGCTGCGTTTCTCGGGCCGCGTCGCGGGCGGCGTCTCGCAGGGCATCGGCAGCGCGATCCTCGTCACCGCGGTCGGCACCGGGTGGGTGTTGTCGGCGGCGGGGCAGGCGATCGCCTTCGTGCCGAACGAGATCGGCGCGGCGCTGCTCTACAACGAGCGCCTGACGCGCTAGCGCGGGGCCGACGATGAAGATCCGAATGGTGTGCGCGGGCCTGGCTCTGACGGCCTGCGGCGGGGCGGCATTCGCCGGCCGGGCGTGCGAGGAAAAGCCGCTGGACGCCGGGACCGTGCAGATGGCGATGGCATTGGCCGAGCGCACCGCGCGGCGTCTCGACGAGACCGGCGCGCAGGTGGTCGTTCTGGGGCGCGTGGGACAGGACCTGAGCGCCTATGGCTTGAAGTGGTCGCACCTCGCATTGGCCTACCGCGAGCCGGGGCCTGGCGCGAATGCGCCGCCGGTGTGGCGCGTGGCGCACAAGCTCAACCACTGCGGCACCGCGGTCGCGGCGGTCTATCGCCAGGGACTCGGCGATTTCTTTCTGGACCGGATGTTCCGCTACGAGGCCGCGATCGTCGTGCTGTCGCCCGAAGTCCAGGCGAAGCTGCTGGCGTTGCTGCGCGACAACCAGCGCGTCACGCAGTGGCACACCGAGGCGTACAACATGCTCGCCTACCCGTGGGCATTGACTTACCAACAGAGCAACCAATGGGCGCTCGAGACGCTCGCCGGCGCGATGGACGCGAACGCCACCACGCGCCGGCAGGCGCAGGCATGGCTGCAACTGCGCGACTACCAGCCGGGCACGCTTCACCTGGGCGCCATGACGCGCCTCGGCGCGCGCATGACGAAAGCCAACGTGGCCTTCGACGACCATCCCAACGAGAAGCGCTTCAGCAACCGCATCGAGACCGTGACCGTCGACTCGGTCTTCACGTGGCTGCGCCGCAGCGGCCTGGGGGGCGAGGTGATCGTGGTGCGGTAGCATAATGATCGGCCGCGAAGTCGAGGAGCAGACATGATCCCGGGCCCGGTTCCCGTTTTTCTCGCCGCGTTGTCGCTCATGGTCCTCGCGCCCGGCAGCGCCCACGCGCAGGGCCGGTGGGTGAAGCTCGCGGCATTCCCCGAGCCCGCCGAGGAAATCCTCGGAGCGGCGGCGAACGGCAAGCTCTACGTTTTCTGCGGCCTCGCTCCGGGCTGGAAACCGCTCGGCATGGTCTACGAATACGACCCCGCGGCCGACCAGTGGAAGAAGAAGAACCCGATGCCGCTTGCGTCGCATCACGTCGCGTTCACCGAGATGCGCGGCAAGATCTACGCGTTCGGCGGCTTCGTGCTGCCGGAGTCGGGGCCGCCCGCGTGGCGACCCATCGCCAACGCGTGGGAATACGATCCCGCCGCCGACCGCTGGAAGGCGCTGGCGCCGATGCCGACCGCGCGCGGCTCACCCGTGGTGGCAGCCGTCGGCGATCGGATCTACGTGATCGGCGGCGCGACCACGCCCCCGGGGTCGAAGGAAACCGCGGTGCATCCGGCGCGCCCGCACGTCTCGCTCGGAACCGTCGAGGAATACGACCCGGCGACCGACACCTGGCGGCAACGCGCAGCGATGCCGACGCCGCGCAACCACGCGACCGCGGGCGTCGTGAACGGCAGGATCTACGTGATCGGCGGCCGCGTCGGCGCCGCCTTCATCAGCGTGGGCAGCAATGTCGACGTGGTCGAGGAATACGATCCCGGCGCCGACGCCTGGGGCAGCGTGCGCGCGAGGATGCCCTCGGCGCGCAGCGCGATGGCCTCGGGCGTGCACGGGGGGCGCATCTACGTGAGCGGCGGCGAAGGGCAGAACGCGCAGGCGATGTACACGTTTCGCGCGCTCGAAGCGTACGACCCCGCGGCCAACCGCTGGACCACGCTGCCGTCGATGCCGGTATCGCGCCACGGCCTCGCCGGCGCGGTGCTCGGCAACCGCTTGCACATGGTGAGCGGCGACGTGCAATCGGCGGGCACCGGCGTGCACGTGCACAGCGATGCGCACGACGCGTTCGAGCTCGAGGGCGCGCGTTGAACGCGCCGCGCTTGCCGCGCGAGCGCGTCCCTTATTCCGCCATCGTCGACCGTCCGCCGCTCGAGCTGCCCGGCGACGCGCGCATGGTGCTCTGGACCATCGTCAACGTCGAGGACTGGGGCATCGAGCGGCCGATGCCGCGCACGGTGCTGCCGCCGCCGATGGGCCAGCCGCTGTTGCCCGACTTGCCGAACTGGGCGTGGCACGAGTACGGCATGCGCGTCGGATTCTGGCGGCTCTTCGACTGCATGCGCAAATTCCGCATCACGCCGACGCTCGCGATCAACGGCCTCGCGTGCCGCACCTATCCGCGCGTGGCGCAAGCCGCGAAGGACGCGGGCTGGGAATTCATGGGGCACGGCTGGCTGCAGGCGCCGATGCACAAGGTCGAGGACCAGGCCGCCGCGATCCGCGACACGATCGAGGCGATCCGCGCGTTCACCGGCGCGGCTCCGCGCGGCTGGGAGAGCCCGGGCCTCACCGAGACCCACGAGACCATCGACCACCTCGCCGAAGCCGGCATCGAATACGTCGCCGACTGGGTGCTCGACGACCAGCCGGTCTACATCGACACCGCGCACCAGCCGCTCGTCTCGGTGCCGTACTCGGTCGAGATCAACGACATCGCGATGATGGTGATCCAGAACCATCGCGCGGAGGAGCTGCTGCGCCGCGGCAAGGACCACTTCGACCGCCTCTACGCGGAAAGCGCGGCGTCCTGCCGCGTGATGGCGATCGCGGTGCACCCGTACATCACCGGCGTGCCGCACCGGATCCGCTACCTGGAAGAGTTGTATGCGCATATGCTCGCCAAGCCGGGCGTCGTGCATTGGACCGGCGGCGCGATCGCGGATTGGTTCCGCGGTGCGGCGGCGCCGCATTCGAATATTCACCGAGGAGGCGCCGCATGATCAAAGTGAGCGTGATGTATCCCAACCAGCCCGGGGCGCGTTTCGACCACGGCTATTATCGCGACCAGCACATGCCGCTGGTGAAGCGAAAGATGGGCGACCACTGCAGGTACTACACCGTCGACAAGGGGCTTGGCGGCGGGGAGCCGGGCTCCGCGGCGACCTACGTCGGCATGTGCCACATCTTCTGCGAGTCGGTCGAGGCCTTCCAGGCGGGTTTCGGCCCGCATGCGCAGGAAATCCTCGCCGACATTCCGAAGTACACCGACCTCACGCCGGTGATCCAGATCAGCGAGGTGGTGGTGGGCTGAATCTGCCGCGGATGGCGCGGCCGCAGTTGACAGGCCGGGGGTGGGGTGCAAGCATCGCCGGGCGGCCGACAATAATGGAGGAGAGGCGATGAAGAGGCTGGCGACATGGCTGTCCGGTGGCGTCATCGCGCTCTCGTTGCTGCTCTGCGCATCGGCGCACGCCCAGCAGGGCCCGCTGCGCATCGGCTTCGGCATGAGCCTCACCGGGCCGCTCGCGGGCAACGGCAAGGCGGCGCTCATCTCGATGCAGATCTGGCAGGAGGACGCGAATGCCCGCGGCGGCATCCTCGGGCGCAAGGTCGAGCTGGTCTACTACGACGACCAGACCAACGCATCCACGGTGCCGGGCATCTACTCGAAGCTCCTCGACGTGGACAAGGTCGACCTCGTCGTGTCGGGCTACGGCACCAACGTGATCGCGCCGGCGATGCCGATCATGATGCAGCGGAACATGACGTTCATGGGCCTGTTCGGGCTGAACGTGAACTCCAAGTTCGGCTACGACCGCTATTTCCAGATCATGCCGTCGGGGCCGGATCCCGCGATCGGCTGGACGCAGGGCTACTTCGACACCGCGATGGGGCTCAATCCCAAGCCGCAGACGGTGGCGCTCGTCGGAGCGGATGCCGAGTACCCCGCGCTTGCGTTGCAGGGCGCGCGGGAGCAGGTGAAGCGCACCGGGCTGAAGATCGTCTACGACAAGAGCTATCCGCCCAATACGGTCGATTTCTCGCCGATCGTGCGTGCGATCCAGGCGACCAACCCGGATCTCGTCTACGTCGCCTCGTATCCGCCGGATTCGGCCGGCCTGATCCGCGCGGCGAACGAAATCGGCCTCAAGACGCGGATGTTCGGCGGCGGCATGGTGGGGCCGCAGTTCGCGGCGCTGAAGACGCAGCTCGGCCCGCTGCTCAACGGAATCGTCAATTACGAGACGTTCGCGCCCGATGTCGCCGACAAGTTTCCCTCGCTCGAGCAGTTCCTCGTCAAGTACCAGGCGCGCGCCGCGAAGGAAGGCGTCGACGCGCTCGGCTACTACCTGCCGCCGTTCGCGTACGCGATGATGGAAGTGCTCGAGCAGTCGATCAAGGCGGTGGGCAGCCTCGACCAGGCGAAGCTCGCCGACCACATGCACAGGACCGAATTCAACACCTGCGTCGGCAAGGTGCGCTTCGGCCCGAACGGCGAATGGGCGCAGCCGCGCATGCTCGCGGTGCAATACCACGGCATCACCGGCAACGATCTCGACCAGTGGCGCAAGAGCGGCCATGTGAAGGTATTGACGCCGCCCGCGTTCAAGACCGGCAACGTGACGACGCCGTACCAGGACAGCAGGAAGTAGCCGGACCCGGATGACAACGGCGTTAGTCCTCAACGCCGTCATCGCCGGGCTTTTGCTCGGCGGCCTGTACGCGGCGTTGAGCGTGGGCGTGTCGATCTCCTTCGGGATGCTCGACGTGGTCAACATCGCGCATCCCGCCTTCATCATCCTCGGCTCGTACATGGCCTACATCGTCAACGAGCGCCTCGGATTCGACCCGATCGCGGCGGCGCTCGCGCTTTCGCCGCTGTTCTTCGCGCTCGGCATGCTGATCTACCGGGTCTACTACTACTGCTTCGAGCGCCGCGGACAGGAGTCGCTGCGCGGGCTCGCATTCTTCTTCGGCATCCTCTTCATCACCGAGGTCGCGCTGGTGCTCGTCTTCGGCGTCGACTACCGCATGGCGCGCACCGCCTATTCGGAAACGACCTGGCGCCTCGGGCCGATGGATTTCCCGCTGCGGATGGTGGTGCCGTTCCTGGTGTCGGTGGCGATGGTGGCCGGCGTGGACGCGCTGCTCTCGCATACGTTCTTCGGCCGCGCGGTGCTGGCCGTGGCGCAGGATGCGCCGGCGCTTCGCCTGATGGGCGTGAACACGTTTCGCGTGAAGGAGTACGCGTTCGCGCTGTCGATCGCGACCGCGGGCGTGGCCGGCGCGCTGCTGATCGTGATCCAGCCGGTGCAGCCGGCCATCGGGCGCGAGTTCATCGGCCTCGTGTTCGCGGTATGCGTGCTCGGCGGCATGGGCTCGATCCGCGGCACGCTCGTCGGCGCTTTCGTCCTCGGCATCGCGGAGTCGTTCACCTCGACGTTCTTCGGTCCGTCGTGGGCTCCGGCGGTGTCGTTCGGGCTGCTGCTCGCGGCCCTCGCGTTCAAGCCCTCGGGGCTCTTCGGCCGATGAGCCACCGCGCCTTCGCGGCGGCGGCATTCGCGCTGGCGCTCGCGCTGATCGCCGCGAGCCAGCTCGTCACCAACGACTACTATTTCTCCGCGGCGTATACGGTGCTGCAGTTCGTCATCCTCGCGACCGCGTGGAACATCCTCGGCGGGTACGCCGGCTACGTGAACTTCGGCTCGGCGGCGTTCTTCGCGGTGGGCGCGTACTGCTCGGTGTTCCTGTACAAGGCGGTGCACCCGCCGCTCCTCGTGATGATCGTTGCCGGAACGCTCGTCGCGGGCCTGCTCGGGCTCGCGGTCGGCTACCTCACGCTGCGCATGCGCGGCGTGTTCTTCGCGATCGCCACACTCGCGCTCGCGGTGGTGCTCTACACCTTCATCCTCAACTGGGACTACGTCGGGGGCGCGCGCGGCGCCTACGTCCTGCAGCCGCGCGAGATGCCGTTCGGATTGAAGCGCTACATCCACGTGCTGTACGCGGCGATGGTGCTGATGGCCGCGTTCGCGCTGGTGGTCGCGCGCACCATCGAGAGCTCCGCGATCGGCCGCGGTCTCGCCGCGATCCGCGACGACGAGCTCGCCGCGGAATGCGCGGGCGTGCCGACGCTGCGGCTGAAGCTGGTCGCCGCGACGGTGAGCGGCGCGCTGATGGGCATGGCCGGCACGACCTTCCCCTACTATCTCTCGTACGTGGAGCCCAGCGCCGCCTTCAACCTCTCGTACGCGGTCAACAGCATCGCGATGCCGCTGATCGGCGGCATGCTGAGCTGGATCGGCCCGTTGCTCGGCGCGCTGCTGCTGGGGACCCTGCAGCAGGTGGTCCAGGTGACGGTGTCGTCGGAGTGGAACCTGCTGATCGTCGGCGTGCTTCTCGTCTTGTTCGTCACGCTCGCGCCCAACGGGATCATGGGGCTGGTCGGGAAGTGGAAACGGCGAAAGAGAGAATGACCCCGCCGTTGTTGCGGATCACCGCGCTCACCAAACGCTTCGGCGGCTTCACCGCGCTCGACCAAGTCGACCTCGCCGTGGCGCCCGGCGAGCGGCTCGGGTTGATCGGGCCCAACGGCTCGGGGAAGAGCACGCTGGTGAATTGCATCGCGGGGACGCTGCGCAGCGACGCGGGGGCGATCGAGTTCAAGGGCCGCGACATCGGGCGCGAGCCCGCATTCCGGCGCGTGCACCTGGGCGTGGCGCGCACGTTCCAGCTTCCGCGGCCGTTCACCAGCATGACGGTGATCGACAACCTGCGCATCCCGCTGCTCTACGGCGGCACGTCGGTGACGCTCGATTCGGGGCGCGCGACCGCCGAGGCGATGTTCATTCTCGAGCAGGTGGGGCTCGCCGCGAGGGCCGACGCGATGTCGGGAGGCCTCACGCAGGTGGACATGCGCAAGCTCGAGCTCGCGCGCGCGATCGCGGCGAAGCCGGCTTTGCTGATCTGCGACGAGGCGATGGCGGGGCTTTCCGGCTCCGAGGTCGACGACATCCTGGCACTCCTCTTCGGCATGAAGGAGCGTGGCGTGGCGGTCGTCATGATCGAGCACGTGATGCGCGCGGTGATGAAGTTCTCCGAGCGCATCGCGGTGCTGGTCGCCGGGCGCAAGATCGCCGACGGCGACCCGAAGTCGATCGTCGACACTTCCGAAGTCGTGGCGGCCTACCTTGGCGAATAGCATCCGGGTGCGCGAGCTGTGCGCGGGCTACGGCCACGAGCGCGTCCTCGACCACATCTCGATCGCGCTGGACGATGGCGAGACCGTGGCGCTGCTCGGCACCAACGGCAACGGCAAGAGCACGCTGATGAAATGCATCATGGGCATCGTGCCGGCGCGCTCCGGGCGCATCACCGCGACGATCGACGATGTCGAATACGACCTTGCGGGCCGGGCCACGGAGGACATCGTCGATCTCGGCATCGTGCTGGTCCCCGAGGGGCGGCGGCTCTTCCCGCGCCTCAGCGTCGAGGAGAACCTGCTGCTGGGGGCGTACCGCCCGGCGGCGCGCGCGCAACTCGCGCGCAACCGCGCGTTCTGCTACGAGGCGTTCCCGGTCCTCGCCACGCGCGCGAAGCAGCTCGCCGGGAGCATGAGCGGCGGCGAGCAACAGATGCTGACGCTGGCTCGCGCGCTCATGACCGCGCCCAGGATCCTGCTGGTCGACGAGCCCTCGGTGGGCCTGTCGCCGCTCCTCGTGACGCGCACCATCGACAAGATCGCGAGCCTGAAGGAGAGCTACGGCCTCACCGTGCTGATGGCCGAGCAGAACTTCCGCCAGGCGATCCGGATCGCCGACCGCGGCTACGTGATCGTGCAGGGTCGCATCGAGTACGAAGGCCGCACGCGCGCGGAGCTTGCGGACAACGAGCTCATCCACAAGCTCTACATGGGCTTGTAGCTCAGCGCGGCCAGAGCCAGGCGAACAGGACCGCGCTCACCAGCCCGTAGATGACGCCGTCGGCGACGTCCTTCGCGACACTCTTCCACGGCCTGCCCATCCAGATGCCGTTGGCGACGCTGCCGCCCGCGTAGGCGAGCAAGGCGACGATTCCGACCAGGCGGCAGACCTGCATGAAGCTCGCACCTTGCGGAAGCGTGCGCGACGCGAGGTAGGCGAGCGCGATCGACACACCCAGCGTGAAGGCGAACCAGAGGCCGAGCGCCTTTCCCATCGTCGGCGGACCCGGCGGGATGAGCGTGAGGAATGCGACCGGCCCCTGCTTGAACTTCTCCTGCATCTCGGGCTTCTGCATGTCCTTCATCTCGGCGCAGTGCGGCATGACGTATTGCCCGGGTGCCGCGCCCGAGGCGCGGATCGCCGAGCGCACCTCGTCCTCGTTCGCGATCTTCCGATAGTCGGAGTTGTGCCACTTGAGCACCATGTGGATCAGGCTGCTCGCGACGAACACCCCGACGGCGGATGCGAGGATCGGAATCCAGAGCTGGCCAAGCGAGATCATGTTGTTCTCCTTTTTGTGTTCAGAGCGTCGTGTTGTCGCAGGGCAGGCCCAGTGCGACGCGTCCATAGGTAGTGGCCTGCGCCTCCCAAATCATCGAGATGTGTGCGTTCGCCGCGTGCACGTCGCGGAATGCGCGCTGCAGCGGATGCTGGTCGTAGAGCGCCCCCGCGCCGGACTCGTGGAAGACGATGTCGACCGCGCGCCCGCAGAGCTGCGCGGCGAAGGCGCCGTCGCGCCGCCACGTGGCCTTGGTCGCCAGGTCGGGCACCGCGCCGCTTTCGGCGATCGCCTGGGCCCGCTCGCAGTGGTGGCGCAGCACGAGGCGCGCGGTATCGATGCACGCGGCGGCCTCTGCGATCTTGATCTGCACCGCGGTCATGTCGGCGAGGCTCTTGCCGGAATAGCGCGACACGCGCCCGCGGATGCCCTCGACGAACGTGTCGTGGGCGGCCTGTGCGATGCCGAGTGGAATGCCGGCGAGCATGTGCGGCAGCGCCGCGAAACAGGGGATGCGGAAGAGCGCGCCGGGATTGGCGGCGGCGCCCGGATGCACGTCGCCGCCTTTCGTCGCGTCGACCGCGAGCGTGCGATGCTCGGGGACGAAGATGTCGCTCGCCTCCACGTCCTTGCTGCCGGTGCCGCGCAGGCCCATCGCGTGCCAGGTGTCGATCAGCCGGTAGTCCGCGCGCGGGACGACGAACATGCGCATCTCGGCGGATTCCGCACCCGGCACGATCGCGCCGAGCATGTTCCAGGCACTCGAGTCGACGCCGCTCGAAAACGGCCAGCGCCCGCTCAACCGGTAGCCCCCGGCGACGCGCACCGCCTTGCCCGGCGGAAACATCAGCGCCGAGGCGATCAGCACCGCGGGATCCGGACCCCAGACCTCGTCCTGGCATTGCCGCGGCCAGAGCGCCAGCATCCAGTGGTGCACCGCCCAGTTGGCCCAGTTCCACGCGGTCGAGGCGCAGCCGCGCGCGAGCTCCGAGCTCACGTCGATGAGCGCGACCCATTCGAGCTCGGAGCCGCCGACGCGGCGCGGCTGCAGAGCGCGCATCAGCCCCGAGCCCTGCAGCGCGCGCACCGATTCGTCCGGACAGCGGCGCAGCTCTTCGGCGTGCGCGGCGCGCGCCGCGAGCTCCGGCACCATCGCGCGGGCGAGGGCGATCGCCTGCTCCAGGCGCAGCACCGGCGCCGGTGAAGCGGCTTGCGCCACGGCGGACATGCGTGCGCCTTAGCGGGACGCGGCGGTGGCCTGCACGGCCTGCTGCTTCGGCGCCTCGGAGGCGGGGTAGTTGAGCTCGATCGTCACGCCGTCGGGATCCTTGATGAACATCTGGTGCAGCCCGAGAAGCGGCACCGCCCGCTCGAAGAAATCGACGCTGTGCCGGCGGCAGCGCTCGGCCATCGCGGTGCGCCCGGTCGCCGCGAACGCGACATGGTCGAGCGCCCCGGTGCTGCCCTTGAGCGTGGCGGGATCGCGGTCGCCGACGTATTCGTTGAGCGAGCGCGGATCGTCGGGATTGCAACCCATCAGGTGCACCATGCCGTAGTTGCGCGCGCTGTTGTGCAGGTCGCCGGGCGGATCGCCGCTGTAGAGCCAGTAGCCGGGGAAGTCGAACGGCGGGCGGGGGCCCACCTTCAGCCCGATCACTTCGGTGTAGAAACGCTTCGATCCTTCCAGGTCGAGCGTGCGGATCGAGTAGTGGTCGACGCGTTTGATTTCCATCGCGGTCCTCCTTCGATCGGATTTCTTCCATGATAACCTGCCGCCCATGCACTCGTGCCGAGCGATCGATACCCACGCCCACTGGTATCCGGCGGAGTGGCTGAGGCTGTTCGAGCGTGACGGCCCGGCCGAAGGCGCGCGCCTCGAGCGCACCGCCAGGGGCTATACCATCCGCACCGAGAAGATCGTCAACGCGTTCGACGAGGAATTCGTCGATCTCGGCCTGCGGCTCGACGGGATGGATCGCCAGCGGGTCGACGTGCACGCGCTCTCGCTCACCGCGCCGATGGTCTACTGGGCATCGCCCGGGCTCGGGCTGGCACTCTCGCAGGCCTACAACGACGCCGCGGCCGCCGCGCACCTCAAGTATCCGCAACGCTTCGTGGGCCTCGCGATGCTGCCGATGCAGGCGCCCGAGCTCGCGCTGAAGGAGCTCGAGCGCGCCGCGAAGCTGCCGGGGATGCGCGGCATGTACCTCGCGACCCACGTGAACGGCACGAACCTCGACGAGCGTCGTTTCTGGGATGTCTACGCGAAGGCGGAGGAGCTCGGCTGGACGATCTTCCTGCATCCGATCGATACGCTCGCGCGCGAGCGCACCGAGCGCTATTACCTGAAAAACCTGCTCGGCAATCCTTACGACACCGGCGTTGCGGCCGCGTCGCTGATCTTCGGCGGCGTGCTCGATGCTTTTCCCCGGCTCGAGATCAATCTTCCGCACGCGGGCGGGACGTTCCCCTGGCTCATCGGCCGCCTCGACCACGGCACGCGCGTGCGCCCCGAGCTCAAGCACATGAAAAAGCTGCCGAGCGAATACCTGCGGCGCTTCACCTACGACACGATCGGGCACAACGCCGGGACCAACTACCATTTGATCAAGCTGGTGGGCGCCGACCGCGTGGTGCTCGGCAGCGACTACTGCTTCGACATGGGCCTCGCAGACCCCCTCGGCGATGTCGAGCGCCTCGTCGCATTGAGCGCCGACGAGCGCGACCTGATCATCGGCCGCACCGCCGAAAAGCTGCTCTCAATTCGGGGGTCAGACTCCTCAATTCAGCTTTGAATTCGGGGGTCAGACTCCTCAATTCAGCTTTGAATTGGGG
>JANPHA010000397.1:0-11707 GCA_031424255.1 Burkholderiales bacterium | reverse complement strand
TGCGGCGCGTAGGGCAGGTCGCGGCGCAGGCTCTGCTGCAGCGAGCGGGTGTAGAGCTTGTCGTGAAGCTGCGTGAGCGCGGCCGCTCCGCGCGAGGCCATCAGGAACACGAATTCGTTGGCCTCCAGGCGTACTGCCCGGAACGTGACCGCGACCGGCGGCCAGCGCGAGACGATGCGCTGCACGTGGGTCTCGACCTGCAATCGCGAGTTGGCCGTGGGAAACGGGAAGACGAGCGTCACGTGCGCCGGGATGTGCGCGGCCATCGGATCGTGGCGCGCGCGGAACGCCTCGACGCGCTCGATGCCCTTGAACGCGGGAAACCACGCGACCGCGTAGCGCGGCAGCGGCGGGCGCGATCGACGCAGCGCGGCGGGCATTCAGGCGCCGCGCGGCTCGAGGCTGTCCAGCTCCGCGCGGGTGTTGATGTTGAGGAAGGCGTCGGGGTTGTCGTCGAACGGCACCTCGACCACCGCGAGCGCCGCGTACCAGCGGTCGATCTTGCGCTCACCGCTCGAGAGGAATTGCCGCAGGGAATCGTGCACGTCGCGGCGCATCAGGCTGAACACCGGATGGGCCTGGTCGCCGGTCTTCGCGACGGCGAGTTGCGCATCGGCCGTTTCCAGCGCCGCGCGCAGCCGCGCGACCAGGTCGAGCGGCAGGAAGGGCGAGTCGCAGGGCGCCGTCACGACGAGCGTTCCTGCGGCGTGCGCCAAGCCGCGCTCGAAGCCGGCGAGCGGGCCCGCGAAGCCCTCGATCTCGTCGGCGATCACGCGATGGCCGAATGCGGCGTACGCCTCGGGATTGCGGTTGGCATTGATCAGCAGCTCGTCGACTTGCGCGCCGAGGCGCTCGACCGCATGCGCCACCATCGGCTTGCCGCGAAATGGCTGCAGGCCCTTGTCGACGCCGCCCATGCGGCTGCCCTGGCCGCCGGCAAGCACCACGCCGGTCACCTCAATCATCGGTGAACGAGTGGAACGGTGACCAGTGCGGGCGCTCCTCGGCGAACGCGTTGCCGTCGGGCGCGCGATCGACCGGTGTCACGAAAAGTGCCAGCGGGAAATGCATCTCGTCGGCCCATTGGCCGTGCTCCGATTCGAATGCGAGGCGCGTGCCGCAATGATTGCAGAACTTGCGCCGCGTGCCCGGCGAGGAAACGTAGTCGCGCACCAGCTCCTCTCCCTTCGCGAACCTCACCTGCGAACGCTTGAAGCCGATCCAGGTGACGAGCGGCGCCGCGTGCGCGGTGCGGCAACTCCAGCAATAGCAGTGGCAGCAGAAGCGCGACGGAAACGTCGCGACGATCTCGACGCCGCCACAGTGGCAGCGCAGCGTGGCTTCACTCAAAACGGCTGCCGCTCGATGAAGCTGCTGGCCGCGATGCCGTCGACCACATACGACAACATTGCGTTCCCCTGCGCATCGAAGGTGAGCGTCATGGTCCCGACCGGATCCACGCGCAACGCCTTGGCGTCGTACGCCGCGCCCATCCACGCCGAGCCATGGGTGCGGTAGAGGGGGCCGGAATACGTGTTCGCCGCGGTCCACGAGCCGGCGGACATCACGAACCAGGTCACCGTGCCGTCATGGTCGTAGGTATGCAGGACCGCGAAGAGCGTCCCGGCTTGCTGCGTGATCGACAGGCCCCATCCGCGCTGGAAGGTGCCGCCCCACCAGAGCCCGGTGTAGTTCGTGGCAGGTGCGGCGCCAGCGCCGAACATCTGTCGCATGATCGACTTGGTTGCCGATACGCCTGCGATCGAGTACGACACCGTGCCGGCGTGTTCTTCGGAGAAGGTGAATGTCGCCGTGCCCACCGGGATGCCAGAGCTGAAGCGCGACACGTCGTAGGCGCCGAACCAGGAACCGGTGGGGATGTAGAGGTTTCCGGTGAAGCTCGTGAAGGACGCGTTCCACGTCCCTCCCGGCATCACGACCCATTGCGGCGTGCCGCTCGCGTCGTAGACGAAGAAGGTGTTGAACAGCATCGTGCCCTGGCGCGCGATGCTCATACCCCAGCCGTTTTCGGTGGGGCCGCCCCACCAGAGTCCTTCGGGGAGCAACGACAGCGTGGGCGACTTCGGCACCGCGAGACCGATGACTCCGCTGGTGACCTGCTGGTAAAAGGGGACAGTGGGTGAATCTGCATTTGCGTAGACGGCGAACAGCGCCTTGCGCCCGGAAACTTGCGGAAAGACCTGGTGCCAGGAAGGAGCGGATTCCTCGGGCGTAGGCCCGTGCATCCAGAACGTCGCGTCAGGGGGAATCGGCGACGAGAATTCCAGGAGCAACAGCCGCAACCTCGGTCGACTGTTCGGGGGAACCACGGTGAAATTGGCGGTGTCGTGGCAATCTCCGATCTGGTACGCGAAGAATCCGTCGGGAAACACGACGTCGCCGGCGGGCGGTTGCGCCACGGGAATTCCGGCGGGCGTCACCATCGCTCCATGTTGAAGGGTGCAGAACAGCGCTTGGCCAAAGCCCATGACCCCGGCGGTCACCGTGCCGTATTCCGGGCTCGCCGCACCCGAGAAACCCGGCAAGACCGAGATCGTGAATTGCGTCGAAGAGCGCTCATAGGCGCCCGAGCCGCTGTACACGACGTCGATTACGTGGGTCCCGAAGGACATGCTGGGAACGAACTCGAGCAAGGTGCCCGGGCTGAAAGAGCCGTCTTGGTCGCAGAACGAGAATGAGTAAGCAGCAATGGCTTTGCGCCGGACCAGCAAGCCGTTGTCGCTCATCTCCAGGTTGCCGCCCGGAAGCGCGGACGCTCCAGGATTACACGCGAGGCCGAAGAACTTCACGCGCGCTTCGAAAATGAAAGGGTAGCTGGAGGAGATGCCCGCCGGAGGAAGCGTGACCAGCCGCGTCTGCGTCTGCGTCGCTTCGGCGAGTCCGGCGAAAGCGAGAACCGCGACGAGGGCGAATCGCGATATCTGCACGCTCATGACGGCTCCCGAACGGTGGACAGGCGTCGTTTTACCAGACGGTGAGCCCCGGTGAACAAAAGATAATGCTTGTTCACCGCGCGCCCGATCATCGTGAGCCCGACCTGCGACGCGACGTCGTATCCCATCTTGGTGAGGCCGGAGCGCGAGACCAGCACCGGGATGCCCATCTGCGCCGCCTTGATCACCATCTCGGAAGTCAGGCGCCCGGTGGTGTAGAAAATCTTGTCGCCGCCGTCGATGCCCTCGAGCCACATCCATCCGGCGATCGCGTCGACCGCGTTGTGGCGGCCCACGTCCTCGACGAACGTGAGGATCTCCGCGCCTTTCGCGAGCGCGCAGCCGTGCACCGCGCCGGCCTGCTTGTAGATCGATTCGTGCACGCGCACCGCGTTGAGTAGCCCGAAGAGCGTCTCTTCGTCGACGCGCAGCGAGTCGTCGAGGCGCACCGATTCGATGTCGGCCATCAGGTCGCCGAACACGGTGCCCTGTCCGCAGCCGGTGGTGGCGGTGCGCTTCTCGGTCTTCTTCTCGAGGTCGGTGAGGCCGTTGCGCGTGGTCACCGCGACCGCGTTCACTTCCCAATCCACTTGCACCGCGACGATCTCGTCGATCGAGGTCGCGAGCCGCTGGTTGCGCAGGAACCCGATCGCGAGCGCCTCGGGGGCCGCGCCGAGCGTCATCAGCGTGACCAGCTCCTTGTTGTCCACATAGAGCGTGAGCGGATGCTCGCCGGCGATCGGCGTGGGAACCGTTTTCCCCGATTCGTCGATCGCATCGACGCTGTAGGTCGCGGGGCGCGCGTTGTGCGTAAGCAGCGGCCGGTACGCCACGCCTAGCCCCCGATGAACGACATCTCGACCTTGCGCTCGCGCGCGGTCTGCGCGGTGCGGACCTCGGAGTAGTTGTCGGCGCGGCGCTCCCAGATGGCGGCGATCGCATCGCAGATCGCGGGGTCGTCGGCGCCGCCGCGCAGCAATGACTTGAGGTCGTAGCCGCGCTGGGAAAAGAGACACGTGTAGAGGGAGCCGTCGGTGGAAAGCCGCGCGCGGGTGCAGGTGGAGCAGAAGGCGCCGGTGACCGAGGAGATCACGCCGACCTCGCCGCCGCCGTCGAAATAGCGCCACCGCTCGGCCACCTCGCCCCCATAGTTGGCTTCGGCCGGCTCGAGGGGAAAATGCTCCGCGATGCGCCGCACGATTTCAGCCGACGGGATCACATCGTCCATGCGCCAGCCGTTGGTCGAGCCCACGTCCATGAATTCGATGAAGCGCACGATGTGGCCGCTGCCGCGGAAATGGCGCGCCATGTCGACGACCTGGTGGTCGTTCACGCCGCGCTTCACCACCATGTTCACCTTGACCGGCGCGAGGCCCGCGTCGCTCGCCGCGTCGATGCCCTCGAGAACCTTGGCGACCGGGAAGTCCACGTCGTTCATCGCCCGAAACGTCGCCTCGTCGAGAGAATCGAGGCTCACCGTGATGCGGTCGAGCCCTGCCTGCCGCAGCGCCTGCGCGTGGGCCTTCAGCGCGGAGCCGTTGGTGGTGAGCGTGAGGTCGACATCGGGCAGTGCGGTGCGCAGCATCTCCACGAGGCGCTCGATTCCCTTGCGCAACAGCGGCTCGCCGCCGGTCAGGCGGATCTTCCGGGTGCCGTGCGCGTGGAAGAGCCGCGCGAGCCGCACGATCTCCTCGAACGTGAGGATCTGCGCGTGCGGCAGGAAGGAGTAGCTCGCGTCGAACACCTCCTTCGGCATGCAGTAGGTGCAGCGGAAATTGCAGCGGTCGGTGACCGAGATCCGCAGGTCGTGCAGAGCTCGCGCGCGCGCATCGGCGAGCGGCGTCGCCGTGCCCGCGGGCTTGCGCGGCGGAATCGGAAGCGCGCTGCGCGCCTCCTGCAATGCGATCACGGTTTTCGACATGGGACCGATAGTATAGTCATCCCATGAGCGAAAAACCCTCGCAGAAACTCGCCGTGATCCTCGAGCGCGAAGAGGTCGAGAGCCGCTGGGAATCCCACCGCTGGCAGCTGCTCGGCGTGGTTCCCGACGTCGGCGGCGAGCCGCGCACGATTGTCGAGGATGCCCGCACGCTGCAGCGCCTGTATCCGGGGTTCGTGGTCACGTTGTTCGAGGACGAGGCCGAAGGCTATTACCTCAACGTCTCGAGCGAGGCGCCGAGCGTGTTCGTATCGCTGCGCACCGACGAGCCGGGGGGCGATCCCTATCCGTTCCAGGCCACGCTCTCCTATAACGAGGCGGCGCGCTGGATGGACGGCGGCGAGAAGGTCGATCGGGTCGTCGCGTGGCCGGAACTCGCCGCGTGGGTGGGCCAATGGGTCGAGGACAACTACCGCCCCGAGCCCAAGCGACGCCAGAAGCCGAAATCGTTCGAGGGCAAGGAAGGGCGCCTGCGCGAGAAGGGCAGCCGGTGAAGGACGGCAACTTCCTGTCGCGCTGGTCGCGCCGCAAGCTCGCCTCGATGGCGCAGCCGAGCGCGCAGCCCGTCATCCCGGCGCAGGCTGAGACCGTCATCCCGGCGCAGGCCGGGACCCAATTGCCCGTCGAACAACAGCAACCCCTTCCGCCCCTCGAATCCCTCACGCCGGAATCCGATTTCACTCCCTTCATGCAGGCGGAGGTGGATCCCGCCACGCGCCGCGCCGCGCTGAAAACCCTCTTCCAGGATCCGCAATTCAACGTGATGGATGGGCTGGACGTCTACATCGACGACTACTCCAAGCCGGATCCGATTCCGGAAGGATGGCTCGACCGGATGTACCAGACGGCGCGGCTGGGCGAGTACATCGATCCGGAGGCGAAGGCGATCGCCAAGGAGGTGCTCGATGCGCAGGCAGAGCGCCCGCAAGCCGTGGAAGACGCCTCGGTGCCGGCGCCGCAATTGCCGCAAGGGGCGGAAAATGCGCTGCCACCCGAGCGCATCGACGATGCCGCGCAGCCTGCGCCCGCGGCGCAACCGGAGCCCCGAATACCCCCAGCGAAAATATGAAACGTACTGCCGGTGCGGGGATTTCCGCGGGGGCATTGGGTGTAAACTGCACCAAAAGAAGGCAGGCATGCCGGGACCCTCAGGAGGGAAGCTTGGGGCCAATAAACAAGGAGCGTTTTCGGACCTGCACACCGGCCGGAAGCGGTAACTGCGAATCGGAATGACCGCAGCAATCGAGGTCTCAGATCCCGTGAGCACGGGAGGCAAGCCCGGGTCCCAACTCCGGATCGACTCGCTTGTTCTCGAAAGCCGCGGGTGGTCCTCCGAGTCGATCGACTGTGCGCCGAAGATGGTGGCGCTCGCATCGCTCGTGAACCTGGCGCCGCCCGATCCCGTGGCCAGCGTCTCCTATCAATCGCGCGGCAACCTGCTGATCGTCGCGGGCGCATCGCCCGAGCGCGCGCGCGCAAGCGCCGCGAGCCTCGCGCGCGATCTGCATGTCACCGTCCTGGAAAGCGGCCCGGCGGAAACCGGCGTCCCGTACACGTCGTGGTCGGGACGCATCGAGGGCCTCACCGGCTACCTCGGAGAATTCACCGCGACGATCGCGGGCCTCGGCGCCGCGTTGCAGGGCGTCTCGATGGAGCCCACGCCGGCGCGCTTCGACCTCGTGCTGGATTTTTCCGACGCACCGCTGCTCGGGATGCGCCAGCCGCCGCAGGGCTATTACCGCGCTCCCTCCGCGGAGCCGGCCCTCCTCGAAGCGCTCACGGAGCTGCGCGATTCGATCGGCGAGTTCGAGAAGCCGAAATACTTCGCGTATCGCGGGAGCATCTGCGCCCACAGCCGCTCGCAGGTGACCGGGTGCAACGCGTGCATCGAGATCTGCTCGACCGAGGCGATCTCTTCCGACGGCGACCACGTGAAGGTCGATCCGCACCTGTGCATGGGATGCGGCGCGTGCGCCACGGTCTGCCCGTCGGGCGCGATGTCCTACCAATACCCGCGCGTGCCCGATCGCGGCGCGCAGCTGAAGCAGGTCTTGTCGGCCTACCGCAACGCCGGCGGGCGCGATGCGTGCATTGTTTTTCACAATGGCGGCGATGGTCGCGAGCTGCTGCTGCAGGCCGCGGCGACGGATCTCGGGCTGCCAGCGCGCGCGTTGCCGCTCGAGACGCTGCACGTGGCGGCGATCGGGCTCGACCTGTTGCTGCCGGCGATCGCGTTCGGCGCGAGCCAGGTGGCGATCGTCGCGACCGGGAACGAAGACCGCGATTACCTGGAGGCGTTGCGCGAACAGATGGCGATCGCGCAGGCGATCGTGTCGGCCCTCGGCTACGAGGGCGTTCATTTCAGGCTGATCGTCGCGAGCGACGCCGCGGCCCTCGCCCACGCCTTTTCGTCGTTCGAGCCCGCGTCCGGCGTCGCGGCGCCCGCCACGTTCCTGCTCTCCAACGACAAGCGCACCGCGATCGAATTCGCGGTCGAGCACCTGGCGAAGCACGCGCCGCGGGAGGTCGACGAGATCGCGCTCCCGGCCGGCGCGCCCTTCGGAGAAGTGCGCGTCGACCACGACAAGTGCACAATGTGCCTCGCGTGCGTCGGGGCCTGCCCCGAATCGGCGCTGATGGACGGCGTCGACCAGCCGCTGCTCAAGTTCCTCGAGCGCAATTGCGTGCAATGCGGCCTGTGCGCGAACACCTGTCCCGAAGACGCGATCCGCCTCGCCCCGCGGCTGCTGCTCACGCCGGCCGTGCGCGAGCCGCGCGTGCTGAACGAGACCCAGCCGTTCCACTGCATCAGCTGCAACAAGCCGTTCGGCACCAGGCTCATGGTCGACGCGATGGTGGGAAGGCTTGCCGGGCATTCGATGTTCTCCAGTGGCAACGCCTTGCGCCGGCTGCAGATGTGCGCCGACTGCCGTGTCGTGGACATGATGGCGTCCAGGGACGAGGCGTCGATCCTCACGCTGGGAGGCAAACCCTGATGTCCGCGGCCCCGGTCTCCGTGCATCGCGCACTTGCGCCGGAGGAAGCGGCGCGGGGCGATTTCTACTCGCTGCTCGCGCGGCTGCTGCATGCGGCGCCCGACGCCGGGCTGCTGCGCAGCATCGCCGACGCGGAGCCGATGGCGGCGAGCGGCGATCCGGCGCTCGCCCGCGCGTGGCAGGAGCTGATCGACGCGTCCTGCGCGATGGACGCCGATGCGGCGCAGGAAGAGTACGAAACGCTCTTCGACGGCGTCGGCAAGGCCGCCGTCTCGATCTATGCCGGCTTCTACAGCGGCGCCACCGCGGTCGATCATCCGCGCGTGCGCCTGCAGGCGGACATGTCCGCGCTCGGCCTCGCCCGTCGCGGCAATGTCACCGAGCCCGAGGACCATTTCGCCGCGATCCTCGACGTGATGCGCGTGCTGGTCGTGGGCGGCGCGGGCCGCTCGCCGGCGAGTGTGGCCGAGCAGCGCAGGTTCTTCGAGGGCCACCTTCAACCCGGGGTGGACAAATTCTTCGAGGCGCTGAAGCGCGCCTCGCAGGCCAACTATTACCGCAAGGTCGCCGCCCTCGGCGCCGCGTTCGCGGCGCTCGAGGCCGAATCGTTCCAGCTGGATTGAATTTGCCGAGTCACGAGTCCCAAGAAAGAGGAGGCATGAGATGAAAACCGTCAAGCCCGCCACCCGCCGCAACTTCCTGCTCGCCGCCGGCCTGGGCGGAGCCGGAGCGGTCGCAGCCGTCGCCGCCGCGCGCAAGCAGGCCGAGAAGGCGGCCGGCACCGATGCGACCGTCGAAGCGAAGACCGACGGCTATCGCGTCACGCCGCACATCCTGAAGTACTACAAGACCACCGAAGTCTGAGGAGCCCACCATGCTGCTCACGCGCAAATCCCAGGCACCGGCCCAGGCCGTGAACCCGCTCGCCCGCGCGGCCTCCGCGCTGGCCGCGAAGACCGTCGATCGACGCACATTCCTCAAGGGCACCGGCCTCACCGCGGGCGCCGCCGCTTTCGCGAGCCAGCTGCCATTGAATTTCATCGGCGAGGCGCAGGCCCAGCAGAAGGCCGGCAACACGGTGGTGAAGCGCACCGTCTGCACGCACTGCTCGGTCGGATGCTCGATCGATGCCGTGGTGACCGACGGCGTGTGGGTGCGCCAGGAGCCGGTATTCGACTCGCCGATCAACCTCGGCGCGCACTGCGCCAAGGGTGCGTCGGTGCGCGAGCATGGCATGACCGAGCATTCCCATCGGCTCAAGTATCCGATGAAGCTCGTCGACGGCAAGTACCGCCGGATCAGCTGGGAGACGGCGATCAACGAGATCGGCGACAAGCTGCTCGCGATCCGCAAGGACAGCGGCCCCGACGCGGTCTTCTGGATCGGCTCGTCGAAGCACAGCAACGAGCAGGCCTACATGTTCCGCAAGTTCGTTTCCATGTTCGGCAGCAACAACATGGACCACCAGGCGCGCATCTGCCACTCGACCACGGTCGCGGGTGTTGCCAACACCTGGGGCTACGGGGCGATGACCAACTCGTACAACGACCTGCAGAACACCAAGTGCATGTTCTTCATCGGGTCCAACGCCGCCGAGGCGCACCCGGTGTCGATGCTGCACGCGCTGCACGCGAAGGAGACGGGTGCCAAGATGATCGTGGCCGACCCGCGCTTCACGCGCACCGCCGCGAAGGCCGACCAGTACATCCGCTTCCGCTCCGGCACCGACGTCGCGCTGATCTTCGGCATGCTGCACCACATCTTCAAGAACGGCTGGGAAGACAACGAGTACATCAACGCTCGCGTCTACGGCATGGAAAAGATCAAGGAGGAGTGCCTGAAGAAGTGGACGCCGGACAAGGTGACGGAAGTCACCGGCGTGTCCGAAGGCGACGTATACATCGCCGCCGAGACCATGGCGAAGAACAAGCCCTCGACCATCATCTGGTGCATGGGGCAGACGCAGCACACGACCGGCAACGCGTTCGTGCGCGCCTCCTGCATCCTGCAGCTGGCGCTCGGCAACATCGGCGTGTCCGGCGGCGGAGCCAACATCTATCGCGGCCACGACAACGTGCAGGGCGCCACCGACGTCGGCCCCAACCCGGACTCGCTGCCCGGTTACTACGGCATCGCGGCCGGCGCGTGGAAGCATTTCGCGCGCGTGTGGGGCGTGGACTACGAATGGCTCAAGGGCCGCTTCGCCTCGCAGGCGTTGATGGAAAAGCCCGGCATGACGGTGTCGCGCTGGATCGACGGCGTGCTCGAGAAGAACGAGTTCATCGACCAGGATTCGAACCTGCGCGCGGTCATCTACTGGGGGCACGCACCGAACTCGCAGACGCGCGGCCTGGAGATGAAGCAGGCGATGGAGAAGGTCGACCTGATGGTCGTGATCGACCCGTATCCGACCGCGGCTTCCGCGATGCCCGACCGCAAGGACGGCGTCTACCTGCTGCCGGCCGCCACGCAGTTCGAGACTTCCGGGTCGGCCACCGCGTCGAACCGCTCGATCCAGTGGCGCGAGAAGGTGATCGAGCCGCTGTTCGAGTCGAAGCCCGACCACACGATCATGTACGCCTTGGCGAAGAAATTCGGCTATGCCGACCAGTTCGTGAAGAACGTGAAGCTGGTGAAGGACAAGAGCGGCTGGGACGAGCCCTCGCCCGAGGACATCCTGCGCGAGATCAACGCCGGCAACTGGACCATCGGCTACACCGGGCAATCCCCCGAGCGGCTCAAGGCCCACATGCGGCTCATGCAGCACTTCGACCCGAAGTCGCTGCGCTGCACGACCTCGGTGATCGACAAGGAATCGGGCTACGACATCAACGGGGATTATTTCGGGCTTCCGTGGCCGTGCTACGGCAAGCCCGAGATCAAGCATCCGGGCTCGCCGGTGCTGTATCGCACCGATCTCAAGATGATGGACGGCGGCGGCTGCTTCCGCGCGAACTTCGGCATCACCAAGGACGGCGTGAACCTGCTCGCCGAGGACGGCTCCTTCCCGAAGGATTCGGACATCACCACCGGGTACCCGGAGTTCGACCACATCCTGATGAAGAAACTGGGATGGTGGGAGGAGCTCACGCCGGACGAGCAGAAGGAAGCCGAGGGCAAGAACTGGAAGACCGATCTTTCCGGCGGCATCCAGCGCGTGTGCATGGTCAATCACAACGTGCATCCGTGGGGCAACGCGAAGGCGCGCGCGGTCGTCTGGAACTTCCCCGACGGCGTGCCGCAGCACCGCGAGCCGCTCTACAGCCCGCGCCCCGACATGGTGGCGAAGTATCCGACGCACGACGACAAGAAGGCGTTCTGGCGCCTGCCCACGCTCTACAAGACCGTGCAGCAGCGCGCGATATCCGACAAGGTCGCGGAGAAATACCCGCTGATCCTGACCTCGGGACGCCTGGTCGAGTACGAGGGCGGCGGCGACGAGACGCGCTCCAACCCGTGGCTCGCCGAGCTGCAGCAGGAGAACTTCATCGAGATCAACACCAAGGATGCGGCCGACCGCAACATCAAGTACTGGGACTGGGTCTGGGTGAACACGCCCACGGGCGCGAAGTTGAAGGCGAGGGCGCTGGTGACGGAACGCGTCGGCACCGGTACGAGCTGGATGCCGTTCCACTTCGCCGGCTGGTGGCAGGGCAAGGATCTGCTCGACAAATACCCGGAGGGTTCGGCGCCATTCGTGCGCGGCGAGGCGGTGAACACAGTGCACGTGATCAGAAATCGGCAATGCTGCATGTCGTCTCCTCGTGGATGGATGCGTCGCATCCGGCTTGTTCTTGTGATGTGGATTCTTGCACACA